>VBFD01000024.1:0-17259 GCA_005883585.1 Chloroflexota bacterium
TGACAGCCTCCAGGTTGCCAAAGCGTTTCGCCGACGTGTGGAGTTCACAAAGTCCATCAGCGGCGCCCGAGCTCATCCCAACCCCCGTTGCAGGGACGCCATCCGCGCGCAAATCGCCGCACCCTGATCGATCCGATCCCGACCGGTGCTGAGCCAGGTCACTGCCGCATGCCCCGTATTCATGGCGTCGAGGGACGGGCAACACCCGATCTGAATCGTCACGAAACCCGTGGTCATGTCGGAAACCGCGCAGCACGCGACGACGAAGCCTGCACCAACTCCGCAACGGGCTTGATGGATACCAGATGTTGTGGTGGTGGAGCCGAGGGGATTCGAACCCCTGACCTTCTGACTGCCAGTCAGACGCGCTCCCAGCTGCGCCACGGCCCCACGGTGCTGGAGGAAGTGATGATACCCCGCAGTTCCGACCCGACCTTTCGCCCTCGATACCATCTTTCGGGGCGACATACATGAAGACGCGCGAGACCGATCGAGGGACACTCAAAGGCGGCGGCTATGTCGCACTCCCAGACGGCAACGGCCCCCACCCGGGCGTGGTCGTCATCCACGAGGCGTACGGCCTCAACGACAACATCAAGGACATCTGCCACCGATTCGCCGGCAGCGGCTATGCCGCGCTCGCCGTCGATCTGTTCGCAGATCGCAACCGCGCCCTGTGCATGGCGCGGTACATGGCCGGAATGCTGCGTGGGTCGGTGAACCGTGCCGGCATCGGCGACCTCAAAGCCGCCCTCACCCACCTGGCCGCGATGCCCGAGGTCGATCCGCAGCGGATCGGCGCCATCGGCTTCTGCATGGGCGGCGGCTTCGCGATCGCGTGGGCGTGCACCGACGACCGGTTGAAAGCCATCGCCCCGTTCTATGCCAGCAACCCGAGGCCGATCGACGCCGTGAGTCGGGCTTGCCCGGTCGTCGGCTCATACCCCGGGAACGATTTCACCGCCGGCGCCGGCCGCGCCCTCGACGCGGCGCTCGGTCGATATGGGATCGACCACGACATCAAGATCTACGCCGGCGCCCGACACTCGTTCTTCAACGAGACCGGACGCGCGTACGACAAGACGGCAGCTGAGGATTCCTGGTCTCGAGTGATGGCCTTTTTCGGGAAGCACCTTGGCCCCGGAGGATCGGCAGCCGCCTAGCGCCGGCTCTTCGCGCACCTCGGGCAGAGCCCACCGAATACGAGCTGATGGCTCGTGACCACGAATCCCGTGCTCTTTTGCACACCCGCCGTCGCGTCGTCGAGAACGCACCCCGGCACTTCGGCAACGCGCCCGCACGAATCGCAGCGAACGTGCTCGTGATGGCCTTCTCCCACCTCGTAGTACCCCTTGCCGTCGCCCAGGTCGATGCGCCGGATCGCGCCCTCGCGCTCCATCGTCGTGACGGCGCGAAAGACGCTCGAGTAGTCGGCCGCGCCCAACGCTCCGCACACGACCTCGTGCAGCTGATCGATGGTCCAGGCGTGTCTTCCTTCGCCCTCGAATACGTTTCGCACGGCGTCCGTCACCGGGCTGGGTCTAGGCATATCGAGATCATAACGCTCTAACGCACTGAAGTTGCGCAAGTCGTTTGTGCAATACTGCCAGGGATGCTACGAAATACCGCGGTCGTCCTCAGTGCTGTCGCGTTCATCTGCGCAAGCGCAGCGTGCGGTGGCGGGCAGACCGCAAGTGCGGGCGCGCTCAACGTCGTCGCGGGCGAGAACTTCTGGGGCAGCATCGCCATGCAGCTCGGAGGCTCGAAGGTCAGCGTCCAAAGCGTGGTGACGGATCCGAACGCCGACCCTCACGAATACGAGAGCAACACCAACGACGCCCGCGCGTTCGCCCAGGCCGACCTCGTGATCCTGAATGGCGCCGGCTATGACGACTGGGGCAAGAAGCTTCTCGACGCCAACTCGAGCAGCCGCCGCCAGGTGCTTAACGTCGCCGATCTGGTCGGCAAGAAGGCCGGCGACAACCCTCACTTCTGGTACGACGCGCAGTACGTAATCCAGGTCGCCAATGCGATCACCGCCGCGTACAAGTCGATCGACCGCGCCAACGCCTCCTACTTCGACCAGCAGCGCACCGCGTTCGGCCACGCCCTTGAACCCTACTTCGTCAAGATCGCGGACATCAGAGACAGGTACGCGGGCGTCGCGATCGGATCGACGGAGAGCATCTTCTTCTACATGGCCGCGCTGCTCGGCCTCAATTTGATCTCGCCTCCCGAGTTCATGGACGCGGTGGCCGAGGGCAACGACCCGCCTGCAGCGGCAGTCGTCGAGTTCCAGAACCAGGTGACGAAACACCAGATCAAAGTGCTCGTCTACAACAACCAAACGGTGACCGCGGTCACGACACATATCAAGCAGCTGGCGGAATCCAACAAGATCCCGCTCGTGGGCGTTTCCGAGACCCTTCAGCCGCTCACGGCCACGTTCCAGGACTGGCAGCTGGCGCAGCTGAAGCAGCTGGAGACCGCCTTGAGGCTGCAGTCTTGAGATGGCGGAACAGCCCGCAATAGTCGCTCGCGAACTGGCCGCAGGCTACGGATCGCGCGCGATCTGGGCCAATGCAAGCTTCACCGTCCCCGCCGGGTCGTTCACCGCCATCCTCGGGCCCAACGGCTCAGGAAAGTCGACGCTGGTGCGCCTCATCCTCGGTCTGCTCCCACCGGCGTCGGGCGTCATCGAAGTGCTCGGTGAAGCTCCGAGGCGCGGAAACCCTCGCATCGGCTACGTGCCCCAAGGCTCGACCTTCGACCCCGAGCTTTCGATTCGGGGCCGCGACTTTGTCGCTCTAGGAGTTGATGGCCACAAGTGGGGTGTGCGCCTGGCCGGCCGAGCCCAAGTGGAAAACGCGGTCGACAGCTCGATCGCTTCAGTCGATGCCCGCGGATATGCAAGCAGGCCATCGTGCAGCTCATCAGCGCGGTGGCTCGTGAACGGCAGCTCACCGTCCTCCTCATCGCGCACGACGTGAACCCGCTGCTTCCCCACATCGACCACGTCCTCTATGTCGCTCAAGGCAAGCTGGCCATGGGCGAGCCGGCCGAGATCATCACCTCCGAATCGCTGTCGCGGATCTACTCATCGCCGGTCGAGGTCCTGCGCGACAGCCGCGGGCGAGTGTTCGTGGTTGGACTCGAAGAGGAGGTCAGCCACCCGCATGGGTGACCTCTTCCACTACGAGTTCATGGTCCATGCCTTCGAGGCGGGCACCATCATCGCCATCGTCGCGGGCGCCATCGGCTACTTCGTCGTGCTTCGCGGAACGGCGTTCGCCGCGCACGCCCTTTCGCACATCGGCTTCGCGGGCGCAACCGGAGCGGTGGTGCTTTCGCTCAACCCGATCATCGGACTCCTCGCGTTCACGCTCGGCGCCGGTGTCACGATCGGCGCTCTGGGCAGCCGGTTGCGCGAGCGCGACGTGACGATCGGCATCGTTCTCGCGTGGACGCTTGGGCTCGGTGTCCTGTTCATCTCGCTCTATCGCGGCTACGCGACGGCGGCCTACGCCATCCTTTTCGGCGAGATCCTCGGCATCAGCACCACCGACGTGACTGTGACGCTGGTCGCCGGACTGATAACGCTGGCAGCAATCATTGCCCTCTACCGGCCCCTTCTCTTCTCATCGGTCGACGAGGACCTCGCCGCCGCCAAGGGAGTGCCGGTGACTGCTCTGTCCATCGCATTCATGGCGATCCTCGCCGTCGCCGTGACCGAAGCCGTCCAGGTCGTGGGCGTGCTGCTCATCTTCGCCCTCATCGTCACGCCCGCCGCGATCGCCGTGAGGTTCACGTGCCGGCCAGGGGTCGCCATCGCCATCGGCAGCGCCCTCGCGCTTGCGTTCACATGGCTCGGATTGACGATCGCGTTTTACTCGCCGCACCCGGTCAGCTTTTTCATCACCTCGCTCGCGTTCGGCACATACGTCGTCGTGAGACTCGCGGTGCCGCTCCGAGCTCGTTTCCAGCGCATCGCGATCAGCTCGACCACATAAGCTCACCGCAGTCATGCACGTGCTCGTCACCGGTGGAACCGGCGCGCTCGGCCGCGAGGTCGTGCGACGCCTCATCGACGAAGGCCATCGCGCTCGCGTGCTCAGCCGCAAGCACGCTGAGGGCGACGACTGGGTGCAAGGCGACCTCGTCACTGGCGCCGGACTCGAAGTGGCGGTGAAAAACATCGACGTGATCATCCATGCCGCGTCCGATCCGATATCGCCGCGCAAATACCAGGCCACCGATGTGCTTGGCACGCGGAGGTTGCTCGCGATGGCGCGGGAGGCGGGCATCCGCCACGTCGTATACATCTCGATCGTCGGTATGGAGGGAGTCGCGTACCCCTACTACAAAAGCAAGCTCGAGGCCGAGGCGGTGATGCGAGAGAACATCGTCCCGTGGTCGATCCTGCGCGCGACCCAGTTTCACACGCTGATCGATGTGTTCCTTGAAGGCATGAGCAGGCTGCCTCGCATCGCGTTGGTGCCTTTCACGTGGCAGTTCCAACCCGTCGACACCACCGAGGTGGCGGCGCGATTGGTGGACATTGCGACCCAAGCCAAACCCGCCGGCATGCTGCCCGATTTCGGGGGCCCAGAACCAAGGGACTTCAAGAGCCTCGCGACGTCCTGGCTCGCGGCTCGCAGGCCCGACAAGCGACTGGTCAACCTACCAATGCCGTTCAAAGTCAGCCGCCAGTTCTCGGCCGGCGCAGCCCTGGCTCCCGAACATCGCGACGGAACGATCACATTCGAGCAATATTTGGCGCGGAGGTATCTGAAACCCACATGAACAGGCTTGTCGATCGCTACGGCCGCACTGGAGTTGCCGCCATCACCAGCATCATCTGGTTGCTGCCCTTTGCGGCCTGGGCCGGAGCGGCCGATCTTTCGCCCATCGACCGGACCGCCACGCCCACGATCGCGTTCACCATCGGCGTCGTGATGCTCGCGTTGTGGCTCGTACTCGTCGCCAACCTTGGCCGCTTCCAGGTGACGGCACGACAGCGGCGCTTCGACATCGCCCAGATGTCACCGTCCGAGAAACGCTGGACCCTCGGGGTCTTCGCCTTCGCGCTCGGCCTCATAGCGTGGCTCAATGGAGCGGCCACCGTGGACTGGGGCCCGCTCGGCTCCGCGATCGGCGCGGGCGAAATCGGTCCGATCCTCCTCGCGGTCGCGCTCGCGATCTTCGCCATCGCCATGGTTGCCGGCATCGTCTGGACGTGGCGCAAGGAGACCGAGGCCTTCCGCCGGCGCGCGAGTATCTGATGGGCGTTATGTACCGGCTCATGTACGCCGTGGGCTTCACCCCCTGGGATCGTCAGATGCCCGCCGAGCTCAAAGCCGTGATCGAAGGTCCCGACGCCCTTCCGCCCGCTCGGGCCCTGGACCTGGGAAGCGGACTGGGAACCAAGGCGATCTATATGGCATCTCACGGCTGGGACGTGACGGGCGTCGAGGCCGTGCCACGCGCGCTCCGCGAAGCGCAACGCCGAGCAACGGCAGCGGGGGTCAAGGTCGACTTTCGGCTCGGCGATGTCACGCGGCTGAGCGATCTCGGGCTTGAGCCCGGATATTCGCTCCTGCACGACTTTGGGTGCTACCACGGGCTCAAGTCAGATGAGCGTGCGAGGTACGCGCAAGGCGTGACGCCATTGGCCGCGACCGGTGCGACTCTCTACATGATGGAGTTCACGCACGCGCTGCCACCCGTACCTTCCGGCGTGAGCGAGTCGGAGCTCCGAGAGCGGTTCGGCCAAGCCTGGGACCTTCTCTGGTCTAAGCCCAGCGAATCTGGCACGCCGGCCATGATGCGGGCGTCTGCCGCCTGGTTCTGCCTGAAGAAGCGCTAGCACCCGCCCACCACGGCCCCCTGGAATAGTTGCTTGCGCAAGCAAGTAGATCCTGGTAGCTGCGGAACCGTTCCGCCACCAACATTCCAGGAGGACCAGATGGTCAAGTACGAAGTCGACAAAGCGCATACCACCGTGGGTTTCACGGCCAAGCACCTGGCGGTGTCCACGGTGCGCGGACAGTTCAACAAGTTCGATGCCAGCTTCGAAGGACCGGAAGATGACCCCACGAAAATCACGGGCCAGATCCGGATCGAGGTAGCGAGCGTCGACACCCGCACCGAGATGCGCGACAACCACCTTCGCTCGGCCGATTTCTTCGAGGCCGAGAAGTACCCCTACATCACCTTCAAGCTCAACCGCGTCGAGCCCGTGGACGACGAGAAGTTTCGCGTGCACGGCGACCTCACCATCAAGGACGTGACCAAGCCGATCGTGCTGGACGCAACCCTCGAGGGTCGGGTCCCGGATCCGATGACCGGCGGCAAGGAGCGCCTCGGCATCAGCGTCAAGGGCCAGCTCAACCGCATGGACTTCGGGCTCAACTGGGACGGTATCGCCGGCGCCATCCCGATCGCGAGCCACACTATCAAGCTCGACATCGAAAGCGAGATCGTGGTCAAGGCCGCCGAGCTCGCCCAGGCGTAAGCGGTGCGGAGGGTCGAGGTCGGACCGCCCGGCCTCGTCCTTCTATTTATGTAGATGGCTCACAGAGGCGTGAGTACCATAGGCGCCGTGAAGAACGCAGCCCGCTCCTCGAGCGTGGCGAAGGTGTGGGAAGGATTGGCGCGCGCACATACGTCCGTGGCGGCCGCACTCGAGCGCGACATGGTGCCCGAGGCGGGCATGCCGCTGGCGTGGTACGAGGTGCTCCTCAACCTTTCCCGCGCACCGGGCGGGATGATGCGCTACCAGGATCTTGCGAAACTCGCGGGCATCACCAACAGCGGAGCTTCGCGCCGCCTCGAGCAGATGACCAAAGCCGGGCTGATCGAGCGCCGCTCCTGCCCCACCGATCGGCGCGGGGTGTTCGCCCACGTGACGGCCAGAGGTGAGGCGGCTTTCACGAGAGCACACGCAGTCTTCCTGTCGAGCCTCGACAAGAACTTCGGCGAGCGCCTGAAGCCGGGCGAGGCCGAAGCGATCACCGCGGCGCTGTCGAAACTGCCCTAAGACGATTCCGCGCGTTTCGCCAGGTTGCTGAGCAGCGTTCCGAACTCCTTCGAAACCTGTGGGCCCATCATCCCGCCCATGATCGGTCCGAGCGGCCCCTTCACCTCGACCCACTGGCCGACCGTCGTCTTCCCGCCGGCAGAACCGATGCGGCAGTTGAATCGAAAGTAAGTCAGCGGCACCACGCTGGTCTCGAGCGCGAAGCTCTGGCCCGGCACCACGTCGAGAAGCTTCATCTTGTGATGCTGGCCGGCGCGAGTGTTCATGACCCCGGTGGTGCCGGACTGAAGTCCGCCCGCCCACTCCATCGTCGAGACGTTGGGATTCCAATCGCCCCACGTGGACATGTCGGACCAGATTTTCCAGACCTTGTCAGGTGACGCGGTGGTATCGACCGAGGTCCCGTATTCAGCCATCTCTTCTCCTCACAGGTACGACGTTCGGCGAATCACCAATTCGACATTCGCGCGAATTCTAGGCGACGGGTACCGGCCGGACGACGACAGAAGGTGCCCTCTCTCGTGTCCAGTTGAGAAAGAAGATCACGGCCAGCAGCAACGCAGTGCCGACAAGTTGGGCCGGGTAGACAGGTTGGTTGAAGCCCCACGGAGGAGGCGCCGAGGCGATCAGCGTCGCCGCCACCGGGTAGGCCATCTCGGCGACGGTCGCCAGCGAGGCCGGCGTCTTCGACAGCGCGCGGTAGTACAGGAGCAACGCCAGCAGGCCGGGCACGATGGCGATGGCCAGGAGGTTGGGGAGGAAGTCGCTCATGCGGTAGTGGCCGAAGCCGCCGAGCCCGCTTTGCACCAACACCACAACCACCAGCACGGGCAGCGCCAGCGTGAAGCGCAGCGCTGTCATGCTCCAGAAAGAGATCGATCCGAGCGCAAAGCGGCCGAACACCGTGCCGCTGGCCCAAAGCGCTGCCGCGCCGAGGGCGAACAGCCCTACCTCGAGGCGGCCGTTCTGCAGCGCGGTCACCGGCGAGAACGGATCGCTCGCGAACAGAACCATGTAGACGGCGGCAATCCCCACCACGGCTGCGGGCCAGAACCAGGGACGGCGCCGCTCGCCGAGCACGACCCAGGCGAGGACGATCGCGATCAATGGCTGAGTCTGCTGGAGAACAAACGTCTCGGCGAACAGCTGATGCTGGGCTGCAATAGAGAATGACGCCGTGAAAAGGATGGTCGCGAGCGCCTGCGCCCCCGCCGCGATGATTCCGACTGCGAGCCAGCCTCGAGGGCCGAGCTTCCTGAGCTCGCCCCGGCTCCGGATCAGCACCGGGAGCAGGAAGAGGGTGACGAGCGCATCTTCGGCGACGACGATCTGCGTCGGCGACAGGTGCTGCACCAACTGGTTGCGGAAGTAGGCGTCCGAGGCCCAAAGCGTAGCCGCCACCGCCACGAACACGACCGCGTAGCGGTCGATCAGCCTGTTCATAGACCTAGTTCAACTGCCTCCGGTTCAGGATCCTTCCGAAACAAAGAAGACGGCCCGGACTCGGAGCCCGGGCCGTTAATTGTGAGGTCAGTCGGTTGTCAGCAACCTGTGGCCGGCGCGTGGAAGCCCGTGAACGGGTTCAGCGAGCCCATCAGCGTGTAACGGCCAATGTTTGCCGAGGCAGTTTGCGTAGGCTCTGAGACCGTGTTTGGAGCCGTGCGCATGAACCAAGGCAGATAGACCTCGTCCTCAGGGTGGTAGTACCCGTCGGCGCTCTGCGTACCGTTCGGGTTCGGGCCCTGGTCGAGCGTGTTGGTGCCTTTGGCGAAGCCGATGGCCACGACCGGGTCGCCTGTTTCGAGGATGCCGGTGCACCCGTACTGTGGCGCGGTTGGAGTCAGCCAGGGCTGGACGAAGTTGTTCGTGAACGGGTCGTCCGCCCACTCGGAGACCTCGTGGCTGAGCGCGTGGATGTCCTGCAGCGCCCAGTTGGTGCCTCCGTTCGGTCGCGCGTAGATACCAGGCTGGACCCACGAGGCCCAGGCGTACGTCTGAACCGGCTGGCTGCCGTTGCCGTGGGTGGCTCCTGCCCCCCTGCCTGGCACCAGCGCGGCGCCGTGAAACCCGATCACGCAGCAGTTGAACACGTTCGGTCCGATATGGAGCAGGACGCTGTCGGTGAGGTAGATGGGCAGGTGCGTCGGGTCAGCTGTGACCTGCAGGTTCTGGATCCGTGTCACCCACCAGCTGATGCTGATGTCGGCGAAGATCACGCCACGCCCGCTCTGGAGCAGAACTCCCTGGCTGCTCGGAACGTCGATCGTCACGGCCGGCATGATGTTCGGGTGCAGGTTCAGGTGGAAGCTGCTCGAGCCGGTCTTGTTGAACTGGGCGCGCATGGTCGCGTCCTGGAGCTGGAGCGATTTGCCGGCGTCGCCTTGCGAAAGGATCCCGCCGGGGCCCTGGATCTTTAGAGGGGTCTTTGGAAACGCGCCTGCCGCGGTCGCGAAAGGCGTGGAGCCGTAATCGCTCGTCGCGAACTGCGGGGATGCCAGGGTTGCGGCGAGCACGCGGTTGCCGTCGAACGTCAGTCCCTGGATGTTCACGATGAGAGGAGTGATGTCGGCTTCAACAGTCGCCGAACACGCCGAGCCGGAGCAGCTGTTCGGGTCTGCGCCGACCATGTTGTAGCCATACGTGACCCCATTGTTCGGGTTGAGCGTCTGGCCGAACCAGTGCTGGACGGTCTGCGTCGTGGGAAGCGGCGAAGCGCCTCCGACAGTTGTCGAAAGTGCCTGTAGCTGCGAGTCGTCGATAACCTGAGGACTTGACGAACCGCCGGCGCTTACCGAAGCGGCCACTAAAACCGAGGCCGCCGTCGTGGCCAGCCCCCCGAATAGCACGCGAAATAAACGTGGACCTACCAAGTGCATACACCCTCCTGGAATGGAATCCACCCCAACACAATCAACCCCCCGCGATAAGACACTCAAGAATAAAGGCGCCCGGTCGGGGAGGCAAATAGCCAATTTGACGCGCGAGCCGTTCCAAACTTACCATCGGTCACAGGGCGCCTCGACCCAGGGGCGCTGGGCATCGAACACTGGAGGTGGGCGTGGTCAGACATAAGCGCACTGTTTGGTACGTAATCATCGCCGTGGTCGCGGGCACGTTTGCTCTCGCACCTGCGGCAGTTCCCGCCGGCGGCAACGGCGATACGCGCCAGATCCCGGCTTCCGGGGTGACGTCGTTCAGCCCGACGCCGATTGGCGTGGACAACGGCTCACAGCAACCCGAGCTGGGACCAGTTCAAGGGGACAGCGCAAGCGCCGCGGCAGCATCGGGTGGAGGCAACGGCGTCAACCGGAGCCGATCGATCGAGCACGGAGCGCCGGACGTTTCGACGGTCCCGGTGACCGCCGGCCAGGGCGTGTCCAGCACGGGACCGCTCTCGGTGCTGAGCACATTCGACGGCCTCAACCACCGCCAGCAGCGCCGGGCCAACGGCGGCAATCAGTTCACGCTCGAGCCGCCAGACCAGGGCCTTTGCGTCGGCAACGGCCTGGTCATGGAGATCATCAACGACGTGATGCGCGTCTACAACCCGGACGGGACGGCCGCAAAGGGCGTCGAGGACCTGAACACCTTCTTCGGCTACCCGCCGGCCATCATTCGCGGCACGCCCAACGTATTCGGGCAATTCGTAACCGACCCGAGCTGCTACTTCGACAAGGACGCCAACCGCTGGTTCGCGGACGTCCTGACCATCGACACGTTCCCCAAGAACGATCCCGCCCACAACATTCGCGGCGGCGATTTCACCGGCACCAACCACCTCGACCTGGCGGTCAGCCAGACCAGCGACCCAACCGGGAGCTGGACGATCTACCGCATCCCCGTCCAGGACGACGGGACGCAGGGAACGCCCAACCACCACTGCACCGGGATCCCGCCGTTTGGCCAGGCGACCACACCGACCAACCCGAACGCCTGCCTGGGCGATTACCCGCACCTGGGCGCAGATGCCAACGGCATCTACCTCACGACCAACGAGTACTCGTTCTTCGGCAATGACTTCCACGGGGCGCAGGTCTACGCCGTCTCCAAGCAAGCCCTGAAAAACCTCGCGGCGACCGTCGCCGTGACCCAGTTCGACACGAACGGCGCGGACGCCGGCAACTCAGGCTTCACGATCTGGCCGGCTACCGCGCCCGCCGGACTGAACTCGACGGCCAACGGCGGCACCGAGTTCTTCATGAGCTCGAACGCCGCCGATGAGGCGCATGGCAACGGCGTGGCCGTCGGCCCGCGCCGCTCAGACCAGCTCCTGGTTTGGTCCTTGACCAACACGTCATCTCTCAACTCGAGCCCAACCCTGACTCTGTCGCACAAAACTCTGACCGCAGGGCTGTACGTGGTCCCCGCGCGCTCTGAGCAGAAGAATGGAGAGACGCCGCTCATCGACTGCTTGAACAAGAAGTCGTGCGCGACGAACTTCGTATTAGGAGTGCCGGACCCCTTCGCGCCCGAGCACGAGTACGCGCTTGACAGCAACGACACGCGTATGCAGCAGGTCGTTTTCGCGGCCGGCAAGCTGTGGGGCGCCCTGGACACCGCCGTCAACTCTTCCGCGAACACCCGCGCAGGCGTCGAGTGGTTCGTCGTGAACCCGAGCGCCGCAGGCGGGCCCGCGCTGGTCAACAGCGGCTACCTCGCGGTCAGCCAGAACAACGTCACGTACCCGGCCATCGCGGTCACGAAGGACGGCAACGGCGTGATGGCCTTCACCCTCGTGGGCAGGGACTTCTTCCCGAGCGCAGCGTTTGCATCGATCACCGCCGACGGCGTCGGAGCGGTGCAGGTGGCGGCTCAGGGAATCGGTCCGGCCGACGGCTTCACTGGGACGGCGGTCTTCAACGACCCCAACCCGGCGCGACCTCGCTGGGGCGACTACGGCGCGGCTGTGGTCGATGGGAACAACAACATCTGGATGGCTTCGGAGTACATCGGGCAAACGTGCACTCTGAGTGAGTACGTCGCCACAGGCGCCAGCTGCGGTGGAACCCGCACCCTGCTGGCCAACTGGGACACCAGGATCACCGAGGTGAACCCAGCCGGCTGAGCTTTTTGGAGAGGCCGGTCGCCGGTGCGACCGGCCTCTTCGTCTCGACGCTCTCCCTCCAGGTCAGCTCACCGGTCGTCCATTAGCATGGTTCGTGCATGGAGGTCAGGCGATGAGTGAAGTTCAGGTCTCAGAGGCCGAGATCGCGGTTCACTGGCGGGAAGAAGAGTATTTCCATCCGCCCGCGAAGTTCATCGGCCAAGCGAACGCGAACGACCCCGCCATATTCGAGCGGTTCGCCGAGACGAACTTCCCCGAATGCTTCAAGGAATATGCCGATCTCCTGACCTGGGACAAGTACTGGCACACCACGCTCGACACGAGCAACGCGCCGTTCTGGAAATGGTTCGTCGGCGGAAAGCTAAACGCCTCGTACAACTGCATCGACCGGCACCTGGCGAAGTTCAGGGACAAGGCTGCCTTCATCTGGGTCCCCGAGCCCGAGGCGGAAACGACCCAGGTGATCACCTACCAGGAGCTTTACAAGCGCGTCAACGAGTTCGCGGCGCTGCTGAGAGATTTCTGCGGGCTGAAGGCGGGCGACCGGGTGACGTTCCACCTGCCGATGGTCCCGGAGCTGCCCGTATCGATGCTGGCCTGCGCCCGCCTCGGCGTCATCCACTCCGAGGTTTTTGGCGGCTTCAGCGGCGCGGCGTGCGGCGGCCGCATCGCGGACTCGGGCAGCGACATCCTCGTCACGATGGACGGCTATTACCGCAACGGCGACTTGATCGATCACAAGGTCAAAGCGGACGAAGCGGTAGAAGAGGCGAAGAAGCAGGGCCAGAAAGTCGACAAGGTCTTGATCTGGCGTCGCTATCCCGGCAAGTACTCATCGAAGACCGAGATGGTGAACGGCCGGGACTATTTCATCGACGAGCTCATCGCCAATTACAAGGGCAAGACCGTCGAGCCCGTCTCCATGCCGGCCGAGGCTCCGCTCTTCCTCATGTACACCAGCGGCACGACGGCCAAGCCGAAGGGCTGTCAGCACAGCACCGGCGGATACCTCGCATACGTGGCGGGAACGTCGAAGTACTACCAGGACATACATCCCGAGGACACGTACTGGTGCTTTGCCGACATCGGCTGGATCACGGGCCACTCGTATATCGTTTACGGGCCGCTGGCGCTGGCGGCCAACTTCCACTTCAAGCACATGACCACCGTGGGCGAGCCGATCGAGCCCGAGGTCTGGCGCTGGTATCACCAGGAGGTCGGGAAGAACGAGGCCGTCATCGTCGACACGTGGTGGCAGACCGAGAACGGAGGCTTTTTGGGCAGCACGTTGCCCGCGCTGCAACCCATGAAGCCTGGAAGCTGCGGCCCAGGCGTCCTAGGCGTCTTCCCGCAGATCCTCGACGAGGAGGGCAAGCCCGTCCCGAAAGGCAGCCAGAAGGCGGGCAACATCACGATCCGCAACCCCTGGCCGGGAATTTTCCAGACCATCTATGGAGACCCGGACAGGTTCGTGAAGACCTACTACGCGAAGTACAACAAGAAGAAGGACAGCAAGGATTGGCACGATTGGCCGTACTTCGCCGGCGACGGCGCGCTGCAGGCCGAGGACGGCTACTTCCGAATCCTGGGCCGCGTCGACGACGTGATCAACGTGGCCGGGCACAGGCTCGGCACCAAAGAGCTCGAGTCCGCGACCCTCACAGTGGAGGAGGTCGCCGAAGCCGCGGCGGTGCCGGTGATGGATGAGCTGCGGGGCCGGGCGGTCGAGATGTATGTGGCCCTGAAGCCGGGGTTCAAGCCGAGCAAGCAGATCGAGGACAAGGTCTCGGCCGCGATCGACAGGCTCATCGGCAAGATCGCTCGGCCGAAGAACGTGTGGATCGTGCCGGACATGCCGAAGACTCGATCAGGAAAGATCATGCGCCGAGTGATCGCCGGCATCTCCAACTTCACCAGCCCGGGCGACATCACCACGCTGGCCAATCCCGAGATCGTGGAGACCATCAAGCATCACGTCGAATCAGAGAAGGTGAAGACAGGGCAAACGCCGCGTGAGCTGACCGAGAAAGAGCTAGAGGAGATCAAGTCTTTCGGGCGCGCCGAGTAATTTCGTCGTATAGGGATTCGGTCTCAGCCGAAGGCGAGACTCCGAGCTCTTTGTCGAGTAGGTCGCGGCATTGCTGGTACGCACGCACCGCATCCGCGCGATCGCCGTTGGCGGCGAGCAGACGCATGAGGCGCCGGTAGCCAGACTCGCGATATGGCTCGAGCCGCACCGCCTCTCGGGCGTGGGCGACTGCGAGCACCATCTCGTTGTTGGCCGCCAGCGCCTCGACCCTGCAGTCGAGCGCCCTGATCAAGCTCGCCTCCAGCAGGGCGCGACGCTCATCGACCCACGGTCCATCCTGCCCAGGAAGGAACGGGCGCCGAAGGATGATGGTCGCGATCAGCGAAGGCCCGTATGCCGCCTGCGGGTTGCCGATGGCGATCGCACCCTCGGCGGCATCCACCCCGGCCAGCGCCGCCTCGACGTCGACCCATGTCTCGCCGGGCGGCGTGAACTGGTAGCAGCCGAACGCATTGCCAATGATCCGGCCACGTGGCAGTCCGGCTGTCGCGAGGCCGGCGCGAAGGCGGCTGACGATCGCGCTGAGCGCGAGGGTCCACGAGGCGGGCAGCGATTCCGGCCATAGGGCCTCGGCAAGCTCGGCCTGGGTGACTGCCCGTTTACGCTCCATGACGAGATGGGCGAGAACGAATCGGCCTTGCGGGCCGCCCAGCTTCGACTCCCGCAGCAGGCGATCGCCGTTCTCGACCTGCACCTCCCCGGTCAGGTAGATCCTCAGCATCTACCGGTCTGAGCCGATAATCCGCAGCGGGATGGGTGACTGGAACCTGTTCTTCGCGACGGCGGCCGGGAGCGCCGCGACCTTGGTCGGCCTACTGTTCATCGCGACGCAGCTGCACCTCGGCGTCTTCGCCGACCCGAAGAACCGGTGGGCAGCGCTGGGCCAGAGCACGCTGACAATTCTGGCCACTGCCTTCGTCATGTCGCTTGCGTTCCTCATCCCGTCTCTCGATGCGCGGGTTCGCGGCGAGATCATCCTGGTGGCCGTCGCTTTCGCCACGTGGCGAACCATCTGGATCTGGTGGCCCGTATTCAGGCTCCAGGAGAGAGGACGCCGCCATCGGCTCGCGCAGAGCTTCTGGCTTCTGGTGGTGCCGTTCGCCATCTACGTCTATCTGCTGAGCGGCGGGGTCGGCCTCCTGCGAGGCGAAACGGGGGCCATGCTGAACGTTGCCTATGCCCTCCTCGGCCTCTTCTCCATCGCCATGCGCAACGCTTGGCGCCTGGTCGTGAACGTCGAGCAGGATGAAACGCTGGCAGACTCCAAAGATTCCCCAAACCCCACCGGCCATGATGTCATCGCCAGGCCGGGCATGACCAAGGAGTGACATGAAGAAGCGAGTCGAATGTGAATGCGGTTGGGTGCTCGAGACCGACGACGAGGAGAAGCTCGTGAAAGGCGTGCAGGAGCACGCCAGCGAGGTTCACCACATGCAGGGCGTCAGTCGCGAGCAGGTCCTGGCCCAAGCCAAGCCCGTCTAGACGCTGCCCTCGGGTAGCGAGACCACATAAGGAGTCATCCGTGAAGTACCTCTACCTTCTCTATGCCGACGAATCGAAGATGCCCCACCCGGGCACGCCGGCTTTCGACGCCCAGAACAACGCCTTCAACGCCTACTTCGATGAGATCAACGGCAAAGGCCTGTTCAAGGCCGGCGACCCGGTGCAGGCGTCGTCGACCTCGAAAACCGTACGCGTCCGCAACGGCCACACCGATTCCACCTCAGGACCATTCAACAAGAACGGCGACCAGCTGGTCGGGTTCTATGTGATCGAGGCGGCCGACCTCGACGAGGCGGTCAAGTACGCGGCCAAATGCCCGGTGGCGCAGGTCGGTGCCATGGAGGTCCGCCCCATCGTCCAGATGTAGCGACGGGGAACCGTCTAATCAGGACCGCGGGGTCGGTATTCAAATCCGGTGGCGGGCGGGATGGTCAGCACCCGCCCGTCATCGGTGCGCACGATCTGCCACCCGCCCTCGTGAACCATCCAGTGATGCCGGTAGCAGAGCAAGACCAGGTTGTGCAGGTCTGTCGACCCGCCGTGAATCCAATGCGCCAGGTGGTGGCCAGAGGTAAAGCTCGCCGGCCGGTCACAGCCAGGCCAAACGCAGCCCTGATCGCGAACCCTTAGCGCCTTGCGCTGAGGTCCCGAGATCACTCGCTTGGCCCGACCCACGTCGATTACGGTCGACTCCGAGCCGAGCAAGATCCGGGTGATCGTGCAGTCGCAAGCCAACCGCTCCACTGCTTTCGACGAAATCGGCAGCGAGAACTCCATCTCCGCCGCCGGCGCACCCATCAGACCGAGAAGAGTCTCGAGCGAGGTCGTCACCTGCACATGCGGCCGCTGACTCTGTGCCCCGAAGTTGGGCCCATGGGTGACTGCCTCGACCAGTGCGTCGGCCAGCCTGTGCTCGCGATCGCGGTCGTCGGCTTTGCCCGCCCGCTTGGCCAGAGGCTCCAGCGCCGCCTTGAGCGCCGCGCCTCCGACCTTGTCGAGAATCCCTTTGATCAGGACGACGCCGTCGTCGGCTCTATACAGGTTGAGACTTCGAGCCTCGAAACCCTGCTTCTCCTCGTCCACCACGCCCTTGGGGTTGGCAGCGTGTTCGGCGTGCAGACAAGTGTTTCGAAACTTGGCCACGCTCTCTTTGCGCGCATGGCGCAGCAGCCTGGCTTCGTCAAGTCGCTCACCGACCTTGGCAGCCGTCCTTGCGATGTGCGTGAAGTGGGCGAAACCGATCTCCCCGATACCGAGCGCCATCCGGCTCTGGCCGATGTTCTCCAACTGCTCGCCCACGCAAACCCGATCGGCCGCGGCGCCACCGGACATGTGGCAGTTGGCCTTGATCCAGGAGATCGGGCTGTCGAAGCCCTGCTCGTCGTATTCCGTGGTTTCGGCGAAGGCCGCGGCCACCTTGGCGAACTCGAGGTTGAGGATGTCGACGGCGAAGGCGAGCTGAGTCAGCCTCTGGCCGAGATCAACTCCGCGTACACCACCCCCACACCCCACTGTCATGAGAGGAGTATACGAACATTTGTTTGCCAGGTCAAGTCTTGCGGA
>VBFD01000025.1:0-9800 GCA_005883585.1 Chloroflexota bacterium
GCCGGCGGCGCACTCTCGTGGGGTCTGGCTGAAGGACGAAGCTGCCATCTGAGAGGTCGATGATCACAGCGAGTCTAAACGCGCGCGAGTCGGTTAGAACAGCGGGCGGGCCTCGGCGGCCCGCCCTCGCGTTTTCTAGAGCTCGACGAGGCGCCAGGTCATGGTCTGCTCACCCTCACTTCTTCGGACACTTGCTGTTGCCATTCGGGATGCGGGCCGAGAACACTTCCTGCCAAGGCGAGTAATTGCTGTTCGTAGTCGGCAGGTTGGCGAGGTGCGTGTCCTGCCAGAAAGGCATGGCGCAGTTGTCGTCGGCAACCAATCCCTGGTAGTCGCCGTAGAAGTAGTTTCCGGCGCCATCGATGGGCGGGTTGATCCTCGGATCTGACATCGCCTGCGTGACTCGCAGGTCAGTCCATGTCGAGCCGCCATCGTTGGAGCGCGAAAGGTACGTGTCGATGAAGAAGTCGTTCGGATCGTTTCTGCGGTCGAAGTAGCTGATGTTGACCTGGCCCGAAGCGGTTACCGCGATCTGCGGCTGGAACTGGTCCTTTCCGTTTCCGACCGGATCCTGGTTGACCCGAACTGGCGGATTCAGCGGCGACCCAAAATTGGGAGGCACACCCAATCCGCGGTCGGTTCCCTTGACGAGCAGGATGTCAGCGTCTGAAACACTCCCAGAGGTGTGCTCGTCGGCCCAGGTGACGTAAACCGTCCCGTCCTTCGGCGCCACGGCCATCCCGGGCAGAGACAGGTTCCGGAAGTTGTCCGCCGGCTGCAGGTGGTTTGGAACCGGATTCACGGCCGCGACCTTGATCGGTACCGCAAAAGTGGCGCCGTGGTCGTCCGACCATGTCAGGTACTGGCCGATCCCGGTCACGTACGGCGCCTCCGCCGGAGAGGTGAGGGCGTAGACGAAGAACGACACGTACACCCGCCCCGAGGGCGCAACCCCGATCTGGCATCCGATCTCGCGTGCGTTGGTCGCGCCCGAGATGATCAAAGGCTGGCTCCACGCGTTGCCGCCGTCCAGCGACCGGCTGAACACCTGGTTCTGCGTCGGCACCTGAGTTCCGTCCAGGCCCCAACACGCGTAGATGTTTCCGATGTGGCCGTCGCGCGGCCGGTTGGGCACGAAGATCGAACCGGTGCCGGCCTGCGTGTAGTTGTCGACCCCGATCGCGTCCTTGTCGTCGAGGAAGTAGTTGTTGAGAGTCCCATTGAGGTGGTTGTGGATCACGCGCATGTTCGCCAGCGGCCACGTGCGCCCCCCGTCTGTGGACTTGTACATCCACATCTCCCAGCCTGAGCCCACGTTGGAAGACGGCGAGACAAGAACGATCCCGTAGACGTTGCCCTCATCGTCGAAGCTGATCCAGATGTCGCTGGTGGTGAACAGACA
The DNA here is from genome assembly GCA_005883585.1 of Chloroflexota bacterium. Lineage (GTDB taxonomy): Bacteria > Chloroflexota > Dormibacteria > Dormibacterales > Dormibacteraceae > UBA10449. The sequence continues at coordinate 1,403 of VBFD01000025.1, forward strand.
CGCGGCGCTGAACGGGCCGTTGCCGGCGCACGCTGTCGGTGTGGTGTCCGGTGGCGGTGAGCAGAAGGTCGTCGCCGGGCAGGTCGGAATCGGCAGGTGTCCCGCGTCGCTCCAGGTCTGACCGCCGTCGAACGAGCTGTACATGCCGATCCGGAAGAGGTAGTGCTTGTTGTTGACGTATTGCTTGGAGCCCGCCACCAGGTTCGCGTGATTCAGCGGGTTCATCGCGATGTGCGGCTCGGAGTGGGAGGTGAAGATGTCGTGGCTGGCCCGGAACTGTGAAACGCCCGGAGGGTTGGTCACGATCGGAGGCACATTGGGAATCGACGGCCCGACGAAGAACGTGAACGTACCCGTTGTGCTCGTCGCCGTCGCAAAGGCGACAGCAGCGACGTAGTAGTTGCCCTGGGCTTTGTCGATCGTGAAGTCCTCGACGCCGCCGGTGCCGCCGGCCGCTCCCGCCGCCGTGATGAGCGCGCCCTTCGTTCCGTCCGCATTCTTGCCGAACACGTAGAAGTCGTAGTCGTTGGTCCCTTCGTTTGAGTGGAAGCTCACTCCGCCGGTGTGAGTGGTCCAGAACGTCGAGCTCGAGAGGTTGACCGTGAGCGTGAACACCTCGCAGGCGTTGGCGCCCGTGAGGTTGGGCGGGTTGATTGGGCGGCCGGTCGAATCGAAGCACTGTGCCGCGTTGTCGGTGGTGACGTAAGCGCCGACCATGGTGTCGCTCGTCCACGTGACGGGCCCAGGAGCGGTATCGCTGACGACGACCGGGTCCGGATTCCCTGATCCCGCGTAGACGGGCAGCTGGCTCGTGGCAAACGGCAGAAGCGCCGCCCCGAGCGCCAACGCCGCGCCAACAGCGCCGCGCCGAAACCAACCCTTGCGATTTGCGGCCATGTTCACACTCCCCTCGCAGATTCACCGGCCTCGTATGGAGGCTGCTTACAGCCACCATAAAGCGCGCTCCGCAGGCGATTTCACCGAGCTCGCCCCAATTCGCGGCCAGGCTGCACTGGGGGGATATGCTCTATCTGAGAGCACCGCTACGTGAGAAAGCATCTGCGAGAGGCGCTGGCCGACACGGCCCACAACCAGCTCGCCGGCAACCTCCTGAGGCAAGGCAGGCTGGACGCCGGCGGGGGCAAGCCGGTCAAGCAAGAGGCATACGCCCGCCTGCTCGCGGCCAAGATGCGGCTGGACGGGATTGCGCGCCAAACCCTCTCGGCCTGGGAGCGCGGTACGACGGTCGTTCCCGCGGCGGCGCTGCTGGCGTCGGCGGAGGTCCTCGGCGTCGATGTCGGGCAGCTGGTCGAGTCGACCCGCGACTCGGTGAAGGCGAGAATCGCCGATCTCGAGGCTCAAGTGTCGACGGCCGACTCGATGCGGCCCGAGACCGACGGCCATCGGGCGCCGATCGACGCCCGCCGGCTCAAGAAGATTCGCGGCTAGAGGCCTAGGATCGTCGTTGTGACTGCAGTGGGATGGCTCGAGGTCGTGGTCGGCATCGTGCTTGCCGTCGGGACGTTCTACGACCTGTTCAAGTCCGTTGTCCTGCCGCGGCCGTCGATCAACAGGTTCGTCATGGTTCGCCTCCTGTTCATCACGTTCTGGACGTTGTGGCAGTGGGTTGGGCGCCGTATAGAGAGCGTGGCCCGAAGGGAGAGCTGGCTGGCTACGTTTGGGCCGTCGGCGGTGATCGCGATGTTCCTCACGTGGGCGCTCTCCTTCATGCTCGGCTACGCCCTCATCCTCGACGGCCTACGGACACAGGTCCGTCCGGCGCTCGACAGCTTCGGCGAGTCGCTCTACTTCTCGGCCACCACGATCGTTCCCCTCAGCTATGGCGACTTCGTCCCCATCGGCTGGGGAGCCCGGGTGATGATCCTCTTTGAAAGCGCGACGGGGGTGGGAATCGCGGCGCTGGTGATCACGCTCCTCTTCTCCTTATATGCATCGTTCCAGGAGCGCGAGGAGCTCGTCGTACAGCTCGACGCACTGGCGGGCGCTCCGCCCTCAGGTACCCAGCTGCTCGAGACCGTATTCGAGCGCGGGCTTCGGGAAGAGCTGGTCAAGACCTTCGACGACTGGCGAAGGTGGTCGGCAGCCGTGCTCGAGAGCCACCTCGCTTACCCGATCCTTCTGTACTTTCGATCCAGCCACGATAACGAGGCCTGGCTGAACTCGTTCGGCGCGGTCATGGACGCCGCCACCCTGGTCATGAGCTCGGTCGATGAGGACGAAGAGGGGCCGGCGCGCTTGATGTTCACAGTCGGCAACCACCTCGTCGAGGACCTGTCGTGGTACTTCCGCTTCACGAGCACCAAGGATCCGCTCGTGGATCGCGATGAATTCGAGCAGGCTGTCGCGCGACTGAGGAAGGCGGGGTTCAGGGTCAAGTCGGTGGAGGAGGCGTATACGAAGTTCTCGCACCTTCGCGGCAAGTACGCGTCCCAAATGAACCAGATGGCGCACCGCCTTGCGATCATCCCCGCCGAGTGGATCGGCGACCGTACCTACGCGCCGCACGTCGACGGCAGGGGTCGAACGCGCCGGCGGCTCCCCTAGGCAATCTGACTTCATAGAGGCGGCGCCGCTCGGGTAAAAACAAGCCTCGACGGCGCAATGAATTCATAACCTCCGCGTCGTCCTACTCATGATTCGCCCGTGGCGCATTGGAAGGGCCCTCCGGCGTGCCTCGACGCTGGCGTTGGCTGGCGGCCTCTGGCTGGCCGTCGCGGTGCCTGCCCAAGCCACCGGCAGCCCCGATGCGCACTTCACAGCCCCCACGACCGTTTGGTTGCAAGCGAACGGCACCCAGATGCTGGCGCAGACATTCACCGCCCAGAACACGGGTCAACTCGATCAGGTCGACCTGCCGCTGGGAGGGATGTGGAACGCAGCCGGAAAGATTTACGTCGTGCCGGCCGGGAGCCTTGTCACAGACAAGCCGATCGCGATGGCCGGCTCCAGCGTCGGCAGCTACGCCGGCGCCATGAGCTGCTGTTCTCTATACCGCCCCTACACAATCGCGGCCGCCTATCAGGTGACCGCCGGCGGCCACTACGCCATCGTCATCGTGCCCAATCCCGGCACGAGCGTCATGTGGGCTGTCGTCAGAGGCGGCGTCTATCCAGGCGGGCAGGTCTGGTTGGGAAACCAGCCCACGACCTGGACGTACATGGCCAACCAGGTGTTTGACTTCAAGACCTACGTCACTGCAACCAGCGCTGCCCCAGCCATAACGGTCACGCGAGTCAAGAGCGACGCGCCGGTGACGGAGGGCACAGCCCCGACGAACTCAGGCACCTTCGTGGACGCCCTCGGCCTCACGGCTCACCTGACCGCATCGTCAGGCACACTCAACTACACCCCGGCGAGCTCTGGAACCTGGACGTGGACCGGGTTGGCAACTGATGAAGGGCCCAGCCAGACAATCACGATCAAGGCCGACGACGTCAACGGCGGCACGGGCCAGGCCACGTTCACGACCGAGTCCAACCGCAAGGCGCCAACGGCCACAATCCACGGCGCCCCAGCCAGCGTCAAAGAGGGCGCGACCATCACCCTGACGGCGTCCGCCATTAGCGACAGCGCGGACGACAACAACGGCGTGTTCACCTTCAACTGGACGGCGACCGAATATGGCAACGCTCTCCCCGGCAGCACTGGCGCCACATACGTCCTCAAGGTCGACGACGAGGGCTCATACGCGGTCACCCTCCAGGCGACCGACGATGGTGGCGTTCCCTCGGCGATCGTCTCCGTGGCCATCGCCGCAGTCGACTCGAAGCCGACCGTCTCCGGCCTGCAGGTCTCGAATCCAATGATCGTGACCACCCAACAGACGCTCACGTTCTCCGGCAACTCCACCGACGATGGCTTAACAGTGGACACCGCGTACAAGGCGAGCTGGAACTTCGGTGACGGCAACTCGAGCCCCCTGACCGCCCCCCCGGCCGGCCTGACCGCATCGCACCCCTACGCCGCTCCTGGAATTTACACCGCGACGCTGACGGTCCAGGACGATGACGGCGTGACCGGATCGGCCAGCACGACGGTCACCGTCCTTTCACCGCTGCAGGCGCTGGGCAAGATCGGGAACTACCTGCAGGGCCTCACGGATCTCAAAGAGGGTCCGAAGAACAGCTTGCAGGTCAAGCTGAATGCCGCGGCTGATTCCTACCAGCGCGGCAACACCGGCGCCGCGTGCAACCAGATGAACGCCTTCATCAACGAGGTCGACGCCGACCAGAAGTCCGGCCGCGTGACGACCGGGGAGGCTGGCACATTGACCGATGCAGCGCGTTTGACGCAGAGGTCGATGGGCTGCTTTCGAACCCTCGTGGAGTTCCTGAGCGGGCTTTAGACTCCGGGCCAACGAAATGGCCCAGACCGCTCTCCCGCCCGCCGACTTGCTTCCCGTCCGCCGCGAGGCGACCATCGCCTATCGCGCGGTCAGGCTGGTCGCGGTTCCGCTCATGCACCTCGTCTTTCGGTTCAACGTGACGGGCAGAGAGAACATCCCTCATTCCGGGAACTACGTCGTCATCGCCAACCATCTCAACTGGCTCGACGAGTTCGCGCTGCTGCTGCTGTTTCCGGTCGAGCCCCGCATCCATTTTCTGGCCGACCCGACGATCCTGGTCACCCGCAAGGTGCAATGGTGGATCGTCCGGCAAACCGGCGGCTTCGTGCCGGTGGTTCGCGAGCGGCACGGAGACAAGGCGCTGTTCCGCCACGTCGACAGGGCGCTCGAGGTCGGCGGCGCGGTGGCGATCTTCCCCGAGGGCAACTACGGACCGGCCGAAGGCCGGCTGATTCCTTTCAAGAAGGGATTCGCGCATTTCGCCCTCAAGGCGGGGGTGCCGGTCGTTCCGGTCGCGCTATCGGGGACGAAGGACCTCTGGCTTCGCAAGCGGATCGAGGTCGTGATCGGCGAGCCGATCGAGCCCGCCGGCCACACCCCGGAATCGCTGACCGAGGCCGGATACGAGAGCGTGAACAAGCTCCTGCCGGCCTACCGCGAGGAACCTGGCCGTAAGCTCCTGCGCAAGCGGTTGACGACTCTCTTCTAGAAGTAGAATCGCGCCGATGGACCTCAAGCCGGTTGGCATCTTCGAGGGCTTCTCCCCGGGCGACCTCAAGCGGGTGACCAAGCAGATGCGCGAGATCAAGCACCCGCAGGGCGCCGAGATCATGATCAGAGGCGAGGGCGGCGTCGGGTTCCTCGTCATCCTGGAAGGCGAGGCCGAAGTGGCGACCCCCGACGGCCGCCACCGCAAGCTCGGTCCCGGAGACCACTTCGGCGAGATGGCTTTGCTCGACCATCAGGGACGCAGTGCCAGCGTGACGGCGCGCACCGACCTGATTCTCGCGGCCGTTCCCGAATGGGGCTTCAAGCCGTTCCTGCACGACCATCCCGAGGTCACTTACCGGCTGCTCGAAACCCTCAGCCGGCGCCTGCGCGAGGCGGAGGCTGCGAGCAGGTAGCAGGCCGGTAGCGGGAGACCGGGTGAGGCTTCCGCGGCCGCCGGTTTGAGGGCTTAAAGGCTACTCAAAGTTGCCGCCGAGATGCTAAGGTAACGCCTTTCCCGGTTCCTGAGCCGTCCCACCAGACGTCTTCGCTCCACGCTCAGGCCTGAACAGCGCCCCAGGGGTAGGGCGACTTCAAGGAGAGGAGCGTCAAGGGGTTGGTACCGCTTCTGCGGGCGGTGGTGGTGTGGACCGTGGTCCTGGCGGCTGTGATACTCCCGCATCTCGATCCACCGCCGGCGTCCTCGTCTACCGCGGCCGTGACGCAGCTACGCTCATTCGACCGAACGTCGACGCTTAGCGGCATCAAGGCGACGCGAATCAAGGCCGCCCAGGATGCCCAGGTGCAGCAGTGGTCGTCGGAGTTGTCGCAGGGCCTCGCCCAGTACGCGGCGGAGCAGGCGGCGCTCGCTGAGGCGCAGGCCATCGCCGACGCGCAATCCGCGCTGAACAACCATCCGCCCCCGCCGCCGTACATCGCCAAGATCATCTACGACGCATTCAGCCCGCTGGGGGCACGTGCGGTGCAGTGGGCGATCAACGTCTCCTACTGCGAATCGCGCTACCACCCGAACTCGGTCAACACCGACAGTGGGGCTTCAGGGCTGTTCCAGTTCCTGCCCAGCACCTGGTCGGGGACGCCGTGGGCCTCCCAGTCGCCATTCGACCCGGTTGCCAACGCCAACGCGGCCGCGTGGCTGTACAACCGCTACGGCCCGGGCCGCTGGGTCTGCCAAGGCTGAGCGCCCGATTCCGCACGTTTTGCGCAAACGGAGCGCTATCTATTCACTAATTCCGCGCGTTTGGGGCAAAACGTGCGGGTGCTTAGTCCTCCGCGTCGACCGTGATTTCGAGCTTGTAGATCGGCTGCGGCTGGTTGGCGCCCTTGAGCAGCATCGGCTCGTAGTCCGACACCTCGAAACCGTCCGGCAGCAGACCCCGCGTCGTCTCCGACATCAGCACCTTTGCCGGCCGGACCTTGGACAGGTACGCGCTGTTGTTGACCGGGACGCCGATCAGGGTGAACTCGAGCCTGCGCTTTGAGCCGACGTGGCCCGCGACCACGTCGCCGGTGTCCAACCCCATCCCGACCGATATGGCCGGCTTCCCGTCCGCGACCAGCTCGCGGTTGAGCCGGTCGATCTCTCTGACCATCCCCCGCGCTGCCTTCAGCGCCTGGTGGGCGTGGTCCTCCATCGGGTTCGGGGCGCCGAAGACGACCAGCATGCCGTCGCCCTGGAACTTGTCGATGTTGCCGCCGTGCTCGAGGACGACCTCGATCATCCGGCTGAAGTAGTCGTTGAGAAAGTCGACCAGCTCCTCCGCAGCCATCAGCTGCGACAGCGCCGAGAAGCCCGCGATGTCGGAGTTGAGCATCGTGACCTGGTGGCGCTCGCCAGGCAGGAACTGCGTATAGCGGTCCGAGCGCGCGAGCACGTAGTCGGTGACCTGCTTGTTGACGTGGAGCTCGAACAGCTCGCGCAACAGCTCCGAGCGCTCGTACTGCCGAGCGTTGTCGATGGCGATCGCAGCGAGGTCTGAGATGGCCTGCAGAAACTCCTTGTCCTTCTCTTCGAAGATCGCCGCCCGGAACGGGTTGTCGACGTAAACCGCGCCGATCACCTTGCCCTTGGTGACCAGCGGGACGGCGATGATCGACCGCAGGTTTTGCAGGATCACCGACTGCTGACCCTTGAAACGGTCGTCCAGGGTGGCGTCGGTGGAGACCACCGCCTGCCCGGTCCTCACCACCTGCTCGATGACGGTCCGCGAGCCGAGAAACTGACGCGACTTTTCGAGGTCGGCATCGCCGCCGGACATAGGCACGGACATCGTCCCGGTGAGAGGGTCGACCAGCACGATGAACCCGCGCGATGCCTTCATAAGCGTGATCACGCGGTCCATGACTTTGCGCAGGACGATATCCAGCTCGAGGGACGAGCTGAGGTCCCGCGCGAGCTCGTAGAGCAGGTGGTCGCGTATGCCGAAATCGACTTCGCGGGCCAAGGGCACGAGCAGTGTAACGAACGAGTTGGTCAAAACCGGCCCGGTAAACTCGACTTCCCGATGACGTCAGCCGAACCCTCAGACGAACCGAAGACACCCGACGTCGAAGCTTTGCTTGCACGCCTAAATCCACCTCAGCAGGAGGCTGTCACGCACGGGGAAGGTCCTCTTCTTATCTTTGCCGGCGCGGGCAGCGGCAAGACGCGCGTGCTCACGGCGCGGATCGCCTATTTGATCGCGACGCGAAGGGTGTGGCCCGACCGCCTGCTGGCCGTGACCTTCACCAACAAGGCCGCCCGCGAGATGCGCAGCCGCGTGGCGACTCTCGTCGGAGAGGGCGCGGACAAGATGTGGGTGGGCACATTCCACTCCACCGCGGTGAAGGTCCTGAGGCGCGAAGCGGCGCGAATCGGCGTCGTGCCGAGCTTCGTCATCTTCGACGAAGACGACACGCGCGCCGCGCTGAGGCGGGTCCTCGACGACCTCAAGCTCGACCCCAAGCGCTACCCGATCCCGGCTTTGAGCAACGCGATCTCCCAGGCGAAAAACGAGCTCAAAGATCCCGCCAGCTACCCCAACCGCAGCTATCACGACGAGATCGTGCGTCGCGTCTACGAGGGGTATCAGGACGTGCTCCGCCGTTCGGGCGGGCTCGACTTCGACGACCTGATCATGAAGCTGGTCGAGCTGTTCAACACCGACGAGGAGGCCCTCGCCAAGTGGCGCGACCGGTTCCGCCACGTCCTGGTGGACGAGTACCAGGACACCAACCGGGCGCAGTACGTCCTCGTCAACCAGCTCGCTCAGGAGCACCGCAACGTGGTCGTCGTCGGCGACGACGACCAGTCCATCTACCGGT
>VBFD01000162.1:0-3049 GCA_005883585.1 Chloroflexota bacterium
TCAAGGCCCAGGCCGAGGGTCTCGGCTACCTGGCGGACGGACAGCCGACTCTCAATGTCACCAGCGACCACAAGGTCGGCGATGCGGCGGCCACGTTCACGATGACGATGACGGGATCGTTGGGCGCGACCGCGTTCTCACTGTCCGAAGCGGACGCGCTCATGCGGGCAGCACTCAACCAGAAGGTGCCCAAGGGATACCAGCTCACCGCGGATCCGATCCAGACGAGCTACCAGGCGGACAAGCCCAACGCCAACGGCGACGTCACCATCAAGGGTTCCGCGGTCGGGGTCATCGTGCCCAACGTCACCTCCGAAGAGCTCAAGGCTCGTATCAAGGGCATGCGCGTCGACACGGCGCGACACAAGCTCGAGCTCCTGGCGCCAGGCACCACCGTGGATATCACGGTCAAGCCGGCAGTTCCGTGGCTGCCGGTGCTGCAGGACCACATCTCGCTGACGATCGTCCTCCAGCCTTCGGCCGCCTTGGGCTAATCGCGACCCCGACGCTGCACGAACTGGAACCCGAACCGCCCCTTCACACACAGATGGCCCGACGTCACGCTGTGGTCGAGCGGTGACGTGACCTTCACGATGGTGTTTTCCTGGACGTGCAGCTCGAGCATGCAGCCGACACCGCAGTAAGGGCACACGGTCTGGGTGACCTTCTGCTTCTGCTCGTCCCAGGTGCCCGCCTGCCGCATGTCGTACTCGCTCTTGAACATCAACGCCCCGGTCGGACAGACGCCGATGCAGTTGCCACAGTAGACGCAGGCCGACTCGGGAAGCTCGACGGTGAACTCCGTCGATATGTGCGCATCGAAGCCCCGGCCGGCGACGCCTATTGCGAAAGTGTTCTGCGCGTCGACACCGCAGGCCTCGACGCACTTGTAGCAGAGGATGCAGCGCGAGTAATCACGCACGTAGAGGTCGTTGTCCACCTTGACCGGCTGCGCTACCGTTGCCGCCGCCGGTCCGAAGCGCTGTGGCTGCGCACCATATCGCGACATCCATCCATGGACCTCGGGCGCGCAAAGCGACATGTCGACCGACGACGCGAGCAGCTCCAGTACGAGCCGGCGGCTGTGCTGCACGCGCTCGGAGTCGGTATGGATCTTCATGCCGGCCTCGACTTTGCGAGAGCACGAAGGAACCAGGACTCGTGAGCCCTCCACCTCGACGACGCAAACGCGACACACGTTGACCGGAGTCAGCGTCTCGAGATTGCACAGGGTGGGCGTGTCGATCCGCAGCTGCCGGCAGGCGTCGAGGATCGTCATCCCCTCCATCACCTGCAGGTCATGACCATCGATGCTCACCGGGACCATTCGACGCGGCTGGCCGATGAAAACAGGGCTAGCCATTCAGCACCTTCAGCTGGATCACAGCCGACTGGATCGCGCTGGCCGCGGTCTGCCCCAACCCGCAAATCGACGCGTCGCGCATGGCTTGTGCGATATCCGCCAACAGCGCGACGTCGGCGTCGCGATTCGAGGTCTTCCGATCGATCAGCAACCGGTGAAGGATCTCCTCCTGCCGCTTGGTTCCCACGCGGCAGGGAACGCATTGTCCACACGACTCGTGACGGAAGAAGCGAGCGATTCGCAGCAGGATCCCTTCGATGTCGGCGGTGTCGTCGAGCACCATCACGGCGCCTGAGCCCAAAGTCGCGCCGATCGCTCGCGTGCCCTCGAAGCTGAGCGGCACGTCGATCTGGCCCCCGGTCACGAACGAGCCGGCTGCGCCTCCCAGCAGGATTGCGCTCAAGGTCCTGCCCTCGCGCAATCCGCCCCCGAGCTCGATGAGGGCGCGCAGAGGCGTCCCCATGGGCACCTCGTAGACGCCAGGCCGGCGCACGTGTCCGGAAAGGCAGAACAGGCGCGTACCGGTCGACTCTGCAGTGCCGGTGGCGGCAAAAGCGGCACCGCCGTCGACGAGGATGTCGAGGACGTTGACCAACGTCTCCACGTTGTTCTCCAGCGTCGGCTTCCCGAACAGGCCTGACTGGACCGGGAATGGCGGCTTGTTCCGCGGCTCTCCCCTCTTCCCCTCGATCGAGTTGAAGAGCGCGGTCTCCTCACCGCAGATGTAGGCGCCGGCACCGCGCCGCACCTCGAGCTCGACCCCGAACAGACCACGTGACAGCGAGATCGCATTTTCGATGCGCCTCCGGGCCAGCGGATACTCAGTTCGAACGTAGACGAATCCCTTTTCACAACCGGTCGCATAAGCAGCTATCGCCATCGCCTCGACCACGGCGAACGGATCGTTCTCCATCAGCACCCGGTCTTTGAACGTGCCTGGCTCGGACTCGTCGGCGTTGCACACCAGGTAGTGCGGATGCACCGGCGCGCGGGCGACGGAATCCCACTTGCGCCCGGCCGGGAAGGCAGCGCCACCCCGGCCCAGCAGCTTCGCCTCGGTGACCTCGCGGATCACCGCCTCCGGTCCCATCTCCATGGCCTTGCGCAGCGCGGTATAGCCGCCTGCGGCGCGGTAGCTCTCCAGGCTTTCCGGATCGACGACACCGACGCGTCGCAGTAGCTTCGGAGTCCCGCCGATCACTGGTGCGGCCGCATCGTCCGGCCACTTCCCACCCCCGAGCAAATCCGTGATGGCATCGATCGATGCGGGTGCGAGCCGGCCTTCCGCGTGCGCCCGGCCGGGTCTCTCCATCCGCGCCGCCGGCGCGCGATCGCACAGTCCGAGGCAGGGGCTTCGGCGCACCGCCGCATCGCCGAGCTCGCGAAGCAAGTCGTCGGCACCGTTGCATTTGCAGACGATGTCGTCGCAGACGGTGACCGTGAGCGGCGGCTGCTCGTCGAGCGTAAAGCGGTCGTAAAAGGTCGCGACCCCGTATGCGTCGGCGGGCGGCACGTCAAGCCGGCGGCATGCGTACTCGAGACCCCCGCGGCTGATCCAGCCGATCTCGTCCTGGAGCGCGTGCAGCACGGGCAGCAGCAGGTCCCGTCTCGATCGCGATGCATGTCCGCCTCGTGCCAGGTGATCGTCCGCCGGTGTCCGTTGGCCGCCCTCCCAAAGCGAGGCCG
>VBFD01000069.1:0-9710 GCA_005883585.1 Chloroflexota bacterium
GACCGATTGATCCGCCCCTAGGGACGCGGATTGCGCGGCGTCAGTCTGCTTGTGCCTCAGCCACCGACCGCGGAAGGCGCCCGGCGGAGAAGCTCATCAACCCACCCGGCAGCACCCACGGGTAGACCTCGATCCGGTATCTACCGGCGCGCACAGCAGGGTCCTGCTCCTTGAGCTCACGCGCACGTTCTGGATCGACCTTCAGGATGGAGAAACCGCGGAGCTCGCGATCGGCCGCTCCCAGAACCGGGCCGGCGGCCAGCAAATGGCCGGCATCGTGCAGATCGGAGAGATGCGCCATGTGTGCGTCCTGAAGTTCGGCCTCTTGCTCGTCGGTCAAGCTCGGGGCGTCGGGCCGAAGCAACAGCAGCGAGATCGTGTAGCGGTCGAATTGCATCCACTTCCTCCTATGTGAATAAGCGAATAATCTATTATTCGCCTATACTTTCCCAATGCCGATCTTCGCCACGCCGCCCAAATCGCCCGGCCTCATGCGCCGCCTGGACGAGCTCGACGTGCTTCGTCGCTACCTCGCGCAGAACCTGGGCGACTCAGCACAGCCGTGGACGGGAGCGCTCCGCCGGCTCGCGGCAGCGGAGGCCACGGTCGGTTCGACGTCGATCGAGGGCTACGGGGCAAGCCTCGAGGATACCGTCGAAATCCTTGCCGGACGGCATCCGTCAGGAACTCCCGAGGAGACGCAGCGAATCATTTCCGCATATGCCCAGGCGATGGACCGGGTCAATGTGCTGGCGGACGACCGGCGCTTTCAATGGTCCGCCCAGACCATCCTCGACTTGCACTTCCTCGTCTGCCATCCTCAACCACAAGCCGGCCCGGGGCGATTACGGGATGGAGCTGTGATCGTCACGCGCGGCCTCGGGCGAGATCCTTACCGGCCGCCCGCCGCCGGCGAAGTCCACTCGCTAGTCAACGAAGTCGCCAAGTGGTTGGGTTCTGGCGACCTGACGCGGCACCCGGTGGTTCGCGCCGCGATGGCTCACCTCAACCTGGTGTCGATCCATCCCTTTCGAGACGGCAACGGCCGGCTGGCGCGGGTCGTCCAATCACTGGTGCTGGCGAAAGAGGGGCTGCTTCGCCCGGAGATGGTGTCCATCGAGCCATACCTCGGGCGGCACACGCGCGAGTACTACACGGTCCTGGAGAAGGTCCAGGGTTTGGCTTTCGATCCCGGGCGTGATGCTTCAGCCTGGGTCGAGTTCTGCATCGAGGCGCACGTGTTCGAGGCCACGGAGCGGCGCCATTGGTTGGAGATCGCGCACGCCCGGCACGATTTCTCTGAAGAGCTCGCTCGCGAGCAGCGGTATCCCGAGCGCCTGGTCATTGCGCTGGACCAGGCATTGCTCGGGTTGCCGGTCATCAACGCCGACTTCCGGCGCGAGGCAGAGATCGCCGGCCCCACCGCAACCCAGGACCTGCAGCGACTCCGACGCGACGGTTGGCTCGACCAGGAGGGCGGCGGCCGCTCCATCCGCTATGTCGCCAGCAAGAAGCTGCGCGAAAACTGGTCAGCCTCGCGGTCTCGCTGAGCCTTGCCGTGTACGACCAGCCGCTCACAATCGACCAACTCCTGACCCGGCTCAAAGAGCAGCCAGAGGCCATTGCCGCACTTACCGCGGGTCTGCCGCGATCTCGTTTGCATGGCCCTCCAAGCCGGGGCGAGTGGTCGGTCAACGATGTCATGGCCCATTTGCGTTCATGCGCTGACATGTGGGGCATGTACATCGCAATGATCATCGCGGAAGACCATCCGACGATCCGGGCGATGAATCCCACGACCTGGATCAAAAGCACGAACTACCCCGAGCTCGAATTCGCGCCATCTTTCCGCGCCTTTAGGAAGCAGCGTGACGAGCTGTTGGCGTTCTTGCGACCACTGCCAAAGGCAGCGTGGTCACGTACGGCTACGGTTACCGGCGCCGGAAGGCCACGCGAACGCTCTGTGCTGGAGTACGCGCGGTGGCTCGCCAATCACGAACGAACCCATGTGAAGCACATCGCGCGGATCGTCAGTGGGTAGCCGGAACGCCGCTCTCCGTATCGCTATCCGTACCAGCCGACAACGTCCACGATCACGTCGGTCATGCCGAAACCGTTGTAGAAATCGATCGAGCCGTCGGCCCCCAGCTTGACCACAATCAGGTTTGGCAATGTGTCACCAGCGACCCAATTGAGGTCCGAGGCGAGCGGCTGGGCCGTGCCATCCGGCCACAAGGTCAGGAAGCTCGGCGCAGTCGTGTCGGTCACCGTGATATTCAGCACGACCGCGGTTGGTGGAACGGTCGAACCCATGGCCGGCACTCCTCCATTCCCGGCCACGGACAGCACATGTGTCGTTCCAGCCCCCACCCTCTGCGTGGTGCGTGTGTCCAGGATGCGGGTCGGACTCAACCCCACGTAGCGGCTGCCGCCGACAGAGGTGGTCCCGTCGGTAATCCATCCGCTCACATCGGCCACTATGTCCGTATGACCGGCGGCGTCGTAGAAGTTGACCTGGCCGCCCGTTCCCAGCTTGACGACCACTCCGTTGGCGATTGTTTGCCCAGGGACGAAATTGAGGTTGGACGTAACCGGTCGCGTTGATCCAGTCGGGTACACGGTGAGCGAGCTTGGAGCTACCACGGTGCGCGTCACCGTCACGTTCAAAACCACCGCGGCCAATCCGCTGCTTGGAACGCCTGGTGTGCCGGCGATCTGCACCGAGATCGTCTGGCCGGCGCAGACCGGCGCAGCCGGCGCGCCAGTGCCTAGGCGTGTGTCGAGAACGCGATTGGGCACCACCGGGTTGTAGAGTCCGGCGGCCGGTGGCAAGGCGGTTGGGACCGCGACGTAGCCCTCCATGTCGATGACCACGTCGACCATGCCAAATCCGTTGTAGAGACTGATCTGACCACCCGCGCCGACCGCCACCTCGACCAGGTTGGGCACCGTCTTGCCCGCCGTCCAGTTCAGGTTGGAGGCCAGCGGCTGGGGTAGCCCGGCCGGCCAGACGATCAAGAAGCTTGGCGCCGTTGTGTCGGTCACGGTTACGTTGAGCATCACCGCGCTGACGCCGCTCGCCGGCACGCCCCCTTGCCCCAGAACCTGGACGTTGACACTGGAACCGGCTCCCAGCGTTCCAGCGGTGAGACGCGTGTCGAGAATCCGCGCCGGAAGCAGCCCCTGATATGCGCCTCGGCCGGCGACCACGGCGTTTGAAGCGGCCGAGGCCGGACCCGGTCCGGAGCCGTTGCTGGCGGTCACGGTGAAGGTGTACGACGTCCCGTCACTCAGGCCGCCCACGACAGCCGAGAGACTGGTGCCGCCTACCGTCGCGCTCGCCCCGCCGGGCGACGCGGTCACGGTGTAGTTCGAGACGGCACCGCTCGGTGCGCTCCAGTACACGGAGGCGGACGCCTCCCCGGCGATCGCCACCGGCACGCCAGGGGCACCCGGCGGCCCGGTCACCACCGGGATGGCGAACGTCCAGAGTGCCAGCCCTGCGACCGCCATGAGCTTGGGCACCATCGCCGTGATAACGACCAATGGCGTCGAGTTGGTCGCCGGTGGAGCAAGCCTCGACGAGAACTAGCGCTAAGGCCTTGGGCTGAGCTCAGTAGGTGTGGCCGGCCGCCACGACGCTGCATTCAACCCCAGAGGAACGTGGGCGGCCAGGCCGACGCTGGCTCCGTCCTCGTCGTCGGTGGACAGTAGCCCCTCGACAGCGCGATCGAGCCTCTCGGCGGTGCGACTGATGTCTGCGGCGATGCGCTTCACATCGTCGAGCTCACTCTGCTCGACATCCTTGAGCTGCTTGCTGAAATCCTGGATCGCGTCCAACCCCGTCTTGATCTCTTTGTTGAGCGTGAATCGAGACGACTCGATTTCAGACAGCATCTCGAGGAATTCCCTTCGCTCGATGATCATGTTCACCGTCAGGAGAATGGCGAGGATTGCCGTCAGCGACGACATGAACAGATCGAGCTCGTGTCCGGACAGCGCCGAATACACGTCGCCCGCCGAGGCCAGGAGCAAGGTCATCCAGGGGAGGGCGAGCTGCCAGAGATCGAGCTGAGCTTGCTTCACGGCGACCTTCGCCGGCGCTGACGGATAGGTCGCGGCGAGGGCGATCAACAGGAAGCCGGCAAACCATCCCGTGTCCAGGATGTTGCCGACCGACGCAATCGCGCCCTGGGCCGACAGGTAAGAGAACGCGCTGTCGGCGAGAGAGTACGCAGCAACACCGGCGAGGAGGAAAGCCATCCGGCCCTTTTGTTGTCCCGTCGCTCGGCGGATGGCGAGGATCAGGACCGTGCCGACGACGATGTCCGAGAGTGGGTATGCGAGGTTGAGCGCTTTGGCCGCCCACGGCCCGTCGGCCCCATAAACCGTTCGCAGCCCGAAACCCCACGCCGTCGAAGTCAGAGCTATGGCGACGATCACACCGTCGAACCAGACGCGCCAGCGCGAAGACGTGCCTAGGGCGGCGTCACTCCAGAAAGCGCGGATGCCTGCGACCGCGAACGGCACCGCCAACAGGAAGCCAACGTCTGCAAGCGACGGGGACGGCACCGGTACCCGAAGCCCGACTTCATAGATCGACCAAACCACTTCGCCGGCGGCCCAGAGGCCGGTGGAGATGGCCATCAGCGCCCAGCCGAGCCTGTCCCTTCCGGATGCCCGTCTCGCAGCCCAAACGCACGCGGCCGAAGCCACCGCCGCAGCCACCGCCTCGCCGATGTCGTCGATCGCCGTAACGGCTTGCTGCCCGGCGAGGACGAACCGGATGTTCAGCGCGTAAGCGATCGAAACGAGTACGACCGCCGCCGTCAATACGACGAAGGTCCGCCGCCTGCCGTCCAATGCCATCCACCAGCCCATCTGACGCGCGAAATTTAAGCACTCCGCCCGCGCGATTCATCCCTCTAATGGCGGTTTTCGTGTAGTAGCTGCATCAGCCGGGCGGTGCCGGCCGGAGCTTCAGCGCTCCACGAGTGCCAATTTGGCGGCCAATACGACGAACGCTCCGGCAAAACTCCGACGCATCCAGGTCACGATGCGAGGGCGCGAGATCACCTTCTCGCGGAAAAGGGCTGCCAGCAGTCCATACCCCACGAAGACCACAAACGTCAGGAGCATGAAGACGGCGCTGAGCAAAAGCATGTGTGGCAGCGGATGCGGCTCTTGGACGCTCACAAACTGGGGCAGAAACGCAAAGAAGAAGAGCGAGAGCTTGGGGTTGAGGAGGTTGATCAGGACCGCTCTGAGAATGACCCGGCCGGCCGAGCCGCTTCCCACACTATTCGGCACCGCGAGGGCTCCTTTCTCCCTGACCGTGCTCCAGGCCAGGTAAAGGAGATAGGCCACGCCAAGGTACTTCACCGTCTGAAAGACGACTGCGCTCGCGTTCAGCAATGCTGCGAGGCCGGCGATTGCGGCCAGCATGTGCGGAACAATGCCCAACGTGCACCCGAAGGCGGCGACCAGACTCGCACGCGATCCACGCGACATGGCAGTCGACACCGTATAGAGGACTCCGATTCCGGGCGAAACGACGACCACTAGCGAGATCAGGACGAAATCAATGCTCATACATGACCACCCCTCACGCCGAGATCACTGTAGGGGAGTCTGCTTGTACCACCTGAGCACACGCATTGCCCGAAGGGTGTTCCACCGGCTCGGTCTGCCCTCGCCGTCATCCATCGTGAAGTGCATCCGGCCGGGATGGGGATTCTCGAGGGGCCAGCGGCCTTCCGCATCGCGCTTGGACTCGACCAGGTCGATCGCCTCGGCCATCCGCTCGTCCCTAGCGGCGCCGGCGGCGCGCATGTAGTCGAGACCTCGCAACACGTCGTAGTGCCAGTAGGTCGGGTAGGAGAACTGCGTGAACGCTGGGTCGATAACATCGCCCGTCGACAGCCTGCGCATCATCCGCCGTTCGACCAGGTATTCCTGACCGCGGAGGCGGGCGGCGCTCACCGCGGGTGAGCCGCCCGTTGTTCGTTCGTACTCGAGTAGGCCATCAAGCACGTCGATTGTCGAGTGGAAGGACCCACGAGTGGAACCGTTCTCCTGCTCGCAGTTCCACCCGCCGTCACTCATCTGCTCACCAAGGAGCCGATCGACAATGCCGTGGACGGCTTCGCCGAAGTAGGTTCCCAGGGCGACGACCTTGCCGTTGATGCAAGGCTCCACCTCGCCCGCAAAGAAGGGCTCGCCATCGTGCTCCCACGCAACGTGTTCGCGGACCCGGCGGACAGCCTGCTGCGCTTGTGCTCCGGCGGGATCGAGTCCGTATGTCCGCAACAACATCAGGCTCCATGCGGTGGAGGTCCATTCCGGAAAGAGCGTGCCCTGCCTCTCGGGTGGCAGGGACTCCCACCAACTGATGGCCTCAGCCGAGGTCAGTCTGGCGGGAGTGGTTTTGTCCCAATGGCCATCCTGCCTCTGCAGGGCCAGCAACCGTGCCCCCCAGCCCTCGGTAGCGACTCGGGCACGCTCCGCTGCGAGATTGTCCTCAGGTGTATCTACCAGGTCGCCCATGACTTGCCAGCGGATCGCCGGGTCCGAGTCCATCAACCAGTCGACGACATCCTTCACCTCTACCTCTGCCTTGAGAATAGGCTCCCCTGCTAAAGCACAGCGTTGGCGAACGCTGGGTTGGCTGTAGCTTCCGTAACGCGAACGTTTTACTGACCTGTGAAGACGCGAGCCGGCCGATATAGATCTCGGACACCTGCCGTTAACAAGTACCGCTCGATGGAGCGCTCTGACCATTTTGGAACGATCAACTGATTAAGACAGAGTGAAACCTGGCTCCTGAAGCGCGACTGCCATCTTGCGGATTACCGGCGTCCCATGCGCGGCAGGGGCTACCATCCCCTCGCGCACGACCAGATCGCATCGGGATGCATGAAACGAGGTAAAACGGCCATGGGCGAAGTTGATGAGTTCTTAGCAGCGGTCCTGCCACGACAACGCCAGGCTGAACTCGCACTTCTCAACGGGGACTCCGGACCCCGAAAGATGCTGTGGTCCCACAAGGATCCGGTCACCATACTCGGCGCGGCGAAGACTGTGAACGGCTGGCCTGAAGTTGAGAGCCTGTTCGACTGGTTGGCGTCGAACTTCTCGAACGGTGATTTGTACGAGCTGGACGTCACCGCTGCCAGCGTTATCGGCGATCTGGCTTACGTCGTCGGCGCTGAGCACTCGAGAGCATCGGTTGGTGGTGACCCACCCTCCCCAATCGCGCTTCGGGTCACGCTGATCTTTCGACGCCAGGACGGCGAATGGAAGGAAGTTCACAGACATGCCGACCCGATACCGGGTATCCGTTCGACGCACGAGCAATTAGGCCGTTTCAAGTAGACGAAACAGCAACCGCGGCAGCGAAATGACGAGCCAAGTGGCGGGCCGTAGTTTCCGTAACGCGAACCAGACTACATTCGAAGCGAAACGTATCTCCATCTAAACGTAGCCACCAACTAGCATTGCCTACATGCGGAAGCTGCTTGTCTCCAACTTCCAAACGCTTGACGGTTACTACGAGTCGACCAACAAGACATTCGACCGATTTTTCGACTACTTCCACGAGGACTACGGCGCGAACGAGGCGTTCGACGAATACAACACCGAGCTGCTGCGCGGCGCCGATACGCTGATCCTCAGTGGGCGTACGTCGTTCATGGCCAACAGGGCCTACTGGATGTCCTATCCGGACATCCCCGGTGGTACCGCGATCCGGCGCGAGTTCGCAGCGCTCTTCCGCACGACAGAGAAGTTCGTCGTCTCCAACACCATCACCCGGGAGGATCTGGCACCCTTGGAAGACACAACCCGCGTCGTGCGCGGCGCGGACCTCTACGCGGAGGTGGCCGCGCTCAAGGCGCGGCCCGGGCGCGACATTCTGGTGCAGTTGAGCCGACAGCTGTGGAACGACCTTCTCGTCCATGGCCTGGTGGACGAGTTGCACCTGACCATCTTTCCGTTGATCGGAGGCGAGGGGATTCCGCTGTTCACGGGCCGCCCGCCGGTCTCGCTAAAGCTGCTGTCTACCCGAACCTGGGAAGGCTCAGGCAACATCCTTGCGGTGTACCAGCCGATCCTCCGCACACCTGCGCCGACTTAAGCCGATACGAATCAAATGGTCGTGGCCGCTACATGCCCGATCGGGTGCTCCACGTTGCGTCCTGGGCCGTAGTTTCCGTAACGCGAACCAGGTGACGGTCTTGGGGCGGCCGATCAGCATCGTCGTGATCGCGGAAAGATGAACCGTTCTCCGAAAGGTTAGCCTGCCCAATTGAATGGACGTTAGTCGCTTCCGCCAACAAACAGAATTCCGCGGCGTCTCGCAGCTCTGCCGCAGGAAGTTCGGTTCATGCATCAAGCCATCGAAACCGGACGAGCCACTGACCGAGGGTGAGAAGGCCACCTTCGAGCTGACACCGATCGCTTGATCGGGCGGCAGCGGAGTGCCGTGTCGGTCGCCTTCCTCGCCTTCGGGATCGTGGGTGGCAGCGTCGTGCCGAGGCTTCCGGCGCTCAGAGACCACCTGCACATGACGGACGCTCAGGTCGGGTATGCGCTCCTCTTCTTCGCCGTCGGTGCGGTCGCCGGCGCGACGGCGGCGCGATTCGTCCTGGCTCGCGGCGCCAGGTCTTTCGTCCGCGCCGGCACGCCCGCCCTTTGCGTCGCGCTGGTCACGCCGGGCCTGGCCGGCAATCTGGCTGAGCTGATCGGCGGGTTCTTGCTGATCGGCGTCTGCTCCGGCCTCCTCGACGTGCTCGAGAACGCGCAGGGGGCGGAGCTCGAGCGCCTTGCTGGGAGGCCGTTGATCAACGGCTTCCACGCCTTCTGGAGCCTCGGCGCGATCATCGGCTCGGTCGTCGCGGGCCTGGCAGCGTACTTCAGCATCGCGCCCCTGACGCAGTTCGCCGCCACCGCGGTGATCGTGGCCGCAGCAACGGCGTGGTTCCTTCGCGAGCTGCCGGATACACGTTCGGGCGCCGCTGGTACGGCGCCGGCAGGCGCGCGGCGGTTGTGGCTGGGCGGCGCCGTGGTCGCGGTCGCCGCCGTGGCCTTCAGCGGATTCATTGTGGAGGGCGGCAGCGCCGACTGGAGCACGCTCTACCTGCGCGACCTGAGCCACGTCAACGCCGGGATCGCGGCCGCTGGATATGCAGCCTTCTCGCTCGCCGCGATGCTGACGCGGTTTCGCGCCGACCTCCTGACCGCACGCACGAGCCCAGTCGTGGTCGCGCGGTTGGGCGCGGTGGTCGCGGCATGCGGGCTGGCTCTGGCGATCGCCTACCCGGCGCTGGCCGGCGCCGCGACCGGGTTTGCCCTGGTCGGCGTCGGGACGGCCGTCATCCTTCCACTCGCGTTTGCCGCCGGTGCCAACCTCGGAGCCAGCGGTACGGCGCTGACCGTGGTCATGACGTCCGGCTACGCGGGCTCGATCGTCGGCCCCGCGCTCATCGGCAACGTGGCCGACCGCTTCAGCCTGCGCGTCGCGATGCTGATCCCGCTGGCGGGCGCGATCGGGATCGCGATGCTCGCCGGCAGCTTCCGGCCGGCGCCGGCACTGACCGGGTCCGAGGCGAGCCCGGTCCACGAGGAGGACGAGTAGCCGGCCTCGCAGCACCCCCGGCGCTTCTGGAGGTCTGCGTACCGGGAGTAACTCGACCGGCTTGCAAACGTTGTAA
>VBFD01000070.1:0-9621 GCA_005883585.1 Chloroflexota bacterium
AGGATCGCTCGCGGGCCCCGCTCCCTCTCGTCCCTCGCCACCACCAGAGCTTTGGCCGTGACGCAGCGAAAGACGACCCTCTCCAGGATCCGGCGATCGCCTTCGAGAAGACGCGGGCTTTCCTTTTGCAAGAGCTCGAAGATGCCGCGATCCATGGCGACGCCGTACTTTACAACCTCGGCGAAGGCGTCTCGGTAGTTCACCGGGGGCAGAGTTTCCAGGCAGGCCATGTCGGCCACCACTGCCGACGGCGGCCAGAACGTCCCGATGGCGTTCTTCGATCGCGTCCCGTTCACGCCCGTTTTGCCGCCGATGCTCGAGTCGACCATCGCCAGCAGCGTCGTCGGGATGGCGACCAATCGGACGCCGCGCAGCCAGATCGAGGCCGCGAACCCGGCCAGATCGCCGACCGTGCCGCCACCCACCGCGATGACCAGCCCGGCGCGGTCCAGGTTTTGCCTCTCGAAGAACGCGAGCACGTCGCGAAGCTCGGTCATCGATTTCGAGCGTTCGGTTGCCGGTACGACATGGACCACAGGCTTGACGCCCGACGGCTTGATGGCCTTGGCGACCCTTTGCGCCCAAGGGCGGACGTTGGAGTCGGTGACGATCACCGCCGACGACGGGTCCAGCCGGCGGACGATGTTGCGCAGCTCGCGGTGGACGTCGGTGCCGATGATCACCGGATAGCTGCCTCGCGCCGCGTCAACTATCAGGCGGACCATAGGCGCAACACCTCCGTGGCCACAGCATCCAGCGGCCGGTTGGCGTCGACCGTGTGGTCGGCCTCCTCGTAGCGCGGCCGGCGTTCCTCTAGAAGCTCCTCGAGCTTGTGACGGGACAGCCGCGCCGCAAGCGGCCGCTCTCCGTAATCGTTGATGCGCACCCACATGACGTCGAATGAGGCTTGCAGGTAGACGGTTGTAGCCCGCTCCCTGATCAGCTTCCAGTTGCCGTCATCGACCTGCGTCCCACCTCCAAGCGCGACGACCGCTCCGGGTTCGAGCGCGACGGGCAGAAGGTCTGATTCCATCTTGCGAAAGGCGGCCTCGCTTCGCGTTGCGAATATGTCGGAGATCGCCATGCCGGCCCTGTCTTCGATCATCAGGTCGAGGTCGTGAAACACCGCGTGCGAACGCTCTGCCACGAGGGCGCCGACAACCGTCTTTCCCGAGCCCATGAAACCGGTGAGAGCGAGTGTTCTCTTCAGGAAACTTAGACGCCGCTTGGGTTCGCGGGCGCCGCCTGGCTCGGAGCGCCGCCGCGACGCCGTTCCGACTGCATGAAGACCTGGTCGCGAAACTCTCCCGGGTGAGGCAGGTGATTGAGAACCTCCGCCCCCTGCGCGCCCGCGGCGTCGACCTCGACGCGTCCGTACCCGAGGATGCGTCCGAACAACGTCTGCTTCGTCGTGCAGTCCTGGATCCGGTCGATGGGGATGATCTTCGACGAGCGCCCGAACACGCCCGTTTCGATCTTGATGCGCTGATCGGTCAGGGTGTACGCCGTCGCCTGCCAGCGAATCCACACCACGATCAGCCACAAGAGCGCGATCCCGACCGCGACCAGCGTGACGATGGTCCGGAAATGCGGGATGCCGGTCCCCGACTTCACGGTGAGATCGACGATGGCGGCGATGATGAGCAGGACCACCGGTATCAGGAGCGCCTTCACCAGGACGATCCAGTGCTGATGTTCCTTGAGGATGAGGTTCTCGCCGGGTAAGAGCTCGGACGTCATTGCGGCGCCTACGCTATCGCATTTGGTAGAGGACGATCAGGGTGCCCGCGGCCAGGTATGGACCGTACGCAATCGTCCCTTTCATCGACCGCTTCCAGATGATGTAGCCGACGGATGCGAGTCCGGCCAGCACCACGCCGTAGAACAATGCCTGGATCGTCGGCAGTGGGCCGAGCAGGAAGCCCATGAACGCCGCGAACTTGACGTCTCCGAATCCCAGCGCCTCGGCCTTGAATATCAACGCGCCCAGCAGGGCGAGGAAGGCGAACAGAAGACCGGCCACGATGCCGGTCGCGAGTCCTGCCCACCACGGATTGTTGAAGACGCTGGCCGCGACGGCAAGCGCCATGGCCGGGAAGATGATTCGATCGAGGATGAGCCGGTGCTCGAAGTCGAAGAAGATCACCTGCACGAGCACCAGGGCGAAGATGCTGCGCAGGACGAGCAGCCACCCGAAGCCCAGCTCGAAGCCGAAGGCAGCGAAGACGAGCGCCGAGGCGATGGGCGGCCCCCAGACCTGCCACCGTTTGCTGCCCGGCTCGAGCTCCTCCAGCCTGGCCAGCCGCACCGATCCCCACCGCACGAGCCAGCCGCCGGCCGCCCCCACGACCGCCCAACCTATCGCCACCAACACGTTGGTCAGGTTCAACACGCCGGTGAGGGTTTCAGAGCTCATTCCGGGAGAGTTTGGCGCATGACCTCGACCGGGGCGGCTTTTCCGGTCCAGGTCTCGAAAGACCGCGCTCCCTGGGCCAGCAGGACGCCCCAGCCGTCGGCTGTCCGCAGCCCCAGCGACCGCGCCTTGCGCACGAGCGGCGTGCCGCCGCGGACGTAGACGAGGTCGATGACGGCGCCGTTACGGGGCAGGGCGTTCGGGCGCAGCGGCATCTCGTCGCGCCTCCCGAGCGGGGTCGCGTTCAACAGGAGGTCGGCGGAACGCGCCTGGCGCGGCCATTCATCGGCGCCCCAGTCGAGCACGTGACCAGGCAGATCGACCTCGCGTGGGCGCCTGACCACGAATGTGATGTGCGCGCCGTCCAGCGCCACAGCTGCGGCTCGTGCGGACCCCCCCGCGCCGAGGATCAGGACGTTTGCGCCCCTGGCTTCGACCCCCACTTCCGCGAGCGCGTCTCGGATGGCGGCCACGTCGGTGTTCGAGCCCACCAACCGAGATCCTTCTTTCGCGATCGTGTTGACCGCGCGCGCGCGCAGCGCCTCGGGGTCGACGCCGTCCATGAGGTCCATGACGGCGAGCTTGTGCGGAATCGTCACGTTGGCGCCCGCTACGTCCGGCTCGCGCAGGCGACCGATCGCGGAACGAAGGTCCGCCGGCGGGATGTCGAGCAGCTCGTAGGTCCACTCGAGGCCAAGCGCCGCAAACGCGGCGTTGTGCATCGCCGGGCTGGCGGAGTAGGAGATCCCGTGGCCAAGAAGAAAGACTTTCAGGATCCGCTGACGCCGTACGTCTGCTTGTCGCGCTCGAAGTCGTTTTCGTTGGTCTCGAAGTGGGTCACCCCACTTCGATCCGCGAAGTAATAGATGTACTGCGTTTGTGGCGGGTTGATGCACGCGAGCAGCGCCGCTTTGCCGGGATTGCTGATGGGTCCCGGCGGCAGCCCGGCGTGAGTGCGCGTGTTGTAAGGAGTGTTGAGCTGCAGCTCCGCGTATGTCGGCTCGGGAGTGAGCCTACCCAGCGCATAGAGCAGCGTGGCGTCCACGCCGAGCGGCATGCCGATCTTCAGCCGGTTGTAGTAGACGCTGCAGACGTTGCCCCGGTCGGAGTCTTTGTTCGCCTCGCGCTCGACCATGGAGGCGAGGATCACCATCGCTTCGACACTCTCCGCGGGCCGCGCCGCGCTCGCCTGCTTGATCTGATCACGCAGCGCGGGCGAGAACACGATTCCGAACTGAGCCAGCTGCGCCTTGATGAGCTCCTTGACGCCGGCGGATCGGTCGATCAAGTAGGTGTCCGGGAACAAATACCCTTCGAGCGGCGGATCGGCGGTGGACGGTCGCGACGACAGAAAGTCGTGCGAGGCCGCGAGGGCGGGATCGTTCGCAGCAGTGAGGTAGTCGGAGGCGGTGCCGAGGCCGGACTTCGCGACGTACTGGGCTTGAAACTTGAGCGGGAAGCCTTCCGGGATGGTGACCAGGAGCTGGTCCGGATGTCCGTGCTCGAGCGCGTCGATGATCTGCGCCATGTTCATGTTGCGGTTGAGCAGGAAGGTGCCCGCTTCGAATTTGGGTCCGGCGTTGGTGAGCCTGACGTAGAGGTCGAAGGCGTTGCGGTCGCGGATCAGCCGCTGGTTGAACAGGTCTTCGCTGATCTGGGTCGGCAGCTCCCCCGGGTCGATGTGGAAGACCACCTGCTGATTTGTTCCGCCCACCGGTGTGTACACGTTGTAGTTCCACCAGTCGAGGCCGCGCGAGGTCCCGAACCCGAGCACGGCGATGACGACCAGGACGACCGCCAGCCGCCTCATTCGACCTCGTCTTCCTCCAGCGCGGCGATGACGCGCTGGAACTCCTCACCCTCGACCGTCTCGAGCCCGCCCCCAGCCTCACGCAGAAGGAGGACCTGGGTCGGGTCGTCGACGTTCTCGACGAGGTAGTAGACGCCGCCTTCGTGATCGAACGCGTCGTGGAGCTGGAACTGCCGCTCGCGACCGGCCTCGTCGATCAGGGTGATGCGCTGTGAGTGTTCTTCGTCTTCAGCCAGGCTTCTGTCTCCGGCGCTGGTCGAGATGACCTTGCAGCAACATCGTAGCCGCCACCCGGTCGATGCCCTGCCGCCTCTGCTCGCGCTTGACGCCTCCGGCGATGAGGGCGCGGTCTGCCGCCGCGGTCGTCAGGCGCTCGTCTACCATCTCGACGGGTAGGCCCGATTCGTGGCGGATTGCAGCGGCCAGCCTCTGCGCGGCCGCGGCTTCCGGCCCGCGGGTTCCGTCGAGGCGCAGCGGGAGCCCGACGATGATGCGGTCCGCCTGGTGGCCGCGGGCGGCGCCGGCCACCCGGCTCGCCAGGGTCTCATCTGGCTCGGCTTGCATGGTCGCGAGCGGCTGCGCGATTGTCTCGGTCGGGTCGCTCAGCGCGAGGCCGACGCGCTTCGACCCAGGATCTACCGCCAGAATCCGCAACCTACGGAGATGCTGCCGGTGTCGGGGATGCGGTCGTAGAAGGCTCGGTCGACGGCGGTGGCACCCCCGATTGCACGACATAGTGGATCGCGATGCGTTTCGAGAGCACGGGCATGAGCGGCAGGGTCATCGGCTCTTCTTTGATGTTCACCGACTGCACGCCGAGCTGCTGTAGATAGAGCTTGGCGCTCGTCACCGGCCGGCCCACGATCTGCGAGCGGATCTTCGCCTCGTCGAGCTTCGCGGCGATGTATGCAGTGGCGCTGCCCACGAACGTCAGGTTGCCGCCCTTGCTGGCGCTCAGCAGCCGGTATGTGACCTGGGTGCCGCTCTCCGTGAGCAGCTGCTGGTCGTTCGGCACACGCTGGGCGAGGTAGGCCTGGAAGGCCTTCGTGACATCCGTGTCGAAGTAGTAGTCGCCCTCGCCGACGACCGTCATCGTCGCGCTGAAAGTGGCCACTGTGTCATTTGGCTGGTGGTCGGTGTTGATGTTGGGGGCGCTATAGATGATGTTCTCGCTCAGCTTCTCGCCGTTCTGCACGCCGGCCGCGAGTTGTTGGGCGATGCCCTGGTGGAGCTCCTGCTCGAGCTGTGCGCGAGCGGCGTCGAAATCCGTCTCGGTCATCTGAGGGGTCGAAGACGCATCCGTGCCCCCGCCCGTCGCCTGCGGGTTGCCGACGGTCAAACACTGGAACTGGTTGCCTTCGATCGCCTGCGAGCCGGAGATGGTGTCGCCACCGACGTTGCCCGCGGAGCCTGCAACGACAGCCACGATATTGACCCCGGACACGGAGGCACCCCATTTGACCAAGGTGTCGCCAGACGTTTGCGCGAACTCGACCCGGTTGGAATTGACCAAGCGCTGACCGCGGTACAGCAGGATCCCAGGGCTGGAGTGCCCGCCGCCGCTGCAGCTGTTGGTGTACGTGACCTGGCCGATTGCGGGCGCGAGCAACACCTGCTTGACGCCGGTGGTCTTGAAGCCCTGGGAATCGGTTCTCGATATCGTCGTCACACGCACGCGAATCGGCGCCTTGCCTGGCTGAGCCTGAATCTCCACGTCACGCTGGGCGAACGGCTGGGCTTGCGCGACCAGCGTCACCGAAGCCGACGGGACGAAGATCGCGAGCCCGGCGAGGCCGACCAGAAGGACAGCGCCCGCGGCGATGTACAGAAGGAACCGGCCTGGCTTGATCTCGGTCGCGCTCTTGGTGAGTAGCTTGGTAGGCGCCGAAACGCCGACGTGAGTGACCGGCGCCACGATCCGGCGCTGCCACCACCGGCGCGGCGGCGGCGGCTCCTCGGGCTCCGAAGCAATCCCCTCTCCGAATGGGCCGACCGCGCCGAAAACGGGGAATCCGCTCTCGGCCGCCATCTTCTGTACAGCCGGGTCGTCGCAGACGACGGTGACCCGCTTGCCCATGCGAGCGGCGTAGTTGCGCAGCAGCTGGAAGTTGAACCGGCTCTGCCCGATGCGCGAGCGCATCGGCAGCACGAGCATCGTGTCGTCGCCGCGATAACGGCGCAGGCGTTCGACGATCTCGGGGATCTCTTCCTCGGTTTCGACGTAGATGGGATCGGATGCCATGACGTTTAGAAGTCTCCTGGCGAGGCGGAATTCATACCTTTATACCGCTTAGGACCCGGCGCATGACGGTATTCATACGGGCGCGGTCCTCCGCTTCGGTCCGTAAGGCGTGATTCGCAAGCCCCATCGGCGCGATGTCCTGTGGGCTGGAGAGCTGGCCCGTGGAGTCGGTGAGGTTGCGGACGTCTGGCGGCACGAGGTGCCGGATGTGAGGCTCGCGAGGGAACGGCAGGCCGCCCGCCCAATGGTTCTTGACCATCTCCAGCGTGAGCTCGGGCAGCAAGCTGCCTCCACCGCATAGATAGATGTTGGTAGGCAGTCGTTCGCCGCGTGAGAGCTCCTTCACACTGAGCGCGAGACCCTGGAGCAGCACCTCGGCGTCCGCCCCGAGAAGCTCGGAGACCTGGCGGTGTTGCTCGGCGGACAGCAGGCCCTCTGAGTGCCGGAGCTTTCGTGCTTCGGCCTCCTCATAGCTGAGGCCGAATGCAAGCGCGAGGCGGCGCGTGAATGCGCGCCCGCCCAGGTTGAACATTCGCGTGCCCTCCACCCCGCCGTCGCGAACCAGCGCCACGTCCGTGGTCCCGCCGCCAATGTCGACGAAGATCCCGCCCTCGGCCCACGTCTCCTCGCTTGCGCATGCGCGCGCCAGCGCATACGGCTGCGCGACCGCGGCCGCCAGCTCGAGGTCGAGCTCGCGCACGACGGTGTCGATGGCGTCGATGTGGGTCATCGGCGCGAAGGTGTTGAAGACGGTGATCTCCAGGTTCTTGCCCGTGAAACCGACCGGGTTGGTGACGGGATAGCCATCGACCCGGATGTTGGTGATCGCGGAGTGGACGAGGCGCGCTTCGAGCTGTCCGTAGCTCCGCTCCAGCTCCAGCAGGTGCTGGGCCTCGCGAAGCGCGCGGCGCTGGACCATCTGCAGCATCGCCGACACCTCGCCCGATCGCACGCGTCCCTTCGAGTCCTCGCGCGGGTAGGCGATCGTCGACGAGAAACCCTTGATCAGCTCGCCGGCGATCCCGACCACGACCTGGCCGGGAACCGTTTTGGCCATGTCCTCGGCCGCTTCGAGGGCGCGGTTGCAGGACTGAATCACGGATTCCAGGTCGGCGATCGCGCCCCCAGACATCGCCGCGGGGGCCTGGGGCTCGCGGCCGACGCCCAGGACCTCGCCGTCAAGCCCATCTCGCCTGACCACAAGGACCTTGATGAGGTCGGTGCCGATGTCGAGCACGGTGAAGTGGCGGTAGTAGTCGCTGCGCTTGCGCAGGAACTTGAACTTGGTCATGTCAACGCCTCTTCGATGCGTTTGAACGCCTCGGCCGCGGTGCCTTTGAGCGTCCCGCGCGCCAGGTGCGGCCGGCCGCCGCCCTTGCCGAGAAGCGACGCCAGGCGGGCAGCATCGTATTCAGGCGTCAGGTCCTTGGACACCTTGATCACAAACTGGTCTCCGGCCACAACGGTTACGACCCCCGACTTGACCATCTCGAGGTAGCGGTCGGCATAAGCCGCCAGCTCGTCAGGTGTGGATGCCTCGACGGTCTCGGTCACGAACGGTACTTTGCCGCTCTTGACGGCAAGCCCGTTGCCACCCTTCACCTTGGCCGTGCGCAGCTGGTCTGACAGCACCTTGAGGCGGCGCTCGGCCTCCTTGAGCTGGCTGCGCAGCGACTCCACCCGCTCCGGGAGCTGGGGCGGCGAGGTGTTGAACGACTTGGCCAGCTCTAACAGCAGCTTGCGCTCGCGCCAGATGAGCTCGTCCGCGGCTTCGCCGACGACCATGTCGATCCGGCGCACCCCTGAGCCGATGCTGGATTCGGAAACGATCACGGCCGGTCCGATGTCGGCGGTGTTGGCGACGTGCGTGCCGCCGCAGAGCTCGCACGTCCAATCGCCGAAACACACCACGCGGACGACGTCTCCGTACTTCTCGTCGAAGAGGTGCATCGCGCCCTGCGCCACGGCTTCCTTGTAGGGCTTCTGGCTCTCATAGAAGGGCAGAGCCTCACGAATCTTCTCCATCACGCGAACGTTGATGCGCTTTAGCTCATCGTCCTGGAGTGCACGGTTCAGCGGGATGTCGAACGTGGTGTGGTCGGGCCCGACCCACGAGCCCTTTTGAACGACCTGATCCCCAAGTGTCTCGCGCAGCGCTTTGTGCAGCAGGTGGGTCGCCGAATGATGCCGCGCGATCTGCCGCCTCCGCCCGGCGTCCACTGCTGCGGTCGCCGATTGCCCGACCTTCAGCTCGCCGGTGACCACGGCGCCGAGATGTGCGATCACACCGTCGGCGGGTTTCTGGGTGTCCTCGACACGCAGGCGACCACTTTCGGTCGTGATGTTGCCCGTGTCTCCGATCTGCCCGCCCGACTCCCCATAAAAAGGTGTGCGCTCGAGGAAGACTTCGACGTCGTCGCCTTCGACCGCCACGTCGACCGGCTTCCCATCCCTCCGCACCGCCACGATGGTCGTCGCCGTCGTGAGCTCGTGGTACCCGGAGAACTCCGTCTTCGGGAGATCCTTCGCGGTCACCCATCCGGTCGGCAGCGCGTGGCGCGAACGTTCCTTCTGCGCCGCCATCGCCGCTCGGAAACCTTCTTCATCGACCTCGAGATCGCGCTCCGCCGCCAGCTCTCGCGTGAGGTCGATTGGAAAGCCGAACGTGTCGTGCAGCAAGAAGGCATCGGCCCCCGAGATCGACTTCGGGTGCTTGGCGACGATTCGCTCGAACCGCTCCATGCCCTCATTGAGAGTGCGCTGGAATCGTGCCGCTTCCTGGTTGATACCGACTCGGATGCCGTCCTTCTTGGGAATCAGATCGGGATAT
The DNA here is from genome assembly GCA_005883585.1 of Chloroflexota bacterium. Lineage (GTDB taxonomy): Bacteria > Chloroflexota > Dormibacteria > Dormibacterales > Dormibacteraceae > UBA10449. The sequence goes on from VBFD01000070.1 coordinate 9,296, forward strand.
GCCTCACCCATCACGGCGACGACGTCGTCGACGAGCTGACCAACCTCCGACCGCATCGCCAGCCGGTCAGCGTGCAGCGTGGCCCGACGAATCAGCCGGCGCAGCACGTACCCGCGGCCTTCGTTGCTGGGCGCAACACCATCGACCATCACAAAGCATGCTGCGCGAATGTGGTCCGCGACTATCCGCTCAGAGAACGTGGATTGTTTTTCGGACAGGCTTCGAATCCGTTCGATGATCGGTTCGAACAGGTCGGTCTCGAAAACGTTGGTCTTGCCCTGCAGGATGTACGAGATCCGCTCCAGTCCCATCCCGGTGTCGATGGC
>VBFD01000163.1:0-4592 GCA_005883585.1 Chloroflexota bacterium
GGGCCACGGATGGCACGATCGGAGATTAGCTCTGGCTGTGACCGGGCGGAGAGCTAAACGCCGACCAGCGGCCCCCTTAAGTGGTCCGATTCCGCACCGCTGACGTCATCCGGGCGGAAACTGATGGCATGAAGGGCACCGCTGACGCCAAGTGTGCTTAAAGGAGTGACTCAGCGGCGGGTGTGGCGGAGAGGGAGAGATTTGAACTCTCGATGGGCCAGTGACCCATAACGGTTTTCGAGACCGTCGCCTTCAACCGGACTCGGCCACCTCTCCAAGAGAGCCGCCCCTGCACCGCTCGTCGGAGGCTCAAAATGGCGGTCCCGACCGGATTCGAACCGGCGTTCTCGGCCTTGACAGGGCCGCGTGTTTGGCCAGGCTACACCACGGGACCGACGGCGGCTAAGTCTACCAGCGGCCTGATCTGGGCCAAACTCGCCCGAAGCTTAAGCGGGACGGAAGCGGGACCTCAGAACACCACTTCTATAATTCCTGAGGCGTGAGCGACCATCCAATCGGCGGGGGACAGCCCGACGAGCTCCGGAAGCGTTTCCAGATCCTCGAACGTGTAGCGATCTTCTTCACCCTGCCGGACAACGTCCTCCACGCCCTGGCCCGCCGCCTGGCTCCGGCTTCGGCGGCCAAGGGCTCCGTGATCGTCCACCAGGGCGACCCTGGCGACACCATGTTCGTGGTCGAGTCGGGCCGGTGCGAGGTGTACGTCGAAGAGTCTCCCGGGCACACGATCACCATCGCCCTCATGGGCCCGGATGACTTCTTCGGCGAGATGGCGCTGATCTCAGAGGAGACCCGGACGGCCAGCGTGCGGGCACTCGAGGACTGCAAGCTCCTCACCCTCGACCGCAAGACGCTTTACGAGACGCTGCCCCCCGACTCCGACGCCATCATCGAGCTGACCAAGCTCGTTGAGCAGCGCAAGGACACGCTGCCCAACCTGATTGCCCGGGCGCGCATGGTTGCGCCAGAGCAGGCGGCGTCCACAGTCGCCGTCTACTCGCCGAAGGGCGGGTCCGGCCGCACCACCATGTCCGTCAACCTCGCCGCCGCGCTTGGCAAGCGCTTCCCGGGAGAGGTCCTGCTCGTCGACCTGGCTCTCCCCTACAACCACGCCGCCCTGATCTCGTACCTCACCCCAACGGGGTGCCTGGCTGCGGCCAGCCAGGTGCCCCCTTCCAACTTCGAAGAGGCCGTGCTGGGGGCAATCCTCCACCACCCCGGCGGCATGATGCTTTTGCCCGGCGTGCTGCGCGCGGAGCAGGCGGACCTCATCACCGTCGACCTCGTCAACCGGGCGATGGGGATCCTCGTCAACGCCTTCCGCTACATCGTGTTCGACCTGGGCGTGGCGTTCACCGACATCGTCATCAGCGTGCTCGACCACTCGCAGCGCGTGCTCGTCATCGTCACGCCAGAGCTGTCGTCTCTGAAGGACGTAGGCGAGCTCCTGAACATCTTCACCAACGTGCTCAACATCGTCCCGGGCCGTGTGATCCTGGCGTTGAACAACAAAGTCCCCAAGTCGGTGGTGAGCAGAGAGGACGTGGTGCGGACGCTCAAGCAAGAGCTCGCTGTCGAGATCGACTTCGACGGCACCAAACCCGACGAGGCGGCGGTCAGGGGCGAGATCCTCGTCCTCACCGATCCCAAGAGCGCCATCTCTCGCGGCGCCGAGACGCTGGCGCAGCTGATCGCCGGCTCGACCAGCGCCGAGGGCAAGAAGGACGCCAAGAAGGGGTTCAAGCTAGGCCGGGGCTGAGGGGCTACCTTCCATCGAAGCTGCGCTCGGTTCGCTCGACGTGGCCACGCTCACCCCACTGGTTCGGAGCGCACTGCGGGACGACGCCGTCAATGTGGTCGGTTGGCAATCCACGCAAATCCATGGTGGGGCCGGCGGCGGGGCTGCAGAGGGCGCCAGTTCCATCTATCGCCTATCCGGCAAAGGGCGAAACCGAACGGCCTTGCATCCATGGACATTGATTCTCAAGGCCCTCTACCCCCACGCCGGCGACGATCCATCGGGCAGCCATTACTGGAGGCGAGAGGCCGACGCATATCAATCTGGTTTTCTGAACGTACTGCCAGGTGGCCTGGCGGCCCCTCGCTGCTTCGGAGTCAGCGAGCAGGCTGATGGGTCGATCTGGCTCTGGCTCGAGGACGTCAAAGATGAGCTCCATGATTGGCCACTCCCGCGATATGGGATGGCGGCGCGCCACCTTGGCTCATTCAACGCATCGTTTCCAGCCGACCGTAAGTCAACGGCGTGGCCATGGCTCAGCACCGATTGGATCAGGAAGGACCTGGCGCACGTCGCCGAGACGATCGGTCACTTGAGCGACAGCCTCCGCCATCCACTCATGCGCGAGCTCCTTCCTGGGGATGCTCCCGCCAAGGTGTCACGCCTGTGGGCAGAACGCGAATCGTTCCTGAGCGCTCTGGATCGCTTGCCTCAAGTCCTGTGCCACTTCGATGCATTTAGACGCAACCTTTTCGCCAGACGGGCGAAGAACAAAGATCAGACGGTGCTCATCGATTGGGCATTTGTGGGCAAAGGACCCGTTGGCGCCGAGATCGTTTCGCTGGTCTGGGTAACGCTTGGGTTCGGAGCGGTCGAAGCCGCGAACGCGTCCCAGTTGGACGAGATCGTGTTGGACGGGTACATGAGAGGCTTACATGACGCCGGGTGGCGTGGCCATGAGCACCACGTAAGGCTGGGCTTCGCGGCCGGCGCCGCACTTCGCAGGCTCGGGACCATCGGTTACGTGACGCCGTGGATCGTGGACGAGACTAGGCATGCCCAGCTGGAATCGCTCGCTAGGCGTCCGCTGAGCGCATGGACCGAAAACTTCGCGGAGGCGGGGCGTTTTGTAGAAGGATTGGCAGACGAGGCCCGCCAGCTGATGAACGGCTCCGGTTGAGCCCTCTCCCCGATGGGTAGAGGGGGGTACCCGTGGTAACATCCAAAACGTGATCGAACAAGCTGTCGTCTCACTCACCTCCGACGCCCAGATCCGCCTCAAGGAGCTCCTCTCCAAAGAGGGCAACCCCCAGCTGGCGCTCCGCATATTCGTGAGCGGTGGCGGCTGTTCGGGCATGCAGTACGGCATGGCTTTCGACGACATGCGACGTCCCGAAGACATCACCATCGACCAGGACGGCGTCCAGATCGTGATCGACGACTTCAGCGCCCCCTACATCCGCGGCTCCGAGATCGACTACGTCGACAGCCTGATGGGTGCCGGGTTCACGGTTCACAACCCGAACGCGGTTCACTCGTGCTCGTGCGGCCACTCGTTCGACACCGGCGATGACGCCGGCGGCGCACAAGCCTGCGGCTGCGGCCACTAACCAGCGTTCTCGCCGCCGGGCTCGCGAATACGTCCTTCTGACACTGGGCGTCCTCACGCCCCTCGGCATACTCGCCGTCAACGCGTCCGCCTTCGTCATGATGCACCTCGACGCATTTCGGATCGTCATCGCCGGCCTCGCCTTATTGAGCGGACTGGTTCTCAACGGGCTCACTGCCTGGTGGCTGCTCAGGCTCGCCAGCCTTCATGCCCCGCCCCTGTTTCGTGAGTACCGCACGTGGGCGATCGGGGCCGCGGTGCTCATCGTCGCCCTGACGGCCGCCGGCGGCGGCTACCTCACCTACCTCGGCATGCGCGACCCACGCCATCTGCCCGATTCGCTTTCGATGATCGTCGCGGCCTTCATGCTCCTGCTGCCGTTCGCGGTCTCGTTCGCCGGCCGACGTATGGCCGGGCTCGGTGGAATCATCCCGGTGGATGAACCCTCCGGAAAAGAAAGGAGCCCCTCGCGGCGAGGGGCTCATTTGGGTCGAACTAACTAGGTCCGAAGACCCTTACATCATGTCGCCCATGCCGCCACCCGGCATGCCGCCGCCGCCGCCACGCTTCTCCTCGGGAACCTCGGTCACCATCGCCTCGGTGGTGAGCACCATCGCAGCGATCGACGCGGCGTTCTGCAGCGCAGAGCGCGTGACCTTGGCCGGGTCCACGATGCCGGCCGCGAACATATCGACGAACTTGTCGTTGAGGGCGTCGTAGCCGTAGCCCGGCTTGCCCTTGCGGACTTCCTCGACGATGACGGAGCCTTCCTTGCCGGCGTTGGCGCCGATCTGACGAAGCGGCTCCTCGAGCGCCTTGCGGACGATGTTGACCCCGGTCGCCTGGTCGTCCTTGAGGCCCAGCCCGCCGTCGAGCTTCTTCTGTGCGTTCAGCAGCACGGTGCCGCCGCCCGCGACGATCCCCTCTTCCACCGCGGCCTTGGTCGCGCTAAGCGCGTCCTCAATGCGGTGCTTCTTCTCTTTCTGCTCCACTTCGGTGGGAGCCCCGACCTTGATCACGGCGACGCCGCCGGCGAGCTTCGCGAGCCGCTCCTGCAGCTTCTCCTTGTCGAAGTCGGACGTAGTCTCCTCGACCTGAGCCTTGATGGACTTGATGCGAGCCTGGATGGCCTCGGCCTTGCCCGCGCCCTCCACGATCGTGGTGTCGTCCTTGGTGACGGTCACGCGGCGCGCCTTGCCCAGCTGCTCGACCTTGGTCTGGTCGAGC
>VBFD01000071.1:0-19721 GCA_005883585.1 Chloroflexota bacterium
ACGCGCCTGAACGACGACAGCGCCGTCGATGACGCGAGCACGGCCGCGCTGACGGCGACGTTGACGTCCAGGCAGTGGGACATGGATCAGATCCATGCGCCTGCCGCGCACGCCATTAACAGCGGCAGCCCATCGGTGGTGGTTGGTGACATCGACACCGGTCTCGACTTCACCCACCCCAACCTGGCCCCGAACGTCGACTTCGGCAACAGCGTCTCCTGCATCGGTGGCGTACCCAACGCCAGCCGAGCCGCCTGGAATGACGACAACGGCCACGGCACCCACACCGCCGGCACCATCGCGGCGGCGAACGTCGGCTTCGGAATCGTAGGCGTGGCACCGACGGTAAAGATCGCGGCCATCAAGACCGGCGACGCGGCCGGCTTCTTCTTCCCCGAAGCTGTTGTGTGCGCCTTCATGTGGGCCGGCACGCACAACATCCAGGTCACGAACAACAGCTACTTCGCGGACCCGTGGCTGTTCAACTGCAAGAACGACCCGGTCCAGCGATCCATCTGGACCGCTGAGCGACGCGCGATCCGCTTCGCGATGCAGCGGGGAACGATCGTGGTGGCGGCGGTTGGCAACCAGGCCGACGACCTCGCACACCCGACCCAGGATATGACGAGCCCCGACAACACCCCGACCCCGGTCACCCGCGAGATCACCAACGCGTGCTCGGTGATTCCGGTCGAGGTTCCTGGCGTGATCGGCGTGTCGGGTGATGGGAACCTGCGGATGAAGTCCTTCTTCTCGAGCTATGGCGTCGGGGCGACGCAGGTGGTCGCCCCCGGCGGGGACTCGATTCTTCAGGTGACGCCGGCGGCGCCCAACGGTCGCGTACTGTCGACGTGGCCGATGTCCCAGATTGGCGGTTGCCGAGTGTCGCGGCGAGTCTTTGACAACGGCGCGCTGTACTGCTACCAGCAAGGCACCTCGATGGCTTCTCCTCATGTGGCCGGAGTTGCGGCCTTGATCGTCAGCATGGGGATCACGTCACCGGGCGCGGTGACGGCGAGGATCGACAACACCGCCGACCCACAGGCTTGTCCAACCGACGTATCCGCCTACGCGTTCTTCCCGGCGATCGACAACGGCGCGCCGCAGACCTGCCAGGGCGGGAGCGGATACAACGGCTGGTTCGGCCATGGCCAGGTGAACGCGCTGGCCGCTGTCGGAGGCTAGCCAGCCTCACGCTTTCGACGATCCGGCCGGGAGCCTCGTAGCTCCCGGCCGGGACTTTTGCCCCGCGCGCCGGATAGTACGGGTGGAATGAATCTCGCCCCGGCGCTCATCCAGGACGCCAGCAGCGGCGACCAGCAGGCATTCGTGCTCCTCGTCGAGCCCCTCCTCCCGGACGCCTTCCGGCTTGCCATCGGCATGCTTCGATCGGAATCGGACGCCGAGGACGCGGTGCAGGACGGAGTCCTGAACGCGTGGCGGCATTTCGGCCGGTTCCGCCCAGGTTCAGACCTGAGGCCCTGGCTGTTCACGATCGTGGCCAACGAATGCCGGCACCAACGGCGCAATCGATGGTGGTCGGTGATCCGGACGGAGGCTCCCGGCGAGTTGGTCGACAAGACCTCGTCGTCAGACCCAGACACGCTGGACCTCAGGCGAGCCCTCTATCGCTTGCCACACGACCAACGTCTCGTCGTCATCCTGCGGTTCTACCTCGACCTCTCCTACGAAGAGGTCGCCCAGACGCTGCGAATCTCGACGAAGGCAGCGAAGTCGCGCACGTATCGAGCCCTCGAGCGCCTGCGCTTGAGCCCGGAGGTACTCCCCGATGAATGAAACCCAGATCCGCGAGCGGCTGCGCGAGGCGGTCGGCGAAACACGAGTCCCGCCCGACCTCAGGAATCGGGTCGAGGTCCGGCTCGGCAGCTCCGAGCGCATGAAAGGAGGTTCCTTGATGTTCGGCTTTGGACGGACCGCATCAGTCGCCGCCGCCGTGCTGGCCTTACTTCTACTTGCCGCTGCGGTCATCGGCATCAGGGCTTGGCACGACAGCCTCGTGAACTCGCGACCCGCCTCCCCGACAGTTCAGAACCCGACCGTCAGCCAGTATCAGGCCATGGTGAGCCACGACGAGGTCTACGCACTGAGCAAGCAAGCGAACGCGTGCGCCGTCCTCGGCGACGCATGCCCAACTGCAGAACCACTCCTGGCCGCCGCGTTGCAGAAATGGCTCGACGACCTCAATGGCACGCGTCCGCCAAGTCGCTTCGTGTATGTCGATCCGGAGCTGCGCCGCCACGTTGCGGCCTGCATCAGGGACCTGAGGGCCGCTTTGGCGGCCTACAACGCCCAGGACCAGAAAGGGATGGACGCGGCGATAGGCGCGGCGGTCTCAGAACGCGACACTTTCTCGGCCGAGGTCGATGCTATTCGCAATTCGCGCCAGGCCTCTGCTTCGGGGTACGCATCTGCTGTTCGATCGGATCAAGCAGGGCTGACCAACTGCGTCGCCTGCCAGACATTGGCCGGGCCGGGACAGGCGTCATGCAACGTGGGCGATGACTTTTGCCAAAACAACATCGTCGTCGCAATGGAGAACATAGATGCCCTTCAGGGCGACCTCGTTCGGGATTTCGCTCCCGATGCTTCGGCCTCCAAGGACGCGCGGCTGCAGATGGACGTCTTTGCCGCCGACCAGGGCCTTGTTGCGATGGACGTGGCTTGGTCGGCGCACGATCAAACCTCGCTCCAAACGGCACGCGATGCGTTCAGACAGGCGTTTGCCCGGGTCGTCTCGGATCTCGCCGCGCTTTGAGTTAGAACTAACGGCGGCGTGACGGCTTCGCGGAGCGACTTTCGGGTTGTCCTGGCCACCCGGCTGCTCAGGGCCTTTGCGTTCGGCTTCGCGGCTGTCCTGATCGGGATCCTGCTCGAACAGCGACACCTGCGCCCCGAACAGATCGGCCTCGCCCTGGCAATCGGCCTGGTCGCCGCGTCGTTACTCGGCTTGCCGGCGGCCGCCGCCGCGAGGCGGTTCGGCCGGCGCCGAGTCCTGGCAGCCTGCGGTCTTTTGATGGCATTGACCGGGGCGGACCTCGCGTTCGCGACCAACGGCACGCTTCTGGCATTGGCCGGAGCGACCGGGATGTTGGGGGCGAGCGTCGATCTTGGGCCATTCCTTCCCATCGAGCAGGCGATGCTGGCCGAGTCGGTGTCGGACGACCGGCAACCAGCCGCGTTTGGCCATTACTCGCTGACAGGAGGGCTCGCCTCCGCGGCCGGCGCTCTCGCCGCCATCCTTGCCACCTCTCCTCAGCGTCTGCAGACGTTCTTCGTCGTCTTCGCTGTCGTCGGCCTGGTGACGGCCGCTCTGCCCCTGTTCATCTCAAGCCGAGTTGAAAGCGCGACGCCGGGGCCGATGCTCAGCAGGACCAGCCTCAGGCCGCTGGCCGCGCTGTCGGCTCTCTTCGCGCTCGACGCCCTCGGCGGCGGGTTCGTCGTCCAGCCGGTGATCGCTTACTGGCTGCACGTCCGGTTCGGTGCGACCGCAAACGTCCTCGGCCCGGCGTTTGCCGCCATCGCGATCGCGCAGGCAGCATCGTTCGAGCTGGCGCCGGTGATCGCTAAGCGAATCGGACTGGTGAGGACGATGGTCTTCACCCATCTGCCCAGCAACATCCTGCTGCTGCTCGTGCCGTTCAGCCCGTCGCTTGCGATTGCGACCGGCCTGCTGATCGTTCGTTATTCGATCTCCCAGATGGACGTGCCGACTCGGCAGGCCTACGTCGTTTCGATCGTCCCACCGGCCGAACGGGCTGGAGCGCTCGCGCTGACCGGATCGGTGCGAGGTGTGGCGCAGGCTGTCGGCCCCGTCCTGGCCGGTATCGCCATCCAGGCAGCAGCCTTCGGTCTCCCGTTCTTCGCCGCCGGAGGCCTGAAGATCGCCTACGACGTTTCTCTTTACACCCTGGCCTTTAACCGGCGCACCCGGTAGTGGTCCCTGTCGGGCCACAGACCGCGACCAACCTCCCGATTTGCAAGTTGGCGCTTGAGCGTGGAGAATCGGTCGGGGGCAATCGGGCTCTTCATCAACTGGTTGTCAGTTTCTGAAGACGGAGGTGGGTGTTGTGACGGGACGGATTCGACGCAGGCTACTGTATATGGCCGCGCTCGTACCGCTGGTCGGGGCGGCTTTTGGGGGCTCCGCCGGCAACGGAGTGGCGGCGCCGATCCATACGAGCTTATTGGACGGAACCTGCCAGCTGAACTCGGCGCACGGCCAGATCCAGCACGTAATCAACATTCAGTTCGACAACACACACTTCACCAGGGACGACCCGAATGTCCCTTCTGACCTGGAGCAGATGCCGAACCTGCTCAACTTCATCGAAGGCAACGGCGTGCTGCTGAGCAATCACCACACGCCGCTCATCTCGCACACCGCGACCGACATCCTTACCTCGTTCACCGGCGTTTATGGCGATCGGATGGGCGTGCCGGTATCGAACAGCTTCCGTTACTTCACACCGACCGGCTCGACAAGCCTCGGCGTCTCGTTCGCGTACTGGACCGATCCGATCTTCGACCCGACGACATCTGCCCCGACCGACACCAAGTTCAACATGCTGACCGCGGACGGCAAGAACGCGCCGGCTCCGTGGGTGCCGTATACGCGTGCGGGCTGCAACGTCGGCCAAGTCGCCACGGCGAACACCGTGCTTGAAAACATCGCCACCGACATCCCAACCGTCTTCGGCGCCAACTCGCCTCAGGCTGCCGAGGTCAATTCGAATCCGGGACAAGCGTTCGCCGACTTCGTCGGCATCGGCGTCCACTGCGCGCTCGGCAATTCGCTCTGCGCGAGCGGCCAGGCGGACCTGCTCTCGCAGGAGCCGGGAGGATACTCGGGTTACAAGGCATTGTTTGGCCACACTTACGTGGCGCCCAAACTGAACCCCACCGGCCCGGTTACCGACCTCAACGGAAACGTCATCCAGGATCTCCAGGGCCATATCGGTTTTCCCGGCTTCGACGGCATGGCCGCAACCGTCTCCCTCTCATACGTCGCGCAGATGCAGGAGCACGGGATCCCCGTCACGTATGCATACATATCTGACGCGCACGACGCACACCCGAGCGGACCCTCCTTCGGGCCTGGGCAAGCTGGTTACGTTGCGGCCCTGAAGGCATACGACGCCGCGTTCGGCAAGTTCTTCAAGCGCCTCGCCAATGACGGCATCAACCAGAGCAACACGCTTTTCGTCTTCACGGCGGACGAGGGCGACCACTTCGCCGGCGGCCCTGCCAGCCCGGCTGGGTGCGACGGGGTGACCACTCCGTGCACGTACGCCAAGATCGGTGAGGTCAACGCCAACTACGCCGGCCTGCTCGCGACGGAGCAAGGGATCACGACCGCGTTCAAGGTCCACTCCGACTCGGCGCCGACGGTCTACATCACGGGCAACCCGTCTCGCACCGATGCAGTGACGCGGACATTCGAGCGGGCGACGAGCCAGCTCACCGCCGTCAGCCCCATCACAGGCAGCACGGACACGATCACGAAGTTCCTCGCCGACCCGGTGGAGATGAAGGCGCTGCACATGATCACATCGGACCCGGCGCGCACCCCTACCTTTACCCTGTTCGCCGACCCTAACTACTTTCTCTTTGCAGCTGCCCCCAACTGCAATTCCCCGTGTGTCACCGAGCAGCCCGGGTTCGCATGGAGCCACGGTGACGTGCAGCCCGAGATCGTGACGACCTGGCTGGGTCTGGTCGGGCCGGGCATCGACACCATCGGCGTCGACAGCACGACGTGGTCCGACCACACCGATATCCGGCCGACGCTGATGGTGCTCCTGGGACTCAAGGACGACTACAGCCACGACGGCCGCGCCCTGACCGAGGAGTTCAGCGGCTGGGCCAGGCCGGCGGCGACCAAGAAGGCTGGCGGCTACATCAAAGTCGCGCAGACATACAAGCAGCTGGACGCGGCGGTGGGTGAGTTCGGCCTCGCCACCCTCGCGGCCTCGACCCGCGCCATCGAAAGTGGTAACTCAGTCGATGACAGCACGTACACGAGCCTGGAGAACCAGCTCGGATCCCTGATCACCCAGCGCAACGCCCTCGCCGCTCAGATGATCGGCGTGCTAGAGGGGGCGGAGTTCGACGGAAAGCCCATCAGCGAATCGCAGGCGCAGTCGCTGGTGTCGCAGGGCCAGGCTCTGATAGCCGAGGCGCAGTCGCTGGCTTAGTCAACCAATGTCAACCGCGGGCGATGAGCGGCCCGAACGAGTATCCGCCGCCATCGCCCGCATCGCCGGCCGCGACGCGGACGTAGAGGAAACGCTCGCCTGGCTTGAAGGCCGCCAGCACGAGCAGGATGCCGCCCCACCCGCCGTCACCCGGCAGCTGCCACGAGCTCCAGGCGGCCACATCGTCGGCGGTCCCGGCGAGCCGCGTCCAGCCCGCTCCCTCCAGCTGTCGTGAGAAGTGGACTTCGAGGTCGGGAACCGGCAGATCGGTTTCCACGGTCGCTTCCGAATGCCAGCTCCCAGAGCCCCCGCCACCGCCGCCACCACGAAGCGGGACGCCTGCCGGCGGTGCCAGCGGCGGAAGCCGGTCGAATCCTGCCGGTCGGCCGTGCATTCGCATCTCGGGCAGGTGGCGGACCATATCCCAATCGAGCCTTAGGCGCAGGTCAGCTTCGTTGGTCCCGCCTTCCATGACCGTGACCATGAGGATCGGGCCCTCGTCGCCATGTCGGTACGACTGGTATGCGGCGGGGAGCCCGCCGGGGACGAACCCGCCGTGCATACCGCCGTACCCGGCGAAAACTCCCCAGTCGCCCGCTTTGAGCGCGACCTCATACCTGCCGAGCACCGATTGGGCATCGCCCTCGGCCTTGTAAATCGCCTCGATCTGGGTCGGGTTCCCGCGTCGCGAATGAAGCGCGCTGCCAAGAAGCTCCGTGCCTGGCGGGATGGGAATGGCGGCCCAGTCGGCGGGCAGCCGTCGCACGAGGAGCTCGATCGAGGTTGGGCCTTCCGGATGTGGATGAGTCATCAGCTTTTCAGCCAGCGCCTTCAGTTCCCCGACATCGTCCATCGCGCCCAGCTTACCCTTGGCTTCATGGCGTCATGAGCGTCTTCAACCTTCGACTGGAATCGGTGCAGCGAAAGACCGGTGGACGGATTCATCTCACGCCCAAGGTTCCTCGCAGCGGTCCAGTCACGACCCTGTGCGGCAAGGACCTACCGGCGGGATCGTTCATCGCAGTCGACGCCGCCGCCGACTGCACCATCTGCCAACGCAGGTCTCGCGATCCGAGCCGCATCTCCGGTGCGTTCTTCGCCCAGGAGGAAGGCTCGCAGCTGCTCCAGCTCTCGCTCGAACAGGCACGCGCCCGGCGCCCGGCCGGGAAAGCAGCCCTGCCGCCCGGCAAGCCAATCGTCCGCGTGCTGCCGCCTCCGCCGTCGGTGCCCGATCGAGTCGGTGAGCTGGTCACGGATGGCTTCAAATCAGCCGGCGAGGCCGTGTGGCGCAGCCCCACAGGCGTGCTTGTGAAGATGCGCAAGCAAGGTAGAGACTGGCGCTTCGCTGAGCTCGTCTTCGAGGGGTCCGTGGTCGCCACGCGTCAGGAGAACGGGATCAGGCTTCGCGCGGGTGACGTCGAGGTGCGACCGACGCGGGATGGTTTCGAGGTGCGAGTCAAAAGAACTTAGTCCGCGTGGAACGCGGCAAGCGCTTTCGCTTCTTCGTCCAGTTCCCGTCGTGCGGTTCGAGGAATTGGTTCAAAGGGCTGGAGGTGGATGCGAGCGCCCTCATGCCGCCATGTGCCGGCGACCTCACCGTCGACCAGGAAGACCGGCATCGAGTGCGGCGTCTTGGTGTTGAAAACGATCGGCCGGTACCGCTCGGGCATGATTTGGGTCCGGCGGGCGTGGATCATCAAGAGCGCCTCGAACGTCTGCAGGAACCGAACGGGTGCGCGGACGCTCGCGTCGGGCAGCGATGCTCGAGCCAGGTCGAAGAGCAGGCGACCGTCCTCATCCCGAAAGCGCCGCAATCGCATGCGCTCGACAACCGGTGCCAGTTTCGTTGGCGGCATGCCGGCCCAGCTGGCGATGTCCGCCAATTTCGCAGGGCCAAAACCGCCGAGATGGCGGCGCACCAGGAGCTCCAGCCCGGCTTCCTCAGTGGCGTCTCTCACGCCGACCCAGTCGTCGGCGAGGCCGTAGAGGTCGGCCTGCCTCCGTTCCCAGGTTCCCGACGGAGGGATGCGGACCATCGCCAGCCAGAGGCCGAGGCCCGACCACGCGATGCCCGGCCCGTCACTCGCGGCGAGCAGCGTCTTGAGCTCAGCCGCCCGTGCCGGTCCCCGCGAAAGCCTCTCGCGCACGATGCCTGCCACCGCCTCCATGTCGAGACCGTGCGCCTGGTGCTGCACAACTCGGAGCCACCAATCGCGCCGGGCGGACCGTACCCCGGCCAGCAAAACGGGGTAGTCGGCCCGGGACACCGTATGGATCGTGCTGCGCATGAGGGTGCCCTGGATCGCCTCTCGATTCACTAGCGCCTTCGTCAATGCCGCGCGCGGGAAGTCGCGCAAGCGCGACCAGAGCCCGACATAACCAGACGGCGCGTACTGGGTCTGTAGGCCTCCGACCGCTTCAAGCGCGCGAGTCAGCGGCAGGGACGACCGTTCGAGCAGCAACTGGCGCGCGAGCAGGGCTCGATTCAGCTCGCGGGTGGAGAGGACGCGCTCGCTCAAGCGCCGTTTAGATTGGCACCACTAAGAGGCGCGGGGGAGGGCACGCCTAAGACGCTGGAATGAACATCCCGGCCAGGACCGATTCGCCCTCGCCCTCAGCGGTTAGGAACACGTTCGTTCCTCCGGTCACGGTGTCTTGGTCGACTTTGAAATCGATCCAGGCACAGCACTCGCGCTCCAGGTCGACGAGCTCGACCAGCGCGGCGGATGCGCCAGGTGCCGCCCGAAACGCGATGCCCCGTGGAATGCGCTCACGCGTGACGAGCCCGCTGTCGAGAACCTTCGCCCAGGCTCCGCCGCGGTCACGCTTGTCGGCGGCGGTCAACGTGCACACGACGGGACGCGAGTTGTCCATCCCCAACAACAAGCCCTGCCGGGAAGTCGGTATTCCGGCTAGGAGCGCTTCAGGCCCGCGACCAGCCGCCGTCGGGTTTCCGCCGTCATCGCCCGCAGCGAAGCCGTCGATCGCACCACCGGCGCCTTGGGCGATTGAATGTCTCGCGCCGCCGCGGGCAGATGCTCGAGGTCGGCGGCGAAACGCCCCTTCGACTGCGCGATCGGCGGCCTTCCGTTCCGGCGCACGCCTCCCACCATCACAGGTTCGAGCAGCATCTCTCGGCCCGGCGGCACCTTTTCGTCATCCAGCCCGACCAGATCGCCGAACGGCCGCGCGCGGCGGAACACCTGCTTGCGTCCAGGCTCGCTCACCTTCCCGCGCGACAGCTTCATCACCGGGCGTCCGTCGTAGCAGACCAGCTTGTACGCCGTGTCCAGGTAAGGCTGGTCGGCCGACACACCCATCCTGGTGCCGACGCCGAAAGCGTCGATGAGCGCGCCGTCGCGCACCAGCTTGTCGATGGAGAGCTCGTCGAGCCCACCGCTGGCGAAGATGCGCACGTCCCGGAGCCCGGCTTGATCGAGAAGCACGCGCCCGCGCTTGGACAGCGCGACGAGATCGCCGCTGTCGATGCGAATCCCGAGCCGGCCCACGAGCCCGAACTGCTTGATGACGTCGATCGCATGCTTGATCCCGGCGATCGTGTCGTAGGTGTCGACAAGAAATGTCGCGCGGCCCGGAAAGTCCTGGGCGAACGCGCGGAAAGCATCGACCTCGCTGGCAAACGCCTCGATGTAGGAATGCGCCATCGTGCCCGCCGCCACGAGGCCGTGGCGCCGTGCCGCCTCGACGTTGCTTGTGCCGGCAAACCCGACCATGGCGGAGAGCCGCGCGACGTCGATGCCGGCTTCGATGCCCTGCGTCCTGCGAAATGAGAAATCGACCACGTCGCGACCGCCGGCCGCTATCACGCAGCGCGCCGCCTTGCTGGCGATGGTCGTCTCGAATGTGACCTCATTGAGAAACAGCGTCTCGACCAGCTGCGCCTCGGGCAGCGGTGCCGTGACCTCGAGGATCGGCTCGCCCGCGAGCGCGATTCGGCCCTCGGGAATCGCCCAGATGTCGCCGGTGAAGCGAAGGCGGCGAAAGGCCTCGAGGTCGCGAGGCTCGTAGCCCTGGGTCTCTTTCAGGTAGTGGATGTCGTCCTCTTCGAAACGAAAGTCGCGCAGCCGATCGAGACATGATTCGACGCCGGCGGCGACGAGAAATCCGCGCATCTCGGGCATCGAGCGGACGAAAAGGCTGAAGGTCGCCGGCGCGGTCATGTCGCGCCGCAGATAGCTGGCAGCCATGTTCAGCTCGTACAGGTCGGTGAGCAGCGCATTGGTCACTTCAGTGGCCGCATCCTAAGGTTTCATCGTGAAGCGGGTCGCCGAGTCATTTTCGTGGCCCTTTCAGGAGGCGTGGCCGGCGAGGTTCGCGGTGGGCGCCGTCGTGGTCCTGTTGCTCCCGATCGCCTTCATCCCGCTGCTGGGCTACGCGATCGCGGCCACGCGCGCCGCCGAGGCCGACCAGGCGCCTCCGCCATGGCGGTTGTCGGCGCGTCTCTTCGTCGATGGATTCTGGACCGCGGTCGTCTTGCTCATTCTGTCCGCGCCATTCGTGCTGTCGCTGAACCCGCTCGCGGAAGCGCTCCCTCTGCCGCGCGTTTACGCGCGCATCGCGGCGGCTTTCGTCCTTGCGCTGCCGTGGGGCTTTCTGCTGCTGATTCTCATGCCGCACGGGACGAGCCGGTTCGCCGCGTCGGGGCAACCGCGAGACTTGTTCGACTTTCGGAAGACGGTCCGCGAAGTTAGGCGGGATTTTCCGACCTGGAACCTTGCCGCCGCGGCGATGGTCACCGCCTGGGTCATCGCCGTCGCTTGCGTTGGGCTGCTGTGTGTCGGCCTCTTGCCGGGCACCGTCTACGCCATTCTTGTGAGCGCACATGCCTCCGCCACGCTCCACTCGCCGGCCCGCGCCCAGGGTCCGAACATTCCCGCTGGGTGACACAGCGGTGCTGGCCGAGCTGGGCACGCGCCTGGACACGGCGCTGAACACGCGCGCCATCGCCCTCGCGACAGCCTTGAAGAAGCGGCGGGACGTGCGCCAGGCGGTCGCCGGGTACGCCACGGTGACGGTGCATTTCGACCCCGACCAGACCACGCACGATGCGTTGGGCGCTGCCATCAAGAGGCTGGCCGCGAAACGACCGCCGATGGAGGAGCCCGGCCGCCTCCACCGGATCCCCGTCGAGTACGAGGGTCCCGATCTCGAGGAGGTGGCGTCCCGGCTGAATCTGTCGCCGGCGCGAGTCGCCGAGCTGCATTCGAAGCCCATCTACCGCGTGTTCCTGGTGGGCTTCGTGCCCGGCTGGGCCTACCTCGGTCCACTGCCGGAAGAGCTCGAGCTGCCGCGGCGCCACGTGCCGCGCACGCAGGTGCCGGCCGGATCGGTCGCCATCGCCGGACGTCAGACCGGCATCTATCCGTTGCCGACGCCAGGCGGCTGGCACCTGATCGGCCGAACCTCGGTCAAGCTCTTCCTGCCCGATCGCGATCCGCCCTGCCTGTTCCGTGCGGGCGATCGCGTGAAGTTCTTTTCGTCGAGTCGATGACCGGGGTGCTGCGCGTCGTCGTGCCGGGACTCTTCACGACCGTGCAGGACCTGGGCCGCCCGAATGCAATTGCCGCCGGCGTGCCGCCTGGGGGAGCGATGGATCGCTTCGCGCACCGGGCCGGCAACCTCCTGGTCGGCAACGCCGAGGCCGAAGCCAGCCTGGAATGCACGATCACCGGCCCGACGCTGGTCGCGACCCATTCCTGCGTGATCGCGATCACCGGCGCGGACTTCGAACCGCGGGTCAACAGCCAGCCCATCCCGGGATGGACCGGGGTCTTCCTGGGCGAGGGCGATCGGCTTACGTTTGGGGCTCGACGATCAGGCGGACGCGCGTACATCGCCATCGCCGGCGGGATCCAGGGCGATCGGTGGCTCGGCTCCATGTCCACGTACCTGCTGGCGGCACGTGGCGGCATGCACGGTCGCAACCTCAAGGCCGGCGACGAGATCGACGTCGCGCACGAAGCCGCCAGGCCGGCGGTGTCCGGCCAGACGCTGCCGGAGCTGCTGCGTCCGCGATACGCCGATCACACCCTCTTCGCCATCGCTGGGCCTCACCTCCGGCGGCTGAATCCAGAAGGCCGCGGGCTGCTGTTCGGCGCTCGGTTCACGGTGAGCCGTGAAGCGGACCGGATGGGCTACCGCCTGGATGGGCCGAAGCTTGCGACCTCAGGCGACGAGCTGCTCTCGTTCGGTCTCACCGCCGGTGCCGTGCAAGTGCCTCGTGGCGGCCAGCCGATCCTCCTCATGGCCGACCACCAGACGGCCGGCGGCTACCCGGTCGTCGCGACTGTCGTCAGCGCATCGATGCCGGTGGCCGCACAGCTCCTTCCGGGCGACGAGCTCCAGTTCGCCGAGGTCACGCTGGAACGCGCGCAGCAGATGCGGCTGTCGCTGGCGTCGGCCTTGGGCACGCGGCGCGACTTCCTACGCTGATGCCGTGTTCTGCGCGGCCCTGCGTGCTTCTTCGATCACGGCGTCATAGTCGGGCAGCGGCTGCTCGCGTGATCCCTGCCACGTGTAGGTGATCGTCCCCGAGCCGTCGATCACGTAAACGGTGCGGCGCGCCATCCCCGAGTACCCGGCCACGTCGTCCCGGCGGACGTCGTAGTCGGTGACCATCTTGCGTTCGAAATCGCCGATGAGGTCGAACGGCAGGCCGCCCAGCTCCTTGGCGAATGCCTGGTGCGAGAACACCGAATCAACGCTGATGCCGTAGATGCCGATGCCGTCCGCGGCCGCCGCCTCGTGCCGTGACCGGAACTCGGTCAGCTCGGTCCTTCAACCACCCGTGAAATCAAGCACATAGAAAAGGAAGACGAGGGACTTGTGCTTCTGCAGGGCCTCGGCGAGAGTCAGCTCCTGACCGCTCGTCGTCGGCAGCTTGAATTCGGGCGCCTTGTCCCCAACGTGCAGCACCAGCGAAAGATAGCAATCCCAACAGCGGGAAGATGAGCAGGGCGGCTTGCCCGGCCGCTAGGCCGGGTCGGCTTCGCCGACCGCCCGATGAGAAGGAACCGGCAGGTTCCTTCTTATTCTTTATCCGCGCTCGAGAACGTACCAGCCGGTGCGGGTCACGCCCGTGATCCGATAACCGGCGTCGAATGCCTTGCTCAACGCACCACGCACCGCGAGGCGCCACCCCCGCGCCAGCTGTGGGTCGGAGCGGCGCAGCGCGACGATGTCATCCGGCACCTGGCAGATGACCACGCGTGCGGATGGCGACGCAGTCACCGGCTCGCCGCCGGGGCCAACCGCGATCAGCGCGTCGATCCTCCAGCGCTGCAGATCCTCGTCAGAGGGGTCATGCGGCCGGCCGGCGGCAGCCTCCTCGGCCAGCTGCGACTCCAGCCGCCAGCTGATGAGAATCCGGTCTGACTCTTCGCCGGCGTTGATGCCGTCAGTCATCTCGCCGTAGAAGTTGACGAGGTATTCGCGTGCCTCCGCGCCAAGCTTGTTGAGGTTGAAGTACGCGTTGCGCCTCACGAGTGGATCGAACGTCCACACGATCTCCTTCACGCCGCGCTCCAGGCACCAGGTCCGCTGATGCTGCTTGAGCGCGAACGCGAGGCCGCGCGCCTGGCTGTCGGGCACGACGCCGAGGATGTGCGAGTGGAGGTGCAGGTCCGGCAAGGAGCCGCCCAGCCAGCCGACCAGGCCGCCCACCAGACGGTCGTCGACGTAAGCACCCACGACGTAGTTGTCGGAGTGGGCGAGGGCCATCAACACGTCGGAGCCGATCGGGGGTTCACCGGGCCGTTCCCAGACATCCGCGAACAGCCGCTCGAGCGCACGGATGTCGTTCAGCTCCTTGAGCTCGGTGATCACAACTCGGAAATCTAGGCGATAGGGAGCCGACCTCGGATCCCCACGCCGGGCCTGATGCTCGCGGCGCCGACAAGGAGCGGGGTGAGGACCAGCTTCAGCGCCAGCGACTCGGTCGCCCCCAAGCTAGCTTGCGGCCAGCGGCCCGGTCTCGATCCCCGCGTCGCGAATCGCGCTTCGCACCGCTGCCGCGACCTCGGCCGCATGCTCCGAGTCGCCGTGGATGCAGATGGTGTCGTATTGCCCCGAACGGGCGAGGCGCACGGCCTGCGCCGCGGCCGCCTCCGGCTCGAGCACTGCGCCGGGTTGGGATCGCGGCGCCAGGCTGCCGTCGGCCAGGAGAAGACGGTCGGCGAATCCCTCCCTGTACGCGGGAACCCCCGCTCGCCGTGCGGCCGCGAGCAGCTCGAGGCCCGGCTGTCCCATCAGCCCGATCCCATGCGCTTTGGCGACGCGCGCCACGGCGTCCGCGACGGCGGGATCCCGCTGGCAGCGGTGGTACAGCGCGCCGTGGGGTTTCACGTAGGCGATGGGCACGACCGCCGCGAGACCGGCGACCTGGAAGGTCACCAGCGCTTCGATCATATCGGCGGAAAGCCCGAGCTCTTCACGGCCAAATCCGCCACGGTCGTCGTATCCAGGGTGGGCGCCGATCTCGACGCCCAGCTGCCGGCAGTGCAGAGCGGTTGCGATCGTGATCGACACCGATCCCGCGTACACGCCGCAGGCGACATTCGCGCTGTCGATTTGGGGCAGGATCGCCTCCTCGGCGCCAGCGCCCTCGCCGAGGTCGGCGTTGAGGTTCAAGAACCCGATCGGCGGGAGTGGGTTCATGTGTGCGCGGTGTCGCCATGCAGGAGCTGGATCGCGTGGCCGATGACGGGCATCACAGCCTCCAGCGATTCGGTTGCACCTTTGGGGCTGCCCGGCACGCTGATGATCAGGGTGCGCTTGCGCACGCCGGCCATCGAGCGCGAGAGCGCGGCCATCGGCGTGCTGTTCGCTCCGGCCCGCCGCATGGCCTCGCCGATGCCGGGCACCTCGTAGTCGATGATGGTCGAGATCGCCTGGGGCGTGACGTCGCGGGGGCCGAGCCCGGTGCCGCCTGTGGCGACCACCAGGTCGACGCCTCTCTCGACCGCGGTCATGACCGCCTCGCGAATCCGCTCGGCTTCATCGGGAACGACCTCCGGGCTGTCGACCTCGAAGCCACCCTGGCTCAGCAGGCTCAGGAGTGCTTGGCCGCTGGCATCCTCGCGCTTGCCATGGAACGCACCATCGCTGACCGTGACCACATGCGCCTTGCTCACCGAGGGCCGCCGGCGGCGGGGCGCTTCCATGTCCCGGAGCGGCCGCCCGACTTCTCGAGCAGGCGCACCGACTCGATGGACACCCCGCGCTCGATGCCCTTGGTCATGTCGATCAGGGTGAGTCCCGCGACGGCGGCGGCGGTGAGGGCTTCCATCTCGACCCCGGTCTGCCCGACCACGCGCGCCCGGGCCAGGACGCGCACTCCGCCTTTGACGAACTCGAAGTCGATGTCGACACTGGCCAACGGGAGGGGATGACAGAGCGGGATCAGGTCTGAGGTCCGCTTCGCGGCCATGATGCCGGCGACCCGGGCCACCTGGAGCGCGTCGCCTTTCGGAGTGCCCTCACGCACCGCGCGCAACGTGGGCGGAGCCATACGCACGACACACTCCGCGAGCGCCTCCCGTGAGGTGATCGGCTTGCCGGCGACGTCGACCATGCGCGCGGCTCCGCCGGCGTCCAGATGCGTAAGCCGCTTCGCCGCCGGTTTCGCCACTCGCTCAGGATATTCGCCAGTGTCAACCGTCGAAGGCGTCCTGTTCGATTACGGCCAGACGCTGGTCACTTTCGCCTACCCGGAGAGGGAGCTTCTCGAGGTCATCCGCAATTTCCGACCCACCATCGAGGAGGCGTTGGGCGCGCCGGCGCCTCCAGCCGAGGTCATCCTCGAAAACGTGTTCCTGCCGCTCGAGCGCTACGTGTCGAGCGAGAGCGAGGACGAGGTCGATTGGCTCGAGGTGGTCAAGGCATCATGGGAAAGCGCGGGCTTGTCGCTGCCCGATGGTCTGCTCTACGAGATCGTCGACGCGGAGCAGATGTGCTGGGACCGGATCGTGAGCGTCGATGGCGACGCCACATCGGTCCTTTCGCTGCTGCGATCGCGCGGCATCCGGCGCGCGATTTGCTCAAACGCCCCTTTTCCTCCTGAGATGATGAATCGCCAGGTGCAAACGAACGGGATCGGCGAGCTAATGGACGGTGTCGTGTTCTCGAGCATGGTCGGACGGCGTAAGCCCGCGCCCGAGATATTTCGGGCCGCGCTCGATGTCCTCGGTGTGCCCGCGGAACGCGTTCTCTTCGTCGGCAACCTTGTGCGCGAGGACTACGAGGGGCCGCGTGCGCTGGGCATGCGAGCTGTCATCTGCGACGCCCACAACCCGGAGCCGGCTCCAAACGGGGTGCCCTCGATCGCCAGGCTCAGCGAACTAACCCAGCTTTTGTGAAACGCCCGAACGCGCTCTGGATGCTCTTCTACGGCCGCGCGCGGCGCGGCTTTCCGTGGCTGCTTGGCTTGGTGATGGTAGGAGTCCTGGTGGGAGCGCTCACATTCCGCCTGGTCGGCGGCCCGGACATCTGGCGTGCGGTGTTTCCAATCTTCGTCGGCGTGCTCGTGCTGGCTGCCCTCGCTTTTGCGATCGTCGCTTCCGTCCGGCCGCGCAAGCGGCGCTGAGCCATCAACACGGCGGCCGCGCCGGCCCCGATGCCGTTGTCGATGTTGACGACCACCAATCCAGTTGAGCACGACTGGAGCATCGTGCTGAGGGCGGCTTCGCCCGCGCCGCCGCGACCGTAGCCCGTCGAGACGGGAAGCCCAATCACTGGAACGTCGATGAGCCCCGCCACCAGACCAGGCAGCACGCCGTCCATTCCCGCGGCTACGACGATCACGTCGGCGCCCCATTCCAGAATCGCGGCGAGCGGACCGAGGAAGCGATGCAGACCGGCCACGCCGAGGTCGGCTTCGAGCCGCGCACCCATCCCGCAAGCCTCGATGACCATTCGTGCCTCTTCGGCCACCGGTATGTCCGATGTGCCCGCGGTCAAGACTCCGACCTTTCCGTCCAGGAGCTCCGGCGAGAACCCTTGGCGAAGAACGCGCGCGGAGTTCGCGTAGTCGACGACGGTCATCTGCGCATCGCCAGCAGCCTTGCTGAGCACAGCGCGATGTTCCCCGGTCATCCGGCTGATCAGCCCCTGACCCTGTCGCCGTGCCAGGGTCACCGCAAGCCGCGCTGCGTCAGCAGGAGCCTTGCCCGCCGCCAGCACAACCTCGGGAATCCCGCGCCGCATGAAGCGGCCGAGGTCGAGCCTTGCCTTACCTGCGAGCTCCTCGAGCTGAAGGTTTCGGAGCTCGGCCAGCGCCTCGTCCTCTGTGAGCTGGCCCGCCGTCAGACGGCGCAGGACATCTCTCACAGGCTGGCGAGCACCTCACGCATGCGCTGCCAGTGCGTACCCGCCCAGTAGATGCGGCCGCACGCGGGGCATTCGGAGTATCGAGATTGAGTCTGGCGGACGTAGGGCGGCACGCGCTCTGCCACCGTCGAGGCGACGCGCGCTTGCAGCTCGGAGTTGCATTCGATACACCGGGTGAGGGCTTCCTTCAGCTCGAGTCCCAGCTCCTTGAACACCTGGCGGAGCTGCGCGGTCACCTCGTCGTCGCGGATGAGGATGGCCCGAACCACGCCGGTCTGGATCACACGCCGCTTCGTCAGGTCTCGATCTCGCGTGAGCAGCACGCGGCTCTCGGCCGCCGCTTCACGAACCAGCTCCGCGTCGTCGATCCTCGGGTGATATGAGGCGTCGTATCCGAGCGCGCGCAGCCAGCGCGCGAGCCGCCCGACGTTGCAGTCGGCGAGGAACCTGGGTTTCACCTACGCCCATCTTAGAATCGGGAGCTTGGCGACCATGGACGATCTGATGACGAGCCTGCGGCGCGAAGCCGGGTCGTGCTACTCATGGTCGAACGGTCCGAACGATCGGTATGCGGCCCACAGCCACTCTTACGAGAAGGTCCTGTACTGCGTCGACGGCTCGATCACATTCGTGCTCGAGCAGGAGGGAAAGCGGCTCGAGCTGAACCCGGGCGACCGGATGGTGCTGCCGGCCGGAACAGTCCACTCGGCGATCGTCGGCGCCTCGGGTTGTACCTGCATCGAAGGTAAGCGCTAGCACCGATGGCGGCCAACACGTGCGGCGTAATATGGGCGTGCTGATGAGCATTATCGAGTTCATCCGCGACCGGGCCCGCTTCTACAACTGTCCGGTGTGCGGGCGCAGCTTGAAAGGCTGTGACATCCAGGTCCTCAGTCACGAGGAGGAGCGGTTTCACCTCCAGGTCACCTGCGCGCAGTGCCAGGTGACTTTCATAGTGGTGCTCGCCATCGCCGGCGGAGCGGTCGAAGACATCGAGACCATCGAGTCGCCGGTCGAAGAGGAGCTGGCGCCGGCGCGCGAGCCCATCAGCGTGGACGAGATCCTCGACCTGCATCTCTACATGAAGAACTTCCAGGGCACGCTCAAGGAGCTCATCCACCAGCCCGACCACAGCCGGGGCTGATCTCGCGCCGGGCTCTTAACAGGCTGGGTTCGCCCCGTCGTTTTCGATCGCTAGCCTTGCGTGAGGTATGGTCGGCTCGGGGGAGGGGAGCCAAATGGGATGGGAGGGCCCGCAGGTGAAGCGGATTTTTCTCGACGACGCCGGGGGGGCGCCCATTCTTCCCGAGGTCGCCGTCGCCCTGCGCAGCGTTCCTGACGGCAACCCGTCGAGCCTGCATGCGGAAGGCCGCGCTGCCCGTGCCGCCCTGGACCAAGCCCGCGACCGCACCGCCCAGGCGCTGAGCGCCGACCGAACCGAGATCACCTTCACGTCCTCGGGCACCGAGGCGATCAACCTCGCATTGTTCGGCGCGGCCCGGCGCCTGCCTGGCTCCGGCGTGATCCTGACCTGGGCGGCCGAGCACCAGGCGGTGCTGGGCGCCGCCCGCCGGCTCCAGGCTGATGGACGCCGCGTGGTGATCGCGCCCGTGGATCGAGAAGCCCACGCCGACCCTGACGCGATCACACCCGGCACCGCCCTGGTGTCGATCGGCCTGGCCAACAACGAGGTCGGGACGATCCAACCGGTTCGCGACGTGATCGACCGGGCTCACGCGGTCGGTGCGCTCGTTCACATCGACGCATGTGCCGGGCCGCGCTGGATCCCGATCCCTGACGGCGCCGACATCGTCTCCTTCAGCGGCCATAAGGTCGGCGCCGGTCGAGGCGGCGCGATCTACGTCAAAGACGGCCTGCGCATTGATCCCCTCTTTTATGGGGGTCCCCAGGAATGGGGCCGCCGCGCGGGTCACGAGGACATTGCTTCAGCCGTGGCCTTCGCTGCCGCGATCGCCGTGAGCGGGCGCGATCAAAACACTCGCGCGAGCGAAGCGCAGAAGCGATCGACCGCTCTCCGCACCATCCTCGCCGACCTGGGCGGGCACCTGACCGGCGCGGATGACCGCCTGCCCAACTTCGCGAGCTGCTCGTTTGGCGATCGCAAGGGCGAGGACATGCTGCTTGCACTGGACATCGCGG
>VBFD01000072.1:0-10079 GCA_005883585.1 Chloroflexota bacterium
CTCCGACATTGCGCAATCTCATTCTGTCAGGCTCAAGCTCTGGCAGGCGACCAACGCGCCTCAGGCCGCGCTGAAAGTCATGATGCCGCCCGAGACGTATCAGAAGGTGCTCGACGCGAAGAGGCTGTTGATCGAGGAGTTGAACGAGTCGACTGATGGACGGGTCAAGCTGAGCTCCCCTTACATCCTGGTTTTGGCTCGAAGACCTACATAAGGATCCTGTCGATCTCCCTGAGATCCTCGGGTTTGAAATCCATGTTGTCGAGCGCGCCGAGGTTCTCCTCGAGCTGCTGCACGCTGCTCACGCCGACGATCGCCGACGTGACACGCGGATCGCGAAGTACCCACGCGAGCGCCATCTGCGACAGCTTCTGGCCGCGAAGCTTCGCGATCTCGTTGAGCGCGCGAATGCGCGTCATGTTCTGATCCACAGTCTCCTGGCTGAGCGAGTAGCCCTGCGTAGCACGTGAGCCCGCGGGCACTCCCTGCAGGTACTTGCTCGTCAGCATCCCTTGAGCCAGCGGTGAGAAAGCGATGCAGCCCACGCCGAGCTGTTCGAGCGTCGCCAACAGCTCTGGCTCGACCCAACGGTTGAGCATCGAATAGACGGGCTGGTGGATGAGGAGCCGGATGCCCATGCCCCGGAGGATCGCCGCCGCTTCGCGGGTTTGCGCCGGCTGATATTGCGAGATGCCGACATAGAGGGCTTTGCCCTGGTGCACCGCTGTCGCGAGCGCCCCCATCGTTTCCTCGAGCGGAGTCTCCGGGTCGGGTCGGTGGTGATAGAAGATGTCGACGTACTCGATTCCCATGCGCTCGAGGCTCTGGTCGAGGCTGGCGAGCAGGTATTTGCGAGAGCCCCAGTCGCCGTACGGACCGGGCCACATGTCCCAGCCGGCTTTGGTCGAGATCACGAGCTCGTCGCGGTGTCCGGCGAGGTCGGTTCGCAGCATGCGTCCGAAGTTCGACTCCGCCGATCCGTATGGCGGCCCGTAGTTGTTGGCCAGATCGAAGTGCGTGACCCCGAGCTCGAATGCGCGGAGGAGGATGGCGCGATTTTCGTCGGTGGGAAGGTTGCCGCCGAAGCGCTGCCACAGTCCAACCGACAGTGCCGGAAGCAAGAGCCCGCTGCGACCGCTCCGCCTGTAGATCACTTGGGCCAGAGTAGCCTATGACCGTGATCGGAATCGAAGAGCTCTCTGGCGTGCTGCCTGCCCTGGTTTCGCCCCTGCACAAGGACGGCACCGCGGACGAAGCGGGCATAAAGCGGCTCGTCGAGCACGTGATCGCGGGCGGCGTGAACGGGCTGCTCCCACTGGGCTCTACTGGTGAGGGCGCGTCGCTCGGGGAGCGGACGCGAGCGCAGATTCTGCGCTGCGTAGTCGAGGCGGCCGCCGGCCGCGTGCCTGTGATCTGCGGAGTGGCACAACCTCACCTCGACGCGGCGCGGGCGGAAATCGCTTCGGCCTCTCGGCTCGGCGCCAGTGCCGCATTGGTCGCTCCACCCTTCTACTACCCGACCGACCAGGCTACCGTGCTGGCGTATTACCGCCGGCTCGCCGCCGAGAGCAAGGTCCCGGTGCTTCTGTACAACATCCCCCAGTTCACGAAGGTGATCACCGAGCCCGCGACGGTCGCCGAGCTCGCGAGAGAGGGCACGATCGCCGGCATCAAGGACTCGAGTCGCGACTTCGAATATTTCGAGAATGTGTGCGTGGCCACGCGGGACGTGCCACGGTTCCGGATCTTCACCGGCAGCGACACGATGCTGCTGGCATCGCTCGTGATGGGCGGGGCGGGCACGATCTGCGGCGCGGCCAACATCGCTCCAGCATGGGTGGTGCGCATCCACGCGGACTACGTGCAAGGGAACTGGGACGCGGCGCGTGCGCACCAGGACGCGTTGGTCGAGCTGGTGATGGCCGTGCGTGGCGGTGTGTTTCCCGCGGCCATCAAGGCGGCACTCCACCTGCAAGGCATCTGCGAGCCCTGGCCGGCTCCGCCCGTCGCCGCGTACGACGACGATGCGACGGCGCGGCTGCGCGAACGCCTCGAAAGTTGGGGGCTCCTGTCGACTCTCCGCGACTGAGCGCGTGGGGGCCGGATCGGCTAGAGCTTGGCGAAGGCGCCCGTTGGGTCAGCGACAAGCTGGTGCTCGTCGACATCCCGACCGGGCGGCTGCTCGAGGCCGATCCAACAAATCCAGGGCCGCTGCGGCAGCTCGCGAAGCTGGACGTTCCGCTGGGCGCGGCGGCGCCACTGGCGGGCTCGAACGGCGAGTGGATCGCCGCGTGCGGCACGGGCATCGCTCTGATTCGAGCCGGCGGCCGGCTGGAGTGGCTGGATCGCCCGGAGGATGCCAACCGCGTGAAGATGCGGATGAACGACGGCTGCGCAGACCCGAGCGGGCGGTTCTGGGCGGGCAGCATGGCGTTCGACTTCACGCCCGACGCCGGTTCGCTCTATCGCGTCGATCGCGACGGCCGGGTCACCAGGGTTCTCGACGGCATCACCATCGCCAACGGCCCGGTGTTCGATGCAGCTGGGACCACGATGTACTTCACCGACACCGCGCGCGGCCGCATCGATCGATTCAAAGTCGATAGTGAATCCGGCGCCCTCAGCGACCGGACGCTTTTCGTGCAGATGACAGGGCGCCGGGAGAGCCCGGATGGCATGGCGATCGACCACGAGGGCCAGGTCTGGGTCGCGGTGTGGGGAGCGTCCGAGGTCCGGCGCTACCGGCCGGACGGGAGTTTGGCAGAGACCATCTCCGTTCCTACCCGGCAGCCGTCGAGCGTGTGCCTGCTGGGAAGCGACGATCCGCGGATGTTCGTGACGACGGCGGCCGAAGGGCTGAAAGATGAGCTCGGCGGGGCTCTATTCGCCATGCCAACGAACGTACGGGGGCGGCCGGCGAACGAATTCCTCCCGGACTAAACCGCCGGGTGGCGCTCGAGCAGCTCGGCGATCGAACCCTCGAACTTGGCGAGCTGCTTGTGGACCTCGATCACCTCATCCGAGCTGACGGGATCGGTGGGATCGACGTCGGTCTGGTGCTCGGTCCACTCTGTGCCGCACTCGCAGCGATGGAAGAGATAGCGATCCGTGTGGGAGCGATAGATGTAGACGTCCGCGTCCTTCGTGGGACGCCCACAGGCACATTTGCCCTTGTCTGGTTCCAGCTTTGACCTTTGCAATGACGTGTTCCTTGACTTCTATAACGAACCAGAGGCTGTTTCAGTTGCGGATGCTACACCGCGTGCACGAATTTGTGACTGTCAATACGAACGTAAATGAGTTCGGCCTCATCGGTTGGAGTTCACATACGCCAGCAGGCCGTCGAGGTCCCTGAGCCGCTCCGTCTCCGAGGCGTGCTGGAGAGTCTGGTACTGGGAAAGCACGTCTACGAACCCCTCGCCGATGTCGTAGCCGTGCTTGAGCAGGACTTCGCGGCCCTTATCACCAAGGACGTTCAAGACGTCCCGGATCTTGCTCTGAGGCGTCAGATCCACCCCATCGAGTCTTCGACTCGGCGGGGACCCCTGAGATAGAGCGCCGTCAGGCACTCGGCGTCTCAGTGCTCCGGACGATCACGCGGTGCCCATGCCAGAGTTCCGGCACGTCCGCCGGCGGCTCACCGGTGTAGGTGATCTCCAGCGACCAGACTCCGTTCGCCTGAACCGGCGCCATCGACAGCTTGCTTTTCGGGTTCTGGCGCTGGAGCGTCTGGAGCAGGGGGACGCCGTACAGGACGAGCGCTCCCGGCAGGCTGATGGTGTTGATCCGGCCGCCCTCGCTGGAGCCATCGACGCCGGACGTGCGCGAGCCGAGAGCGTGGGTCACGCTGCTAGGTTAGCGGGAGGACCTACCTGGGAGGGCCGCGAGGATGGCGGCGATGGTGGCGTCGTAACCAAGGCGGCCGGTGTCCAGCACCAGGTCGTAGTGCGACGCCAGGGTCCGATCGTGCCCGTACACCTGCTTGATGTAGGCCGTCCAGTTCTCGTCCGCCAGCTTGAGCCGGCGGCGCGCCTCCTCCTCGGTCTTGTTCTCGCGCTCCATGATGGTTTCCACCCGAATCGCCACCTCCGCGCGCAGGAAGACGTGCATCGCCTGCGGATAGTCGTGAAGGATGTAGGCACCCCCGCGGCCCACGATGACGACGTTCTCGCCCTTGGCAGCCTCGCGGATCACCTGCTGCGTGATCTCGAGGACGGCGCGGCGGGTGTCGAACACGGGGTCGGCGTTGGGCGGGGTCCAGGCCGAGCCGGTCTCCGGCGGGATCATCGGCTCGGTGTTGGCGGCTCCCAGCGCCAGAAGCAGCCGGCTCAACAGCGACCCTGGCTGCTCGTCTTCCGCCTCGACCTCTTCCCTGGGCAGCGCCAGGCGGTGTGCGACCTCGTCGATCAGCTCAGAGTCGAGGAAGTCGGCTTTGAGCTTGGTCGCGAGCATGTGGCCCACGGTCCTGCCCCCGGCCCCGATCTGCCGCCCGATGGTGATGACAGGCATCCGGACTCAAATCTACTGCTCTAGAGGTGAGGGTAGGGACCGAGGATCGTCTTCGCCGTCCCGTCCGCGTGGACGATGACGATGCTCACCAATGGGTGCACACCGCTGTCTCGGGGGTCCTGGAGGAGGACCCCAAAACCGCGGCCATCGGGCTGAACAAGCACGCTGCTCAGCTGTGCGTTTCCATCGAGGCGCCAAACGACAGCGCCGCCGCGCACCTCGATTATCTCGAGGTGGGTGGCGATGCCCGGCGCCCACGGCGTCGTGGCCACCAGGGCCAGCGAGCTGTCGCGGTTGAAGGCGAGCACCGCGACCGACGGGTCGAGCGTGGCGATTACCGACATGTCCGAGACCCGCCGGATGATCGTCGACGGCGCCGCGGGCGCGATCTGGCTCGTAGACTTCGCCGAGTTTTCGGCGATCAGCGTGCCGTCCGGGCTCGCCACGAAGTTGACCTCCTGGTTTGTAGCGAAGGTGAGGTGGGCGAGGGTCTTGCCATCCGAGATCCGGAACACCCAGTACGCCGAGGGCCTGCCCATGTAGCTGTACTGGATGACCGCCTCGTCGTTGCGCGCACTGCAGCCCGCAAAGCTCACGGCGATGATTCCAGACACAACGATGTTCGGATCAAGCGCGACCACGCTGGTCCGGGACGCCGGCGCGTCGGGCAATCGCAGGCCGAGTCGCCATTGGGCGTTGAGGCCGGGAGGGGACCATTCCAGGGTGCACATCTGCCGGCCGTCGTCTGCCCACATCTGGTCCTGGTAACCGGGCGATGCAGGGCCTCCGACTGGCTGACCGAGCCGATCGAGGAACTGGATGGTCGAGTTCTTGCCGTTGTATCCGTACGCGAAGGCCGAGCCGTCGGGCGACTGACCAAAGGCGGTAAGTGGATCAACTGGTTGCGCGAGCTTGACGGTGCCGCGAGGCGTTCCGGACCAGTCGAAGCCGATCAGCCAGCCCGGGTGCTTTGGATCCTGCACGTAAACCAGAGGCACGCCGGCGGGAGGCGGCCCATAGTCCTTGAGTGTCGCCGGGCTCGGGTAAGCAGGTACTTGCCGCTGCGCCAGACGCACTGACATCAGGCCCGCCACGATCGCCACTGTGATCAGGATGGCGGCGGCGACCGCCACCCACTGCAGATTCGGCTGGCGCCCTCCGTCGACTGGATTACCTTGGCGGCCGGAGACCACAGCCTGGACGATCTCGTGACGCATAGCCGGCGGCGGCGGAAAGGCGAGCTGCTCCTTGTCGAATCCGTCCTTTATCTCGGTGCGCAGGTCGGCCATCAGTCCAACTCCAGTCCGGGACGCAGCTTCCTCGCCGCCCGGTAAACGCGCGTCTTGGCGCCCGCGGGGCTGAGCCCCAGGACCACACCGACCTCTTCGAGCGGGAGGTCCAGGTAGAAATGCAGGAACAACGGCAGGCGATCTTCTGCAGAGAGGCGTGCGAGTCCACGCTGGAGGTCGGCGCTCTCCGCGCTGGAAATCTCGAAGTCGGCGCTCATGCGGTCGAGAGACGGGAGTCGGACCACCGACCACCACTTGCCGCGCCGGACGCTCCGGCACTGGTTGGCCACGATGGTGAGGAACCACGGTCGCGCGGCGCGGCCATCTCGAAGCTGGCCCAACCGACTCCAGGCCTTGAAGGCGGCTTCCTGGACTGCATCCCGAGCCTCGTCAGGATCGCGAAGGATGGCCAGCGCGACGCGGTACCCGGCCTCGAGCTGAACCCCGACCAGATCATCAAACGCCTCGCGGTCCCCGGCGCGGGCGGCGCTGACGAGGCCCAGCGGGGTCTGGTTCACAGCGAGATCGTGCACTGGCCCACATCATCCAGACGCTGGCTGGGCCGGTTTGGTTTCAGGCGCCCGTTTTGCGCCAAAAATGCGCTTCCCATATGGAAATAAGGCGCGGTTGGATCCAAACGTGCGGAATCGACCCGCCCGGAGGTTTACTCCAGGTAGTCGCGGAGCTTCTTCGAGCGCGAAGGGTGGCGCAGCTTGCGCAGCGCCTTGGCCTCGATCTGGCGGATGCGCTCGCGCGTGACGCCGAAACGCTTGCCCACCTCTTCCAGCGTCCGCTGGTGGCCGTCGATCAGCCCGAAACGCAGCTGCAGCACGCGCCGCTCGCGTGGCGTGAGCGTATCGAGGACGTCTTCGACCTCCGAGTGGAGCATGGTGAGAGAGGCCGCGTCCGACGGCGAGACTGCCTCACGGTCCTCGACGAAGTCGCCGAGGTGCGAGTCCTCCTCTTCACCGATCGGGGTCTCGAGCGAGACCGGGTCCTGCGAGACCTTCACGATCTCGCGCACCTTCTCGGGCGTGATGCCCATCTCCTCGCCGATCTCCTCGTCGCTCGGCTCGCGACCGAGCTCCTGGAGAAGCCGGCGCGAAACGCGCACCAGCTTGTTGATCGTCTCCACCATGTGCACCGGGATGCGGATCGTCCGCGCCTGGTCGGCGATGGCGCGCGTGATGGCCTGCCGGATCCACCACGTGGCGTAGGTCGAGAACTTGTAGCCCTTGTGGTAGTCGAACTTCTCGACCGCCCGGATGAGGCCCATGTTGCCTTCCTGGATCAAGTCCAGGAACGACATACCCCGCCCGATGTACTTCTTGGCGATCGACACGACCAGCCGCAGGTTGGCCTCGGTCAGCCGCTGCTTCGCTTCGTAGGCGCGCTCGTACCGCTCGGTCAGCCGGTAGCGGGCGATGCGGTATGACTCGAGCGCCTCCGCACGGACGCGTGGCTTGGCCGCGCCGTTGGCCTGCCGCCGGCGCTCCGCCGCGGCGGCGTCGAGCAGGTTCTGGAGCTTGCCGAGGTCGTTGAGGCCCAGCAGCTCGCCGGCGATGTGCGCCTGCTGGCCCTTCCGCTTGACCGTGGCCAGCCGCTCTATGACGTCCGGCAGCATCTCCTCCACAGAGCGCTGGCGCCCGTCGATCTCTTCGATTACGTTCAACGCCTTCAAGGCGTCGTGTAGGGGCTTGGCCTCGATGGCTTGAGCCAGCTCGACCTCGTCGTTCGCGGTCAGCAGGCTCACGCGCCCGATCTCCTTGAGATACATGCGGACGGGGTCGTCGAGCGAGACGGAATCCATCATCTCGATGTCGAGGAGCATCTCGTCGTCGATCTGCTCGACCTCTTCGAAATCCTTCTCGCCGTCGGTGACCTCGATGCCGATCTCTTTGAACGCGGCGAAGATACGGAAGATCTGATCCGGCTCGGCGTCGATCTCCGGGAAGCCCTGCAGGATGTCATCGGGCGTGAGGTAGCCCTGCTCCTTGCCCTTGACGATGAGCTGCTCGGCCACGGCCATCAGCTCGTCTTCGAACTTGTGCTCCGGCTTCTCGGCTGCCTTGCCGGCCCGGTTCCCGCCCTTGGTCACAACTTTGGCTGCGCGCGCGATCGTCACCCTCTCCTTTCCATGTCGGCGATGGCGCGTGCCAGCTCCCTGGCCTCCGCTTCGAGCCGCGCCACCCGCTCCGAGTCCTTCCCTCTTTCCGCCTCGGAAAGCTCGCGGATTATCCCACTGTGGCGGCCTCGCATGTGGTCAAGCCTGATGCGCTCGGCCAGCTCCACGGCCACCTCTTCGTCAACATTGGGCGGAGGAGCCGCCCAAGCCCTTCTGATCAGGTCCTGTTCCTCTGCGGGATAACCCGCCAATTCCTTCTCGAGCCCGAACACACCACCGCGCTCGTATGTCTCCAACATCCTTACGTATATACCGCGGTCCTCTTCGTCCAACTCATCGGGCGTGATCTTTGTTCGCACTCGATCGAACGCAACCGGACGGACGGCAAGGAGTTGCAGCAGATATCTGCCTACGGTCATCTTTTTCCCAGCGAGACGGGCCTCCAAACCGTTTTTACCCGCCTTTTGGAGGTTCGGTCGGCCTGAATTTCGCCTTTCATCAGGCTCGGCGGCCAGGAGATGGCCAGATACCCCCATCCATCGCTTCGCCCGCTCGCGGTAATCCTCCTGAAGGGCGGCCGGAAACTGGGCGATCCATTCGCGCAGCTTCCGGGCGGCAAGCTCTACGTGGTTGGCGTTGCTCAGGTTGAGGCCGGCCGCGGCCTCCTCCATCCCGAACTCGAAGCCAGACGGCGCCTTGGCCGCCAGCTCCTCCCATTGCTTCGCCGCGTCCTCCCCGGCCGCGCGCAGGAACTCGTCGGGATCCTTGGCGCCTTCGACGGTGGCGACGCGCGTCCGCATCTGGTGCCCGGCCGCCAGCAGGACCGCCTTCTGGGCCGCTTGCCGGCCGGCGCGGTCGGCGTCGAAGACGAGCAGGAGCTCGTCGGTGAAGCGCTTGAGGAGCCTAACCTGGTCGTCGGTGAGGGCGGTGCCAGAGCTCGCGACGGCGTTCTGGACGCCGGCCCCGTGCGCGGTGATGACGTCGAACTGGCCCTCCATCAGCACGGCATGACCGCGGCGGGCGATCTCGTCTCGCGCCAGGTCGAGCCCGAAGATCACCCTGCCCTTGACGTAGGCGGGTGTCTCGGGTGAGTTGATGTACTTGCGCTGCTCGTCCTGCCGCACGGTTCGTGCCGTGAAGGCGAGCGGCTGGCCGCGCTCGTCGCGGATGGGGATGACCACGCGCTCGGCGAAGAAGTCGGTGCCGTCGCGGCGCAACAGACCCGCCTCCTGCGCGTCGGCCAGGGACCGCTTCTTGGCACGCAAGTACTCGGCAAACCCGCGACCGGCGGGCGCGTAGCCGATCTGGAACTCGCGGGCGGTCTCCTCCTTGACGAGGCGCGATGCAAGCAGGCGGCGGCCGGGCTCGCCCGCGGGCGTCGACCACAGCACGTACTCGTAGAACTGGGCGGCGAGCTTGAGCATGGCCAGCATCCGGCGGCGCGAATCAGAGCGCTCCTTCTGTTCCGGGCTGAGCTTCTTGAGCTCGACCCCGGCGCGCTCGGCCAGGAGCTGCAGGGCGCCGCGCTTGTCGGTCTTCTCGATTAGCTCGACGAACGTGAAGACATCGCCCGAGCGCTCGCAGCCGAAGCAGTACCAGGACTGCATCTGCGGGTTGACCTTGAAGCTGGGGCTGTCCTCCTGGTGGAAAGGGCAGAGGCCCCAGAAGTCCTTGTTGCGCTTGGTGAGGCGGACGTGCTCCTGGACGACCTTGACCAGGTCGACCTTGGCTTTCACCTCGGCGAAGGCGTCGTCGGACGATGGGGTGGGCACGTCTAGAAGTATCAGGCGTCTCGGCAACCGATGACCGACTACGGGCGGATGTTTGCGTTCAGGCGGAACACGTTGTCCGGGTCGTATGTTCGCTTGAGTGTGACGAGCCGCTCGTACTTGGCGTCTCCATAAATCGCTTGGACCGATCCCACGTCCGATTCCACAGCATCGTTGACGTACTGCCCGACGGTCGTGAACGGCTTGAGCGCCCCCATTGCGCGCCGGCTCCACGCCTTGTGCGGCTCGTCCAGCGCGGCACCCTCCCACGCAGCCTCGAGACCAAGCCAGAAGGCGGCGGTGCGGCCGGTGAAGGCCATCGCGTCATCGGACACCCGGCCGATCGCGCCTCCGTGTGACCAAAGCGAAACACCGCACTCGCCACCG
>VBFD01000073.1:0-18383 GCA_005883585.1 Chloroflexota bacterium
GCTTCCAGTTAGGCAACACCGGTGTGATGCTCACCGCTCTTCGCGGCGTCACACCGCATGGCCGCGTGGGGTTGGCGATCTCCCTTTTTGGCGTCACCCCATCGCTCGGCTTCGCGCTTGGTCCTGCGGCCGGTGGCTGGCTCGTCGACCACAGCGTCCTGAACCTGCATACCTTGTTCGCCCTCGACGCTGTGCTGTCGTTCGCCGCCGGCGTAATGCTGCTCGCGCTCGCTCGAGAGGGACCACGCCCGCCCGGTCCTCCAGGATCGGCGACGCAGCTCGCGCTCGGGGCCTTGCGGATGGCCCTGACGGGACGGGTGACCTTGATCGTCTTCGGCGTTTTCGGCCTCGCTTACTTTGCGCAGCAGATCGCGAACCCGTTTCTGCCGCTTCTAGTGCTGAGACTCGTCGGTGCCTCATCTGGCGCGGCCGGCCAGATCGGCATCGTCTTCGGTGCGTCCGCTTTGCTTGGTGCGCTTCTTTCGCCGCTTGCGGGCGCCGCCGGCGATCGCTACGGCTTCCGGCCGCTGCTGGCGGGGGCGTGCGTGCTAGCGGCGGTGAGCTTGGCCGGGCTGGCAGTGGCGCCGGATCTCGTCTGGCTCACGATTGGCGCGGTAGCGCTCGGCGCTGCGAGCGCTACCGCAATCTCGATGGTGTTCGCCGTCTTGGCGACTGCCGTCCCAGAGGACCGCCGCGCGACGACGCTCAATTTGGTCTTGCTGCCGATCTATTTCTCATCGATCGCCGGGGCGATCGTTGGAGCGCTCTTGGTTCGCAATAGCCTGAACACCGTTCTGTGGACCGGGGCGGCGGTCTCTCTGATCGCCGCGCTGCTGACCACGAGATTGCCCTCGGCGGGACGAACCGGGGAATAATGAGCGTCGGGCCGCCTGCCGCGGCACGAGGCGCTCACCCGCATCAAGGAGGAAGCCATGGCTGGGGACATTGACCTGGGCAGCATCCACCACATACGGCTGACGGTGACCGACATCGAGCGCAGTCGCGAGTTCTACACCAGCCTTTTGGGATTCAACGTCGCGGCCGAGGCGCCCGCATCGGACGATCCAAAGTCTGACCCGACCTACCCGGTGTTGTGGGGCGGATGCGTGATGGCGAAAGGCGACTACCTGCTGGGGCTCCGACCGGTTGCCAAGAAAGGCGACCGCTTCGACGAGGATCGTGTGGGACTTGACCACCTGAGCTTCAGCGTAGAAAGCCGGGCCGCGCTCAACGAGGCGATCCGAAAGCTAGACGAACTAGGCGTGTCGCGCGGAGAGGTCCGCGAGCTGACCTCTTTCGGGATATGCGTGCTGCCCTTCCGAGACCCCGACAACATTCAGTTGGAGTTGACGTCTCCACTCTGAATCAGGGGAGCCACTCGTCCTAGACCGAAAGTCAAGACCGACGCGGGGCCCACAGGCCGGCGCACTGCAACTCCGGGCGTTGCATATGAAAGGCGGTGTCGAACGTCACATCCCAAGTGTGATGCCCGGCATAGGAGCTAACGCCACCCCTCCCTACTCTCACCTCGTTCCGGCAACCCGATTACCGCGAGGAAATGAGATGGAAGCGAGAAGGACCTTTCAGGGAGGAGCGACAAGCTCAAAGCAGATCTGGATCGTCGTCGCAGCGCTGGTCGCAGCCTTGGCGCTCGGCGTCGCGAGCCTGTATCTCGCCAAGGGCATGAGCTCAGCGAGCGCACCGGCGACGACGCACGTCGTGCAGAGCTTCCAGGCGCCTGACGCCCTGGACCGCAATGCCGAAATCCAGGCCGCACGCCAGGTTCCGACTGAGCAGCAGGTCATCGACGACACCCTGTCCGGCATCAGCGGAAAGCCGTTCATGGAGTCCCACGGCCACTAACGGCCAAGCGTTTTCTCAGCGTGTGGAGCGGCGAACCACCCCTTAGCCGCTCCACACCACCGCCTCGAGATTAGAAGGACACGAAGCAATGAGTGAGAACTACCAGTTCTACGTGGCGAAGATGGCGCAGGTTCGTGCCGATCGCTTCGCCAACCGGCCGCTGCAGGGCCAGCTCGATGAGCTGCTGGCGTTTGTGAAGAGCTGCGAGGAGCAGTGGATTCGCGACAGCCGCGAGGAGCCAAGCACCGGTCGCTGATCGACAGCAAGCCTTCCGGAGCCAGCGCGCCTAGAATGGGCGCGCGCCGGCTCTGTGAAGAACTCTGAAACGATCGCCCTCTTGAGTCGCACCCGACTCTTCAGCGGCCTCGGCCCTGCCGATCTCGAGCCCCTTCTGCCCGCCGTCCGCTCCCGACACTTCGCCCCCCAGTCGTACATATTTCGGGAAGGCGATTCTGCGGACCAGCTTCACCTCATCGCCCAGGGCGAGGTCAAGATCGGCCACGTAACGGAATCTGGGAGCGAGGTCGCCTTCGCCATCTTGCACGCTGGCGACGTTTTCGGAGAGATCGGCGTGCTCGAGGAGAACGGCACACGGTCGGCGGATGCGCAAGCGCTCGTGCAGACGGAGTGCCTGGTTCTGGACAAACGAGCCCTCGTCGAATTCTTGAAGACCCACCCGGCGGCAATGTGGCGAATCGTGACGATGCTCAGCTCTTACGTGCGGGCCAAGGATGAGGCGTTTGCCGAGCTCGCGTTCCACGACATTCCCAGCCGCGTCGCCCGCAAGCTCCTCGACCTGGCGGAGGCCCAGGGGGACACCATGAAACTCTCGCAGCGAGACCTCGCCGGCCTCGTGGGCGGAAGTCGCGAGAACGTCAACCGGGCGTTGAGCCGGTTCGCGGCGCTCGGGTACATCAGGCTCGAGCGCGGTCGGGTCACGGTGCTTCGCCCCGACCAGCTTCGCTCCCGCGCCGGCTGAAACAGCCTAGTTGCAACCCACTCCGGGCCCGGTATAGAGTCGATTTTGACAAGGGCTGTGGGGCCTCACATGGGAACTCGGATTCAGGACCCTAGGAGGAACAGGATGAAAGGACGTTTTGCCGCGGCTTCAATTCTTTCCGGCGCGGCGGCGCTAGTACTTGCCACCAATGCGCTGGCCGTCAGCGTCGTGCAGGTTTCAGGGACCAGCAGCCCCTACAAGGCCTGCACCCCGATAGGCCAATCCGGGATCAACTATCCCAACGCCGAGGTCGAGCCGCAGGTCGCGGTGAACCCCTTCAACACGAGCAACATCGTCGGCCAGTGGCACCAGGATCGCTGGAGCAATGGCGGCGCACGGGGAATTGGGGGCGCATTCTCCAATGACGGCGGCGTCAGCTGGACGGATACCACGGTTCCTTACTCGAGCTGCGCAACGCCCGGCTTGCCGTACGAGCGGGCGTCTGACCCCTGGGTCTCATTCGGTCCTGATGGGACGGCCTATTCGTCGGCCCTCTCTTTCGACGGCAGCACGAACCGGAACGCGGTGGCGGCCACCGTCTCCCATGACGGCGGCAAGACCTGGATTCACCAGCAGAATATCGTCGCCTACACGACCGCCCAGTTCTTCACGGACAAGAACTCCACCACAGCCGACCCGATCCATGCCGGAGTCGCTTACACCGTCTGGGACACCCTGATCGCTCCTACCGACCAGCCGGACGACCGCGTCCACGCGGCCGCCTACACAGGCCCGGCCCAGTTCTCGAAAACCACCAACGGCGGTTTGACGTGGAGCCCGGTGCAAACCATCATCGGGTCGGGCAACCGGCAGCAGACCATCGGCAACATCATCGTGGTCGACCCGAAGAGCGACACACTGTACGACTTCACCGACCTGATCGTGCCGCCCAATACTCCGTTTCGCGGGACGGCCAGCAACGCTGAGCTCGCCTTCGTGAAATCGACGGATGGCGGCGCCACATGGACGTCTCCTCAGGTGATCGCTCCCTTCAACGCGGCAGGCGTCATCGACCCGAACACCGGACGGCGTGCCCGGGTGGGCGATGGCCTGCAGGAAGTCGCCATCGATGGCTCCGGAAAGCTCTATGTCGTCTGGGAGAGCTCGACGAACTTCAAAAAGAACATCAACCAGGCGGTCGGCACCTTCGACAACGAGGTGCTGTTCACGACATCGGGCGACGGTGGCGCCAGCTGGAGCACACCGAGCGCGATTGTCGGCCCCAGCACGCTGCCGATCTTCACGCCAACCGTGGCGGTCGACAGCAAAGGCAACATCGCAGTGACTTACTACGATTCGGGCAGCCTCTCATCCACCAACACGACCACCTGGCCGATCGACCTCAAGGTCACCTACTCAGAGGACGGTGGGAAGACATTTAGTGCCGGTCACGAGGTCGCGGGACCATTCGACCTGATGTCGGCGCCGGTCGCGCGCGGGTTCTTCCTTGGTGACTATGAGGGACTCCAGAGCACCGGCACCAAGAGCTTCATCGCCATGTTCGTCACGACCAACTGCAACTTGAACCCGTCAGACCCGAACGGTCCTCCAATCGGCAACACGTCACTGTGCGGCCCGGCCGGCAGCGTCTCGACGCCAACCCCAAACAACGACCCAACTAACGTTTTCAGCGCGGCGCTTTCTGCGCCCTGACCCGAGCTAACTAGCCTGCGGCGCCGGCCACCGAGGCCGGCGCCGGCCGGTAGGTCGCGATCACCACGCCGGTGCCGGTCGGCTTCGAATCAATCAGGCGAAGGGCGACGAAGGGACCTCCGTCTGGAAAGAGACGCTGCCCAGATCCAAGAACGAGTGGGTGGATCAAGAGGATGTATTCGTCGACGAGGTTGCGCGGCATCAATGACCGGATCAGCTCGCCGCTGCCCAGGATCACGAGGTCCTTACCTGCTCCCTTTTTAAGCTCGGCCACCGCGCCGACCGCGTCGCCCTCGAGAAGTGTGGAGTTGCGCCACGGCAATGGCTCACTCAGCGTTGTCGACGCGACGTACTTCTGGGTGTTGTCCAGCACTTCGGTGAACGGGTTGTCGGTTCGGTTCGGCCAGACCTTGTAGAAGTCCTCGTAAGTCCGCCGGCCGAACAGCACGCCGCCGGTGGTGGCCATGCTCTCGCCCACCGCTTTGCCCATGGCCGGATCGGAATAGGGCAGCGCCCAGCCGCCGTGTTCGAAGCCGCCGCGGCGGTCTTCGTCCGGCCGGCCAGGCGCCTGCATGACCCCATCGAGACTGAGACTGTTGAACACGATGATTCTTCTCATCTCATCCTTCCAACGGGGTCGCCTCTCCTAGATCGCAATGAAGATCGTGAATCCGTGACCCTCGTCGGTGTAGTCGTTACTGACACCCCCACCCAGGATCAGATGGATGCCCTCGCCCACGCTCGGCGGCGGCGAGCCGATTATGCAGAAGATCGTGAAAACCCCGCTATGTGGTCGAGAGAAAAACGTTCTTCAGCTCTGTGTAGTGGTCCAGCGCGTCTGGTCCCAGCTCGCGACCGACACCGGATTGCTTGAAGCCCCCGAAGGGCGTCGTCACGCGCACAGAGTTGTTCGAGTTGACGGAGATGGTTCCGGTCTCGAGCGCCCGCGCGACGCGCATCGCGCGGCCCGCGTTGCTGGTCCAGATCGATCCGGAAAGACCGTAGATGGTGTCGTTGGCGATTCGTATCGCCTCGTCCTCGTCAGCGAATGGAATGACCGCGGCGATCGGGCCGAAGATCTCCTCGCGCGCGACGCGGTCAGTGTTCGACACGGGCGAGAGCACTGTCGGCGCGAACCAGTAGCCGGCGCCCTGAGGCGCTGAGCCGCGGAAAGCGACCTTGGCGCCGTCGTCGAGAAAGGACGCGACCTTGGCGCGATGGTCGGCTGAGATGAGGGGTCCCATCTCCGTGCTCTCGTCGAGCGGGTCACCGACCCGGAGCGCCTTGATCGACTTCTCGAGCGCCTGCATGAACCGATCGAGTCCCGACCGCTCGACCAGGATGCGCGATCGCGCGCAGCAATCCTGGCCGGCGTTGCCGAACACCGCGAGCGGCGCGGACGCTGCCGCCTTTTCGAGGTCCGCGTCGGCGAACACGATGTTGGCCGACTTGCCGCCGAGCTCCAGCGTCACGCGCTTGATCGACTCGGCGGCCAGCGCGCCGATCCGCCTCCCCACCTCGGTCGAGCCGGTGAAAGCGACCTTCGCCACGTCGGGATGCTGGACGAGCCTCTCCCCCACGACCCGTCCGGCGCCGACGACGACGTTGAGAACGCCTTCGGGTAGGCCGGCTTCGAGCGCGATGCGACCAAGCTCGACCGCGGTCAGTGGCGTGAGGCCCGCAGGCTTGAGAACGACCGTGTTCCCGGCCGCCAGCGCAGGCGCGACTTTCCATGACGCGATCGCGATCGGGAAGTTCCAAGGGACGATCAGCGCAACGACTCCAAGTGGCTCGCGGAACGTCATGTCGACGCCGCCCGCGACCGGAATCGTCTTGCCGAACAAGCGCTCCGGCGCTCCCGCGTAGTAGTTGAAGACGTCGACGACCATGCCGACCTCGCCGCGCGCATCGCTGATCGGCTTGCCGACGTTGCGCGCCTCGAGTCGCGCGAGCTCTTCGGAACGCTCGGCGATTGCCGATGCAATACGGCGCATCAGGTTGGCGCGGTCTTTCGGCGACAGCGCTCTCCAGGCTGGGTACGCCGCCTTGGCGCGGGCGACCGCCTTGTCGGCGTCTTCGACCGTGGCGTCCTGAAGCTCGGCCAGCACCCTCTCGGTAGCCGGCTCGATCACCCTCAACGCATCAGTCCTCTGACGGAAAGGGTTCGATGTGAAGTTGCTCGACCTGGGCTTCGGCGCTGACGTGATCGTCGTAAGGGCCATCCAGACGCACGCCTCGCGCAGTCCCGGCGTCGTCGATGTCTGCACTCAAGACATACCAGCGCTTACCCAGGTGCAGCACTCCGTGGTGCCGCTGTCCCGTCCAGCTCTTGGGTGTGATTCCCACCCTTTCCTTCTCGGACATAAGACCCCTCCCAGCCACGCTACAGAAAGATGAATGATATGGCTAAGGAGTCCACCTAAGGAGTTGGCCATGTTTGGGGATACCAAGGCATTCAGCGGTTTCTCAGTCAACGATCTGGCAGCGGCGAAAAAGTTCTACAGCCAGACGCTCGGGATCGAGGTCGAAGAAGAGGCTGGCGCCCTGCGACTAAAGATCGCCGGCGGAAACCCCATCTACGTCTACCCCAAGGACAATCACGTACCCGCGACGTACACCATGTTGAATTTCCCCGTCGACGACATCGACAAAGCCGTGGATGACCTGACAGCCAAAGGCATCAAGTTCGAGCACTACGACGGCATGACGGACGAAAAAGGCATCGCCCGAGGCAGATCGCAGAACATGGGACCGGACATCGCCTGGTTCACCGACCCGGCCGGGAACATCCTCTCGGTGTTGAACGGATAGAGCGAGTGGCGCCTACGAGGCTGTCGAAACCGCGATCGCGAACTGGTCGCGGGACTCACCGCCGCTGACCCGCAAGCGGGTCCAGATGTATCGGTCGGCCAGCGTGTGCCTGTAGCCGAACATGGTCGTCGTAGCGTCGGAGAACCCCGCGTCGGCAACCTGCCAGGCGACCGTTGAGTTGAACTTGCCGCTCGGATAGCAGAACGCAACGACCGGGTGTCCGAGCAAGCGCTCGAGGAACAGCTTGGAATCGACGAGCTGTGAGCGCACGGCTCCATACGACAGCCTGGCCAGGTTCGAATGGTTGACGGTATGCGACCCGATCTCGATACCCGAGCGGTCCGCCTCGAGGACCTGGGCCGCCGTCATGTATCCCGGCCAACCGACAAAGCCCGACACGACGTATGCCGTGGCCCGGAAATCGTGGCTGCGCAGGATTGGAAGCGCGGTCGTGTAGAAGTCCGCGTACCCGTCGTCGAACGTCAGGACGACGGGCTTGCTCGGCAGTCCCCGCGCGCCCTTCAAGAAGGCATAAAGGTCTGCGGTGGAGATCGGGTGATAGCCGCTGTCCCTGAGCCAGTCCATCTGCGCCGCGAAATCGGTCGGGGTGACCGAAAGGGCGAAGCCCATCCGGTCGAAGCGGTCCGGGTTAACGCGGATGTAGTGGTAGGTGAGGATCGGCACGTTGATCGCGCCTGCGCCTGGCGCCAGGACGTCCGCCGGCCCCGACACCGTGGTGAAGCTCCAGTGCCTTCGCCCCGACAGCGGCACGCCGCGCACCGACCGGCCACTCACGTCCACCTGATAGGCGGTTGCGTAAGCGAGCCGGAACGGCTCGAAGTCCAGCGTGACGTCGTCGCGCCACGCAAGCCGACCTTCGACCCTGGGTTGGATGGCAAATGAAGTCTCCACGCTCGGGTGGTTCATAGGCTGGCTGGAGGCCATGACGATCGGTGCGTAGACGGCGATGTCCGAAGTGGTGGGATCGCCATCGCCGGCTGGGTGGGGGTTTGGGCGGGCGTGCCCGACGGCTGTGGCTGGTTGAGCAGCGTGAAGCCTGCGCTGCCGGTGAGGAGGGCACCGACGAGCACCGCCATCCCGATACGGTGGGCCTGGTCGAAGACGCGCCCGATCACCGCGGCTTCAATGCGGAAAGACGCAACGAAATCCCCAAAACCCTCCCAAAAGACCGCGGCGGCGACGTAACTGTAACGTGCAACTGCGCGTCGGTCGGAACATTCTTCCGACTTTTGTG
Source organism: Chloroflexota bacterium (assembly GCA_005883585.1). Classification (GTDB taxonomy): domain Bacteria; phylum Chloroflexota; class Dormibacteria; order Dormibacterales; family Dormibacteraceae; genus UBA10449. The sequence continues at coordinate 8,583 of VBFD01000073.1, forward strand.
TGCGCTTCTACTGGCCGACCGGTGTGGGGACGTGGATCGGCGTCAGCGTGGCGTCGAGCTGGGCGCGCAGGTGCTCGAACTTCGGCGGCAGAACGAGGCGCTCGCCGAGGTGGGCAAGCTCCTCGTCAACCGTGAAGCCGGGACCCATCGTCGCGATCTCGAAAAGCACGCCGCTCGGCTCACGAAAGTAGACCGATCGGAACCAGTAGCGGTCGATGACAGGCGTCGGGTTGGCGCCGGCCGCGATCACACGATCGCGCCACGCCACCTGTTGGTCATCCAGCGAAGCCCACGCGACGTGGTGAACGGTCCCTGCACCGGGAATTCCGCGCTCGGCCGGCGCTGGGTCATAGACGTAGCGCCCGCGGCGACTGTCGCCACGAGCCTGCCACGAAGTATCGCCGGCACGCTCGAACTCGAGCGCGCCCTCGAGCAGCTCCCCGCTCGCCTCGGGATGATTGGTGTAAGCCCGGACCTCCTCGAATCCCTGGATCGCGTACTCGGCGGGAATCTCGGGGTGTGAGGCGGTGAGCGGGGCATCGGGCGTGAGCGCAACGCGGAGCTCCAGGCCAAGCCCTTCGGGATCCCAGAAAACCAGGGATTGCGGCGACCGTACGCCTGTGCCGAGGCGGCGCTCCCAGAAGTCGAGCGCCCCCTCGGAGCCGACACGGAGGACGATGCGGTGGATCATGCCATCGCCCGCACGGCCCGGCCGCGCGCCTGGATATTCGAAGAAGGTCAAGTCGAAGCCCGGGCTGGCGTTGTCATCCCCGTAGAAGAGGTGATACACGGCTGGGTTGTCCTGGTTGACGGTTTTCTTGACGAGCCGGAGCCCGAGCACGCCGGCGTAGAAGTCGACGTTCGCCTGCGCGTCTCCCGTGATCGAGCTGACGTGGTGGATGCCTTCAAGCTTCATGAGCCGGTTGATTCCCATGACCGCCCGCATCGAAACGAAAGGCGCTAGTCCGGCACCCAGGTAGGCAAGATCACCGTGAAGCACTTCTTCTGCGCCAGACCGGCGGCGTTGAAGTCGGCGGTGGCCGATTGGTAGTAGCTCCGGAAAGCGTTGCCTCCGGCCGTGATCTCGTTCTTGTTGTTGTCTTGAAAACCTTTCAGCGCCGCCTGGAGCTGAGCATCCATGCCCTTCACGTCTGTCCCCATCTTTGTCATCGGCACCCGAATGCATGATGGAATGTCGGCGTTCGTCATCAACGTCATCAACTTCTTCACCTGCTGGTCGGTCGCGGTGAGGGAATCGAAACAAGCCGTGGATGCAAGACCGGTGCAGATTCTGTACAGGTCAGAGACCGTCTGGTCGAGACCGGTGACAGCAGGTTTTAGTGAACCATTCAGCGTGCGATCGGCCCGCGCCGAGTCTGACCCCGAGGTGTCAGGCGTGGGTGACGACGTGGCGCCTACCTGGGTCGGGCTCGATTTCGACCCGGTGCTGATGAACGGAAGCTGTATGAAGCTCATCGAGTTGAGGACGATCAGCACCATGGCGAACAAAGCGATCGCCGCGACGAAGTACAAATACCTCCCGTAGCCACCCCCTTTGGTCCGCTGCCAGAGTGGTGTGAGGTCAGGCTCCGCGTTGCTGTACGAGTAATCCACGGCCGGCACCGGCAGCGGGTATTGCTGCTCGTACTGAACCTGTGGAGGCTGGACCGCCTCGACGGTCGGGGCCGAAGGCTCGAGCACGACCGAGTCGTAGGCCTTGAAGACGCCTGCATGCGCCGGTTGCGCCCCTCCGCCGGTGACCGGCTGCCACTGACTGCCATCCCATACCCAGTTGCCGTCTGGCGACAGCTGCGGTGGTTGGGCGGGAGGACCGCCGTTGATGCTCACGAGTCGTCAGCCTAGGGCTCGTATTCGCCGCTGCTTCAGAATAACGTCGTTAAGAGTTGTTAAGCCGGCGTCGGCGAGTGGTCGGAGTTGATCGCGGCGCCGTCGAGCTGGACCTCGATGAGAGGGCTCTGTAGGACCATTCTGTCGACGTCTGTGCGCCGCCAGTTCCTCGCCACCCCGGCCAGGATCCGGCGCCGCTCGTCCTCCGTGTCGATGATGCGGGCGGTGGCGGGCAGATCGGCACGGACCGCTCCTTTCAGGTGGAACGTGAACCGTGGATTGGCTTCTAGGTTGGCCAGCCAACCGCGACGAGTAGGCGACGGTATGCCGCTGATGTAGATCCGGCCATCGATGTTGTGAAAGACGATTTCGAGGCGCCGAGGCGTCCCGCTCTTCCGTCCGACCGTCGTTATGTCGATGGTCCCGCCGCGGGCCAAGGCCCCTATCACCCTCTCGTCGAGCTGCTGGGCTTCTTGTGATGTCATGACCGATACAACTTCGGCACCCGCCCGGGCAATCCACGACCTGTGTCAGCATAATTTCTTAACGAGCGACGACACATACCGGTCCATTGCCTCGCGCTGAGCCGGGGTCTTCGCCCAGCCTACGCCCAGCGTGAGGACTTCCCAGAAGGGGTCCGGCTCCCTCCCGGTCACAATCTGGCTCATCGGCGTCCGCTACTGCCGGCAGCTCCAGTGGCCTGTGAGCTGGAGGCCGTCTTTCCCGGTGCTGGCGTTGGTCAGCATCGCGTCAACCGTCCCAGTGACCTGGCTGCGATCCAGCGTGAACGTGACCTTGTCGTTGCCCCGGCTCTGCCACACCTGAGTCGCATCCGCACTGTGGACTTCGATGGTCACGCTGGAATTCTGGTAGGAGCCTGGACCGCGGAAGTTGTTGATCTCGAAGACGACGCCCCATATCTGTCCGTCAGTCTCGACCGTTCCGTAGAAGAAATCGCTCCACGTCTCGCCGTTGTGCGTGCGCCCGCCTGTGCACTGGCTTCGCCGGTCTCCGACGTCAGGCACGATCCCCGCCATGTGCCCGGCCACCTCACCAGAGAAGGTGAGGTTCTGCGTCCAGCTCCCCTGCGCCACGATCGGCGTCGGTGACGATGTGTGGGTCCCGGATGTCCCGCTGCAGGCGGCCAGGACGATGAGGGCGACCACGCCCGCTGCCCGAAGCATGTGGTCGAATGTTACCCATGACGCCCGGCCCGGAGCGGATGACGGTGGCGATGCGATCTCTCGAAGCGTCATTCCTCATCGGGGTCGAAGGCGTCACCGAGATCTGGCTGGTGCGCCACGCCGACTGCTATGAGGACATGTCGGATGGGGCCGATCCGCCTTTGAGCGCTCTGGGTCGAAAACAGGCGGAGCTGCTCGGGACGCGCATTGGAAAGCTCAAACACGAGGCTGTCTACTCCAGTCCATATCGAAGGGCGCTCGAGACCGCCCGTGCCATCTCGGATGATGTGCGCCTCGATGAAAGACTGATCGAGATGGCTATGGAGCTCGGCGATGAAGGCGAGCTCGATTTCAAGGAGCTCCCCGCCAGCGTCATCGATCGCATGAGCGCCGCCATCGACGATATCGCCCAGGCGCATCCTGGCAGTCGCGTGATCGTGGTCGCTCATGGTGCGGCGATGATCATGTTTCTCACGCACGTGCTCCGACTCGAGCCCGGGCAGCTGCGCTTCCTTCCCTACTTCACGTCGGTGAACGTGGTGAGGGTGCTCGGCGACAGGCAGATGGTCGGCACGCTCGGCGACACCTCGCACCTGGAGTGAACGACCAGATTCGATCAGACCTCGAGAGGGAAATAGGCCAACTTCTTTCCAAGCGGCCAGAGTTCCGCATCAATTCGATCGAGCCCATCCCCGAAGGACATTCCGGCTTCACATATTTCGTGTCCGTCGAAGACAACGACGGGCCGACGCGCTACGTCCTTCGCCTCCCGCCCCCAGGCGCGCGCATCGCGGGGCCGGCCGACGTCGTGCGGCAGGGCCGAATCATGGCGTCCCTGAATCATGCCGGAATACCGACACCGGCGATCCCGCTCATGAGCTCGGACCCCGCCGTCGATGGACGGCCGTTCATCCTGATGGAAGCGGTCGATGGGACGCGAATCGAGAAGGCCGGCGCGGAGCAGCGACCACTCGACATCTCAGCATCCGCAGTGGAGGTTCTGAAGCGAATCCAGGCGCTGCCGCTGGAACGGACCGGAATCGGCGGTGAGGAGCCCATGACGCTGCAGGCGGAGATGATGCGCTGGGCGTGGCTCATGCAGCGCGCGCCCGAAGAGCTCACGGCGCGAGCGGGTGAGCTCGGCGGCCTTCTGGCCGGCCACGTCCCGGCCGAGCGCCCGCCTACCCTGGTCCACGGCGACTACCACTACGGCAACATGCTGTTCCGCGGCTCTCAGGTATGCGCCGTTCTCGATTGGGAGATCGCGGAGATCGGCCAGCCGCTGATCGACCTCGGCTGCCTCTGCATCGTCTCGGTCCGACGCCAGTACGAGGGCGCTCCGAACCCGGGCGGCGCGATCGACGTCGGCGTGGAGGACCTGTACCGCCTGTACGGGGCCGACCCCGCCGAGATGCGCTGGTACCTCGCGCTCAGCCTCTACAAATATGCGTCGATCTTCGGCTACAACCTGATGCTGCACCGACGTGGCAAGAGGCCGGATCCCATGTACGAAGGGCTGACGGATACGATCACGGGCATGATCGAAGAAGGCATCGCGGTATTCGAACGCGGCACGTAGGAGACGAAGGATGGCCTGGGACTTCTCGACCGAGCCGGAGTTTGAAAAGAAGCTCGAATGGATGCGCGGCTTCGTGCGGGAGGAGGTCTACCCGCTCGAGGTGCTGGACACGGACGAGGCCGGCTTCATGCGCGCGATCGGCCCCTTGCAGGCAGAGGTGAAGAGGCAGAAGCTCTGGGCGACGCACCTGCCACCAGAGCTGGGCGGTCAGGGGTATGGGCAGGTCAAGCTCGGCTTGATGCATGAGATCGAGGGCGCGACCGTCTGGGCTCCCATCGTCTTCGGCAACCAGGCGCCGGATTCGGGTAACTCGGAGGTCCTCGCGCACTTCGGCACCGACGACCAGAAGAAGCGCTGGCTGCACCCGCTGCTCGATGGCAAGATCCGCTCCGCCTTCTCGATGACCGAGCCCGACACGGCGGGCTCAGACCCGACGCTGCTGTCTACGACCGCGGTGCTCGACGGCGACGAGTGGGTGATCAACGGCCACAAGTGGTTCACGTCGAACGGCATGATCGCCGACTTCCTGATCGCGATGGTCGTTACCGAGCCGCAGGCCGATGCCTACGAGCGAGCGTCGATGATCATCGTGCCCGGCGACGCGAAGGGGTTGAAGAAGCTGCGCAACATCCCGACCATGGCGGGCGAACACGAGCGGTTCGGCTACGGTCACGCGGAGATCCTCTATGAAGACGTGCGCGTCCCGAAGGACAACCTAGTCGGCGAGCGAGGCCAGGGCTTCCTCATCGCGCAGGCTCGCCTTGGGCCGGGACGCATCCACCACTGCATGCGCTGGCTCGGTCAGGCCCGCCGCGCGTTCGACATGATGTGTGAGCGCTCGCTGCAGCGAGAGGCGTTCGGCAAGAAGCTCGCCGGTCACGAAACAGTTCAGAACTGGATCGCCGATTCCGCGGCCGAGATGCACGCGGCCCGCCTGATGACGCTGCATGCGGCGTGGGTCATGGACACACAGGGTGCGTCCGCGGCGCGCAAGGAGATCTCGCTGATCAAGTTCTTCGGCGCCAAGGTGCTGCACGACGTGATCGATCGCGCCATCCAGGTCCACGGGTCGTTGGGCTATTCGGCGGATATGCCGTTGGAGGAGATGTACCGACACGCACGCGCGGCACGCATGTATGACGGGCCCGACGAAGTTCACCGCGTCTCGGTGGCGCGTCAGATCCTGGCGGGGTACCAGCCACCAAAGGGCATATGGCCGCGCGAGCATGTCCCCACGCGCAGGGCCGCCGCGCAGCGCAAGTTCGCCGCGCTGCTGGAGGCCGCCACCACGGACGTCTAGGTCGGGTGCACCTCGGCCAGGTGCAGGCGGTCCCAGTCCGAGAACTCGCCGTTGACGTGGATGATCTGCTTCAAGCCGGCTTGCTCGAGAAGGCTGGCGGCGATTCCGGCGCGGTACCCCGATGCGCAGTGGACGGCGACCGGCGCCTCGCGCGGGATCTCGTCGGCGTGGTGAGGCACGTCAGGCACGTACATGTGCAGGGCGCCAGGCACGTGCCCGGCCACCCACTCGTTCTCGTCGCGCGCATCGACCACGGTCATCGGCTCAGCGCTGATCACCCACTCCGCCATGTCCTCGACATCGACCGACTGGAAAGCAGAGACCTCACGACCGCTCGACCGCCACGCGTCCATGCCGCCATCGAGCGCGCCGGCGATGGAGTCGAAACCGATCCGCAGCAACTGGCGCTGAGCCTTCCGGTGCTGGGCATCGGTCCCACCCACCAGCACGATCGGCCGGCCTCGCGCGATCAGCCAGCCGACCCACGCGCTCATGGGTCCGTCGATGCCGATGCTGTAGCTGCCAGGGATGTGCTCTCGGTCGTAATCGCGGCCGGCTCGCACGTCGACCACCGCCGCGCCCTCGTCCATCGTGCGGGCTATCTCGTCGGCACCCAGCCGCGTCAGCTGCGGGAGCGCAGCGCCTATCAAAGGCGCCCCACCACGATTGATCGATGACATGTCCCGGTAGTACGTCGGATACCGAGGCTGGTTCAGGACTCGCGCGAGGAACGGCATCACCTCGGTCGTAAGGAAGAAAGGGTTGGTCTGTCGCTCAATTCCCAGCGTGGTCTCGTGCCCACCGCCTCCTCCTGCAGCGCAAAAGGAGCCGGCCCCGTGGGTGGGAAAGACCCGAATGTCGTCAGGTAGCCCGCGCAACCGGACCTGCAGCGTGGTCAGTGCTTCGAGAGCCAGGTGGACGGCCAGGTGGGGGCCGAACAGATCGGTCCGCGCGATGGCGCCCAGCATGACCGCGCCGCCGGAGAAGAGAGCGCGAGGCCGTCCCCCTTCGCTCAGAACGTAGCTCTTGTGTGCGGGCGTATGGCCCGGCGTGTGGATGGCTTGCAGGGTCATGTTGCCGATCTCGAGATCGCGACCAGGATCGAGCTCGTCGATGTTGGCTCCCACATCCGCGGCCAGCTCGCGCCGGCCCGAAACGAAATCGTTGTGCAGGTGCGTGTCGAGAGAATGGCTGATCTTGACGTGCAACCTCGAGGCGGCCTGGAGGTAGCGCTCGATGTCGCGCAGCGGGTCGACTGCGAAACCCACGCCGCTGTCGGGATCCGCGACGAGGAAGCTGCTGTTCCCGAGCTCGTGAGCTGGGATCGCCTCGACGGTGTACATGGCTATCCGAGAGAGATCGGAGCGGTCGTCAGCAGCACCCAGATCGTGACCGCTGTCACAACGATCGCGCCGCCGTAGAAGATCACCTGCGCCGGTAGCGTCCTGGCCGCGGGCACCCCGATGTCGACCAAGAAGTAGCGCAACCGGTGGGCGAAAAGGTAGAAGGGGAGTGCGATCAGGGCGAGCAGGTAGAGCTTGACGATCGGGTTGCCGAGAACGCGAACCCACGTGTCGTAGTGGCGGTCGACCACGGGCACGATGCCCAGGGGCCCGAGGATGCCCTGGACGAGGACGTGTACCGGGATCAGGATCGCGGCGACTACCCCACCCTGGGCGAAGAGGAACCACCAGATCAGGTGTGCGAACGCCGGCTTCTGCTGACGCGTTGCCTCGTGGTTCATCTTGCGAACCCGATGAGGGCGGCCGCGATCACCACCGAAGCGACAAACCACAAGGCGAACTGCGACAGCACGATCAGGCGGGACGACACCCCCTTGATGTGAATGATCACCCCGGCCAGGCTGAGGAATGTGTAGCTGTGGTACAGCGCGAAGCCCAGGACGATCACGCTGAAGACGACAAAACCGGGCGAGCTGTGCGGGTAATAGCCCTTCGGGCCGTTCGATGCTCTCTGGATCTCGACCAGGAACCACAGGAGCCACAGCGCCATCGGCACCGCGGTGAACTCGCGAACCATGTACAGGAAGTAGTGACGCTGTCGCAGCCACCACCCGCGCGCCATCTCCGGCCTGTAGGCGCGAGTAGATGCCCCGGCTGAGGTTGGAGCCTCGGCGCTCACCGGCGGCGCCTTCACTCCTCGCGGTTTCCGTACGGAAGAACGAAACGCATCGTCGTGTCGAGCTTCGTCTGCTGAATCGCCTTGGCCGGATCGACGCCCTTGGGACAGACAACCGAGCATTCGCCCACGAAGCTGCACTCCCAGATGCCCTCGGAGTTCGCGATCACCGGCAGCCGCTCCTTGACGCCCTGGTCGCGCGAATCCAGGTTGTAGCGGCGCGCCAGCGCGGTCGCGGCGGGGCCGAGGAACTCGTCGTTCAGGCCATAGACCGGGCAGGCCGCGTAGCAGAGCATGCAGTTGATGCACTCGCTGAACTGGCGGAACTCGTCGATCTGGTCCATCGTCTGGCGGTGCTCGCCGGCGCCGAGCGGGTAATCCTGCTTGCGGATGATCCACGGCTTGATCGACTTCAGCTTGTGCATGAAGCTTTCCATGTCGATGACGAGATCGCGGACGATTGGGAAGTTTTGCAGTGGCTCGACGGTGATCGACCGCGGCCAGTAGTCGCGGAGGAAAGCGTTGCATGTGAGCTTCGGTGTCCCGTTGACCATCATCCCGCAGCTTCCGCAAATTCCCATCCGGCACGACCACCGATAGCTCAGGCTGCCGTCGACATGCGACTTGATGTGGTTGAGCGCGTCGAGGACAACCATGCTGTCGTCGGAAAAGGGGATGTCGTAGGACTGCAGGCGAGGCGCCCTGTCCTTGTCGGGATCGAAGCGCGTGGCCCGGATCGTGATCCTCTTTTCAGCCATCAGTAAGTCCTCGCCTGTGGTTTGAAGTTGGTGATGCGGACATCCTGATACTCGAGCCTGGGGGCGGGGTCGTCAGTGCGAAAAGCGACCGTGTGCTTCAGCCATTTCGCATCATCGCGTTCGGGAAAATCACGCCGCGCGTGCGCGCCGCGCGATTCCTCACGCGCGAGGGCTGAGTAGGCGATCGACTCGGCGACCTCGAGCATGAAGTCGAGCTCCAGCGCAGCCGTCAGCTCGGTGTTGAACGTGCGGCTCGAGTCCTCGATCTTGATCTTCTCAAAGCGATCGCGCAGAGAACCGAGCTGGCGGGTCAGCTTCTCGAGGCCTTCTTTGGTCCGGAAGACGCCGGCGCCGGCGTCCATGTCGTGCTGCATCTCCTCGCGGACGGTGCCGATGCGCTCCTCGCCTCCCTTCTTGTCCAGGAAGGACGTTTCGATCCGTCTGGTCTCATCGGCGAGAAGGGCATCGACCGGGTTCGCACCGACGGCGACTGCAACACTGGCGTGCTCAGCGGCGGCGCGACCGGCCGCGGCGCCGAACACCAGGCACTCGGACAGCGAGTTCGAGCCGAGCCGGTTGCCGCCGTTGAGCCCGACGTTGGCGCACTCCCCCGCCGCGTACAGGCCGGCGATCGGCGTGGCACCGGAGATGTCGGCATCGACGCCACCCATCATGTAGTGCATGACCGGGCGGACGGGGATCGGGTCCTTCACGATGTCGATCCCGACGAACTCACGCCCGAGCTCGCGCATGAAAGGCAGCTTGCGATCGATCACCTCTTCGCCGAGGTGGCGCACGTCGAGGTGCATGTACTTGCCGTGCGGCCCTTCGAAGGCGCGGCCCTCCTCGAATTCCGTCGTCATGGCCCGGGAGATGATGTCGCGCGGTCCTAGCTCCATCTTGTTGGGCACGTAACGCTTCAAGAATCGCTCGCCGTCCTTGTTGAGGAGGTAGCCCCCCTCCCCGCGGACGGCTTCGGTGATGAGGATGCCG
>VBFD01000074.1:0-9817 GCA_005883585.1 Chloroflexota bacterium
AATCGAGCTTTAGACTTAGCCTTCCTGCCCGGTGGTATAGCGAGCTTGTAGCTGGGGGTTGGATGGCCGCTGATTACCCGACAGACAAGATCCGGACCGTGGTCCTGCTCGGACACTCGCACGACGGCAAAACCACGCTCGCCGAGGCGATGCTGTTCGCTTCCGGCGCCATCCCGCGACTGGGCTCGCCCGACCAGCAGACGGCGACGATGGACTTCGAGCCCGAGGAGCAGAGGCGCAAGATCTCGATCAACCTGGGTGTGGGCTTCGCCGAGCACAACGGTTTCAAGATCAACATCCTCGACGCGCCCGGGTTCTTCGACTTCACGGGGCAGGTGCTCAGCGGGCTCCGCGCCGCCGAAGGTGCTGTTGTCGTGGTCGGCCCCAACGACCACCTTGCGGTCGGCACCGAGATCGCGTGGGAGCTCTGCAACCGCACGAGCAAACCCCGGATCGTGGTCGTCAACAAGCTCGACAAGGAGCATTCCGATTTCTACGGCGCGGTCACCGCGATGCGTGAGCATCTGTCGCCGAGACCGTTCCCGCTCCATCTGCCCATCGGCGGCGAACAGGATTTCCGTGGCATCGTCGACCTGCTGCACCTGAAGGCGTTCGTGACGGCGAGCGACGGCAAGGGGACCGAGGCCCCGATCCCCGACGACATGCAGAAGGTCGTCGACGAGTACCGCGGCCAATTGATCGAGGCTGCCGCCGAGAGCGACGACTCTCTCCTCGAGAAGTACCTCGACGCGGGCACGCTGAACGAGGAGGAAATTCAGCGCGGGCTGCGCGAGGGAATCCTGGCGGGCAAGGTGGCCCCGGTGGTCTGCTGCTCGGCGACCAAGCTGCTCGGCGTGCGGACTTTGATGTCGACGATCGCGGAGCTGCTGCCGCCCTCCGAAGGCGACCTGGCCAAACCCGCGAAAGCGTTCGTCTTCAGCACCGGCGGCGACCAGTTCGGCAGGGTGAGCTACTTCAAGGTCGTGGCCGGCGCGATCAAGGCGGACCAGCACCTGACGAATCTCAACCGTGGCAGCGACGAGCGCCTCGCGCAGATCTTCTTCCCGCGCGGCAAGGAGCACGTTTCTGCGACAGAGATCAGGGCCGGCGACATCGGCGCCGTGACCAAGCTCACGCATACCCTCACCGGAGACACGCTGGGCTCCAAGGACGGAGGTCCTCTGCCGCCTCTCGACCTACCTGCTCCCGCTTACGGCCTCGCCATCACCCCCAAGGCTCGCGGCGACGAGGAGAAGATCTCGAGCGGCCTTGCGCGCCTGGCGGAGGAGGATCCCACCCTGCACGTCGAGCGGGTCGAGGAGACGCACCAGCTGATCATCGCGGGGCTTGGCGACGTCCACCTGGACGTGATCCTCGAGAAGCTGAAGCGGAAGTACGGCGTAGAGGCGACGACGGCCACGCCGCGCGTCGCGTATCGCGAGACCGTTTCCGGCCACAGCCGCGCCGAGGGCCGGCATGTCAAGCAATCGGGGGGTCACGGTCAGTACGGGATCTGCGTGATCGAGGTCGCCCCCACCAAGCGAGGCGAGGGCTTCGTGTGGGAAGACAAGATCTTCGGCGGCGCCATCCCGCAGAACTTCCGCGCCTCGGTCCAAAAAGGAATCGTTGACAACATGGCCAAGGGAGTGGTCGCGGGCTACCCGATGGTCGACGTCAGGGTGACCCTGGTCGACGGCAAGTTTCACCAGGTCGACTCCAACGACATGGCCTTCCAGATCGCAGGATCGGTAGCCATCCGCAAGGGCGCACTGGACGCTGGCCCAGTTTTGCTCGAGCCCCTCGTCGAGGCCACTATCAAGGTGCCCGAGAAGAACCTCGGCGACATCATGTCCGACGTCAACGGCCGGCGCGGCAAGATCATGGGCACGGAGCCAGACGACGGCTACCAGCTGGTCCGCGTCACCGTGCCCGAGTCGGAGATGCTGCGTTTTGCGCTTGACCTGCGCTCCATCACGCAGGGGCGGGGCAGCTACACGAAGAAGTTCTCGCACTATGACGAGATGCCCGCGCACCTTGCCAAAGCGATCATCGAAGAGTTCCAGAAGCAGCACGAAGCCGCCAGCTAAGCTTCGGCCGTGAGCTTCGCTTGAGCGCGCCGAGCGCACAGGACGTCTGCGTCATCGGCGGCGGCGTGACCGGGGCGGGCATCGCGCGCGACCTCTCGCTACGCGGACTGTCAGTGCTCCTGCTCGAGAAAAGCGACTGGGGCGGCGGCACGACCGGCAGCTCGAGCTGGATGATCCATGGCGGCCCGCGCTACCTCGAGTTCGATTGGGATACGACGCGCCTTTCGACGCAGGACGCGGGTTACATCGTTTCCATCGCGCGAAACATGGTCTACCGCGTCGTTTTCATCATCCCGGTTCTGCCCCACGACAAGAACAACATCGAGCGGATGGAAACGGCGATGGAGGTCTACGACCGGTTCCAGCCGCTGAAGCATGCCCACCCGCATGTACGGCTGACGGCGGAAGAGGCGCGGGAGGCGGAGCCCGGCCTGTCGCCCGACATCATCGGGGCCGTGACGATGGAGGAGTGGGGCGTGGATCCGCACCGCCTGGTCTTCGCCAACGTTCAGGACGCGGTGGCGCATGGCACTCGCGCCCTCAATCACACACGCGTGGTGGACCTTCTGCGCGACGGCGGCAAGGTGATCGGCGTCCGCTATCGCGGGTCCGACGGCTCGATGTCGGAGGCGCGCGCCAAAGTCGTCGTCAACGCCGCGGGACCATGGGTGCCTGAGGTCGGCCGCATGGCCGGCGCCGCGGTGCACCTGCGGCCGGCGAAAGGGATTCACATCGTGTACCCGCACCGGATCTCCAACTTTTCGATCAGCGCCGAATCGATTGACGGCCGCGATCTGCTGCTGGTGTCACATGCAGGCTTTACGTTGCTCGGCACCACCGACGACGATTTCTATGGCGACCTCGACTCGGTCGACGTGCTCGAAGACGAGGTCGACTATCTACTGCAAGCCTTCGAGCGCGTGTTTCCGTCAATACGCGACTACCGGCCGGTGCGAACGACCACAGGTGTGCGACCGACGCTCTTCAAGTGGCGGCGATATGAGGACGAGCTGTCACGGCGATATGAGGTCATCGACCACGCGCCGGACGGCGCGGAAGGGTTCGTGACGATTGCCGGCGGCAAGCTGTCCATGTATCGCCTGATGGCAGAGGAGACCTCCGATGCCGTGTGCCGCAAGCTAGGCCACCAGGCGCCGTGCGTGACCGCGACACGTCCGCTGCCGGGCAACGAGTCGGATGTCGAGCCTGCGGACGAGCTGGGGCGTGCGTTCGGGATCACCGCGCTCGCGGCGATGAAGCTGCAGACGCGACAAGGGTCGAACGCCGCCGCGGTGCTGAAGGAGGCGCGCTCCGGAAGGATGGTCTGCAGGTGCGAGCCGATCACCGAGGCCGAGCTTGTGCACGCGGCTCGGCATGAGCAAGTACGCACGCTGGCCGACGCGTTTCGCCGCGTCGGTCTGGCGGCCGGACCATGCGCCGGCACGGCGTGCGTGCTCCGCGCAGCGGGGGTCATCGGCAACGAGCTCGGCTGGAGCGCTTCTCAACGATTCGATGCAGCGCGCGAATTCGTTCGCGGAGCGTGGTTGGGGCGTGCGCCAATTCTCGGCCACTCAGGTTGGGCGCAAGAAGAGATGGCAAGCGGCGCCATGCGCGGATTGCGTAACTGATGGCACGCACCGATTCCCTTGCGAAGCTCGCGTTTGCATATGGCGTCCATCTGACGCGAAGGCGCCTGACGCGCCCACGCTCCCAGTTCGCGTCGCTTCTCGAAACGTACGCTCCCGACGGAATCCGGCCGCTTCTGCCTGAAGAACGAGAGCGGCACCCGCAGCTCATCGGCTGCATCAACTGCGGGCTGTGCGCGCTGGCCGCGGGCCGCATAGGCAGCGTTCGCCCTCCGGACCTCGCGACCTCGTATATGCGGCTTTACGCTCGCTTGGGGGCGGCGGCTTCCGATTTGGTTGGGGAGTCGCCGGATCTCGCGGCTGCCGCGTCCGCCTGCCCAGTGGGCGTCCCACTGGACGAGGTGGCGGCGATCGTGCGCCGACTGGCCGCCGGCTGAGGCCGCGGGCCTACCCGCCAGGCGCTGACGCCGATCCTGATCATCTGCGGCGGGCCCGTACGGCAACCCGCCAGGAAGACCCGCTGTGGCGCGTTCGACCGCACCCGCGACGCCGTCCAGCGCCCCCCGCCAGACGCCTCCGGCGGCAGGTGCTGGGACTTATGTGGTTGCGAGTCATCCACATTTTGTATACAGTCTGTGGAAATAACACAACATCTAGCGCCAATGGTCAATACCCTATTGCGCCCCCTTCGACGCTGGCCAGCTATCGAGGCCGTGCTCGCCCGCCTCGCGGGGCGGTTCACGACGTGGCCCTCGGACGAGTTCGACCGCTTCGTGACCACCTCGATGCTGGGCGCCGCGATGGGCCGACCGGCGGCCCTACCCCCGACCGCCGAGCCGATGCGGCCACCCCCGCCGGTGTCTATCGCGCCGGCGACTTTCGAGATGCGCTTCATGAAGCTGCAGACGGAAGGGAGATTCGACGAGATGTGGGAGATGCTCGCCGAAGACGCGCAGCGCGCCTGGGGTGGGAGGGAAGCGTTCATCAGGGACATGCCCAGGCTCGGCGATGACGCAGAGCTCCTGGACATGCAGGTCATAAGCGTGACCGTGCTCGAGGGCTGGACCGATCGTGTGCATCAGCGCACATATCAGAACGTCGCGCAGATGGTCATGCGCTATCGAGTGCGACAGCAATGGAGGGAATGGACATTCGACCGCCAGGTGCATCTGATACCCGCCGCGGGTGGCTGGCGAACGCTGTGCTATCCGTCGAAATCGAAAGCCGGCAGCAGCGCGGGGACCCGCTGATATAGTGGGTTGCAGGTCATGCTCGAGCAGACGGTCGAAGAGCAGGAACGTTATCTTCGCTGGCATCGGCGGCGGCGGCGCGCGATGACGCCTCGTCGAGTGCTGCAGGAGTCCGATGAGCTCCTCTTCTGGGTCGAGGAATGCCTCGTCAAGGAGATTCGCATCGTCCCCGGATGGTTGGTCGCGCGATTGATGGTCGTGCTGCGGCAAGCGCATACGGATCTACCAGGACGGCTCGGCCGTGAGCGCCGGCCCGAGCAGGTCATGGAGATCATCTACGACGCGCAGGCGGCATTGATGGAACAGGCATGCCGGAGCCGCGGTCCGGCCGAGGTGATCCCACTTTTCGCCAGGGCGCGCGAGCGCCAGCTCGCAGAAGCGGCTTTCTAGCTACACCAAGAGCGGCCGGGTGCGGGTCGACCTCCACCTTCACTCGCGTTTCTCACACGACAGCAGGACCACGCTCGACGAGTTGATCGAGCGCAGCGGCGAATGCGGGATCGACCGCATCGCACTCACCGATCACAACACCGTCGAAGGCGCCCTCGAGCTGGCACGCACTGCTCCCGAGCTGGCGATCGTCGGCGAGGAGGCCAAGACCCTGGAGGGCGAGGTGATCGGATTGTTCATCACACGCCGCCTGCCCCCGTACCAGCGTCCCGAACAGGTGATGGACCTGGTGCACGACATGGGTGGCCTCACCTACATACCGCATCCGTTCGATCGCAACCGCTCTCACTTTCGCGCCGACAGCTTGGTCGAGCTGGCAGGCCGCATCGACATCATCGAGGTCTACAACCCGTGGTGCGATCCAGCCGCCAACGCAGCAGCCGCAAGGCTTGCGGCCGATCTCGGCAAAGTCACTGCAACTGGGTCGGACGCCCACTCCGCTCACGAGCTGGGACGAAGCTGGATGGAGATGGATGATTACGTGGATGTCGCCGATTTCCTGGCCAAGCTGAGAGACGCGCGGCACGTGGTCACCGCCAAGAGCGGTACAGGCCGCCGTGGCTGACAACCCGCCACAGCTTCTTGTCGCGGGTTCCGTCGCGCTGGACACGCGCGATGGTCCTTTTGGAAGGGTTGAGGAAACGCTGGGTGGCTCGGCCGTGTACTTCGCGCTGGCGGCGAGCTTGATCCTTCCGGTCAAAGTTGTCGCTCCCGTCGGCACCGACGGAGCGAAACGTGTTGCGCAGACCTTCAGCGGCCACCCGATCGACACAGAGCTCCTTCAGATCCTCGAGGCTCCAACGTACCGGTGGCGCGCTCGTCAGGAGCACGGACGAAATGTGGATCTCGGCGGCAGCGACAACATCTACAGCAGCTGGGCGCCAGAGCTGCCGGCGGGCTACCCGGGCTGGGCCTTCGTAGGCTCGATGCGGCCTGACCGCCAAGCGCAGATCATGTCGGCGCTGGGCGGCGCGCAGCTCCTGGCCGCCGACGCCATGTTGTCGTATGTGCGCGCCCAACCTCCTGAGTCGAGGGACGTCCTGCGCAGAGCGAGCTGGTACTTCTGCAACCAGGAGGAGTTCGCAGCGCTTGGGGGAAAGGACCCGGATGAGTTCCGGCGACAGTGGTGGCTGCAGGGCCTGGTGCTCAAGTTGGGCTCGCGGGGCCTGGCCGCCTACATCGACGACGGCGTTGTGCGTGTCCCGGCCCTCACCGAGCGGCCGGCCGTCGACACGACCGGTGCCGGCGACGCGCTTGCGGGAGGAATGCTCGCGCGCTGGTTGAGCACGGGGGGGCAGCGTGGTGGTCTGCAGGATGCGCTGGTATGGGGAGTTGCCTGCGCATCGATCACCATCTCTGCGATTGGTGTGAAGGGAATCGCAAAGGCCACTCCCGAGGAATTGAGTGAGAGGGTGGCCGAGGTCGAGGAATGCCTACGACGCGCATCGTGATCGTGGCCGGCGACCTGGTGGACCAGCAGGTCGATGCGATCGTCAACGCCGCCAACAATGAGCTCGTCCTGGGCGGAGGCGTCGCGGGCGCGATCCGCACGCGCGGTGGCCCGTCAATCCAGCGCGAATGCGACGCTCATGGGCCGGTAAAAGTTGGAGAAGCCGCGATCACAGGAGCCGGCGAGCTGCGTGCGCATCACGTCATTCATGCCGCCAGCATGCATCTCGGCGGACGCACGACGGCCGACTCGCTGCGGTCATCGATGGATCACGCGTTTCGTCTCGCGCGCGAGCACGGAGTGCGCACTATCGCGGTGCCCGCGGTCGGTACAGGCATCGCAGGCTTTCCAATGGATGAGTGCGCGCGAGTCATGGCCGGCTGCGTCGCGCGTGCGCGTGCGGATGGATGGGAGCCGGACGAGATTCGTTTCGTGCTGTTCGGTGACGGCGCGCGCAGCACTTTTGAAGAAACGTTTCATGCGACGCAAAGGTCCGACGAATAGGTCGGTTTCGCACCGATTTTGTTGCGCTTTGCGCACGATCAGGCTGAATTCAGTTTGAATTGGGGTTGATCCTGGGTAAGACCGACCCCTAGAATGGGCGAGTCCCGCCCCCGAAACGGATTTCTACCGAGGATGGTGAATAGTGGAAGGCTACTGTTTGAAGGACAAGCGAAAGGTCGAAATGAAGGACCCTCAGCCAATCACGATGAAGAATGGCAAGCCGGCGACGGTGGGCACGTGCCCCGACTGTGGCACGAAGATCTACAAGATCGGCAAGGCGGTGGCGTAATGGAAGGCTACTGTTTGAAGGACAAGCGAAAGGTTGAGATGAAGGATCCTCAGCCAATCACGATGAAGAACGGCAAGCCCGCGACCGTGGGCACATGCCCGATCTGCGGCACCAAGATCTACAGGATCGGTAAATCTACGTAGTCAGGCTTCTCTAGGGGACCGCTTCAAGTAAGCGGTCCTTTCGTTCTCGCCTCTGATCAGGTGGTGATCGGGGGTTCGAGCGCTCCGAGCAAAACCTCGGTTGCTGACACTGCCTCGTCGACACCAAGTGCTTTGAAGATCTCGACGTTCGATGGATTGTTCACTCTGGCGACCGTCTTCTTGACGTTGAAGTGCCGTTTGGCGACCTGGAGCGCGACGAGGTTGTCCTCGTCGTCGGCGGTGACCGCAACGATTGCATCGGCACGCTCGATTCCCGTTTGTGAAAGAAACTTAACCTCGCAGCCGTCACCTCGCATGACGATGCTCCCGAGCTGAGTCTCGAGCCAATCAGCTCGACGTTGGTCTCTTTCGATGAGCGTTACCTCGTGGCCGCGCTCCAGGAGGTCACGCGACATGTAGTAACCGACGGTCCCTCCTCCGACGACTATCACATACATGCGCCGTTACTTCTCCAGCAAGGTCTTTTCGATATGCTTCGCGCCTTCGAGCGTCGGACAGATCGTGTGGATGCCAAGTTTTTCGTAGGCGTCGGCACGGTCTGGGTCGTAGATGCGGCACACGACGCGCGGCACCTTGAAGATGTGCTTCGCGATTTGCGCAGCCATGATGTTTCGGTTGTCGCCCTCGGTGACGGCTACGAAGCCGTCTGCGTCCTCGACCCCGGCGCGGCGCAGGACATCGGAATCAGTGCCGTTGCCGACCACCTGGTTGCCTTTGAAATCGTTGGTGAGAACGCCGCGGACGGACGCGCGTGAGAACTGGTTGGGATCGCGATCGATGATGACGACGTCGTGGCCCGACCGGTCCATGTCGGCCGCCACCTGGGATCCGACGCGGCCGCAGCCAACGATGAGGACCTTCAAAGCCCGTTGATTATAGGGAGGGCACGGAGGCGCTCTGTTATGGCTCTTGCTAGGATGTTGGCGCGTGCGCTTTCCCTTCACTTTCATGGGTGTGATGGCGCTCGGAATAGGGCTGTGGGTGGCGCTTTATCTCGCCGGCCATCCTGGTCTGGACCCGTTCTCTAAAGGCGTCGCCGGGGTGACCGCGCTGGCGTCGCTCGCTTTCGGAGCCTACGTCTTGATCAGGCGCGTCCGCCGCGGGCCGCAGCACTGATGGCGGACCATTCTCACCCGCCGACATCCAAGAAGGTCCTGGTCGCGGTTGGTGGGCAGGGCATCGACACCGAGACGGTCCGGCTCGCTTGCCGGATGACGGACCCGGCCGGGGGGCGGCTCTACGGAGTGCATATCATCGAAGTGAACCGGGCTCTGCCCTTGGGCGCAGTTCTTGATGACGTGGTCGAGCGGGGCGAGAAGATCCTGGACGAGGTCGAGCAGCTCGCATCGGAGGCTTCGCTGCCGGTGGAGACGGAGTTGGTGCAGGCTCGCGACACGGGCCCGGCGCTGGTCGACGAGGCGGTGGAGTGGGGGGCGGATCTGATCGTCATGGGCCTGCCGTACAAGCGGCGGTTCGGGGAGTTCAACCTGGGAAAGACGGTGCCATACGTCTTGAAGAACGCCACCTGCCGGGTGATGCTGTTTCGGGAGCACCGCGAACACCCCAGCTGAGCCGCCACAGCCCCTTCGCGGGCCCTCCCTTCCCGTTCCGGCTCCCTCCCCCAGCCGACCGACCGTAAGGTCACCCTACGTCGATTTCAAGCCCACTCAAACCCAGCTTGTTAAGGTCACCAGGGATTGGCTGACGCCTCGACGAAAGAACGGCCGCATTACCTCGCCCGCCTCTGGGCCGAGCTCGGCCGCATGGGCGGCGAGCACGACGCCTTCATCAAGGTCATCATCGTCGAGCGCATCGTCAAAGCCATCGTGCTGATCGCGGGGGCCATCGGACTCCTCACCGCCGGCCGCACAGGCTTGCTCACCCAGTGGGCGGACTACGCTCAGGACCAGCTCAACCTCAACGCCGGCAACAACCTCATCCTTCAACTTGCCTTGAGGCTGCTCGCCTACCTCGGAAACTTTCCCCACCTCACCGCGCTCGCCATCGTCGCCATCGCCTACGCGACGCTCGAGGGAA
>VBFD01000075.1:0-25815 GCA_005883585.1 Chloroflexota bacterium
TAAAGAACAAGCGAGCAGCGTGATGACCGGCGTCCCTCCCGGGCCGTACTCAGCGTGGGCGGCGTCACCGATCCCCGCCAGAGTCCGAGCGTGCTCGACCAGCACGTGCTGAAAGCCGCCTCAAGTGCCGACGAGCGGGATGTTGCGCTCGCGTGCTTCCCTGACGACGGAGTGAGCCGCCTCAGGATCCCGGTACGGGGAGCCAGGTCCCACGATGACGGCCGACGTAGCCGCAGCAACCCGGAACGGGTCGCGAATCGTGTCGGTGGGCACGACCCGGACTTCGATTGGAATTCGCCGATTGTCCGACGCATGTTCCAGAGCAGCGACGGTCGCGCGATGGTACGGGTGATCGGCGGGCAGATCGATCAGGACAGTGACGACGACGGCACGCACCAATGAACGTTAGCAGCTAGACGACGGGAGTTCAAAAGTAGCGAAAAGGGTCCCTACTGGGACGACTTTAGAACCGCCCTTTTGAACTCGGCGGCAGGGCTCATGACTTTCAACGCCCAATTCCGAGGCTGGAGGTCCGGGATTATCTAACTGCGGGTCGCTTGGTTCATCCTCAATGTGAGACCAGTACCGCCACAGTCGTGACGACTGCAGCAATAGTTATCGCGAGCGCAAGTCCAGCAGCGACAAACCGGAGCACGTGTCCGCCCGGCGACCGAGGCCCAGGCGCTTGCCATTCTTGGACCGGAATATTCAGTTCTCCAGCGACGCGCGCGACGTCAGCTGGTGCCCACATAGCCGGATCGAGCGCAATGAGAGCGGTGCCGTCACGTGATTCAAAGACTATCCGCGGTGGTCTCCCGACGATCCCCATGATCGGCCGCCCTACGACGACTCGCGAGAGGTCGGTCCGAGGGAAGGTCTGACGCCTTCCCAAAGGAGCCGTGTACGTGATCCATGCATCATTGGCAACGATCGCAGCACGAACGAATGTCACGGCTGCGTAAGTCTCCCAGCCGACGACGCACAGCGCGATGACCGCGCCGAGCAGGCTGCCTGCTATAGCCAGCCCGACACTTATTCCGAGCCATATGATGAGAAGCGCGTTTCGCGCCCAGTTCGATCGATAAAAATGCGAAAGCGACGGCCGGCATTCGACTGTTATCTCAGCTCCGCCGACTGGACTAATTGGTGCCTCGTCGAACGCGTTCGAGTCGCCGCACGCCCTGATCGATCAGAACCTTCATCAACGACTGGTAGGGAACGCCACGACGCTCGGCTGCGTGCTTGGTTCGGCTCAGCAAGTCCTTCGGAACCCGCAAAGAGATCTTCGTTGTTGCTTGATCGAGTGACTCGAGCACTTCGCGCTCGAATTCCTCGTCACTCAACTCGTCGAACGGATCGTTGAACGGTTTTCTGCTTGCCTTGTTCTTCATTTACTAACCCTCCGAATGATTCGCCTGGACGCCTCACGCGCATGGATTGGGTAGCGACCATCTGGGTCATCGATCCAGATCACCACGAGCCATCGGCCGGCCACTGTCCGCCCGATCACCTGAATCGCTTGGCGATCTGGAAGTTCGGTCTCGATGCGACCGGCGTCGTGAAGCGCCTCTTCGATCTCCGCAATCGAAATGTTCCTTTCGGGATGATCGGAACCGAGGTGCCGACGGTTGGCAGCGTCCCAGACGACCGGCCGATCGTCCACCCATTCAGTATATACGAAACGGATGGACAAATTGGGGTGGCTAGCGGGATTTGAACCCGCGACAGCCAGATCCACAATCTGGTGCTCTACCGTGCTGAGCTATAGCCACCACCGTGCGGGCCAGGAGCCGCCGGCCCTGTAGGGAACCCGATTTTACCTGCACTCCTGGTGGACAATTGAGAGCGATGGCAACTCCAGCTGAGTTCGACCAGATGATCAAGTCGGGTGAGCTGATCGAATCCCGACGCGAGATGACGCCCGAATACCTTCGGGAGCTCAAGCACACGCTGATCGTCTCTGGCGACACCGAGCTCATCTCGGCGCCCGCCTACTACCTGGCCGCCAAGCGGGCGCCGTCGATCAACGCCTTCATGACCGGTATCGCCATCATCCAGGACGAGCTAGCGCACGCTCACATCGCGTACCACATCCTCGAAGAGCTCGGCGAGGACCAGGAGAAGCTCATCTTCAGCCGCGATCCGAAGAGCTTCCGCTATCCCTACGCGTTCGACGTCCCGCTGGACAGTTGGACCGAGCTCGTGGTCGCCAACGGCATGTACGACCAGGCTGGCTTCTGTCTGCTCGGCGATATCCACGAAAAGTGCTCCTACGGTCCGTGGAAGCGGGGCCTGAACAAAGTGATGGCGGAGGAAAACTTCCACCTCCGCAACGGCCGCACGTGGATGAAGCGCATTAGTGCCGCCGGCGGCTCGGCCAAGGATGAGCTGCAGCGGGCGGTGGACTGGATGTTTCCGCTCAGCGTCGAATGGTTCGGGCTGCCTGACGACTTGAAGATGCATTCGACGCAGCTCGAGTACCGCTTGAAAGGCCTGACCAACGACCAGCTTCGCCAGTGGTGGCTGTCGACCGTTGTTCCCTACTGCGAGCAGATCGCGATCAAGGTGCCGGCGCACAAGGAAACTCGCGACGGTAAGGACGTGTGGGAGCTGGACTATCCGTTCCCGTGCGAGTTCGACGCCGAAGAGAAGCGGTGGGATTTCAAACAGCCGATCACGTGGGATGACGTGCTGGTGCGCTGGCGAAATCGCGGGCCGCGAAACGCCGAGATGGTCGCCATGTTCCAGGAAGAGTTCCACAAGTTCCGCAAGACCCACCGCAACGGCGAGTCGTGAACGACCGCCTCTGGGCTGCGCTGAGCGAGGTCCAGGACCCCGAGATGCCGATCAATCTGGTCGACCTGGGCGTCATCTACGGCATCGCTGAGCGCGATGGCGTGGTCGAGGTCGAACTGACCTTCACGGCAATGGGCTGCCCGGCATCCGACTTCATCCTCGACGACGTCCGCGAGCGATTGCTGCGCGAGGAGGGCGTGCGCGAGGTGCGGGTGCAAGTGGTCTGGGACCCGCCGTGGACGAGCGCCCGCATGACGCAAGCGGGCCGCGACGCGCTCGAGGCCTGGGGCCTGGCCGTTTGACGAACTACAGACGCGTCAGCGGTGACGCTGTCGAGTACGAGGTGTTCGCGCGCAAGACCCGCGGGGAGCCCTTGCATCAAGTCGGCAGTGTTGTCGCACCGGACGACGACCTCGCGGCGGCGTACGCGCGCGCGACCTATGACGAAGAGCGGTGGATAGAGATGGCGATCGTGCGCAAGGACAACGTCATCGAGCTCTGGCAGCCGGGGGAATAACCAGCTAGCTAATCTGGCCCGCGGGGTCGGAGCTCGAATCCAGTCTGCGGCGGAATCGTGAGCATGCGTCCGTCGTCTGTGCGCACGATCTGCCACCCGCCCTCATGAACCATCCAGTGATGGCGGTAGCAGAGAAGGGTGAGGTTGGGCATGTCACCGGGTCCGTTATGGATCCAGTGCACAAGGTGGTGGCCTTCGGTCATGCTCACCGGCCGGTCGCACCCAGGCCAGGTGCAGCCGCTGTCGCGGACCTTGAGCGCCTTGCGCTGCGGTCCGGAGATCGTCCGCTTGGCGCGCCCGACGTCGATCACTGTCGAGTCGGACCCGAGGATGATGCGCGTCACCGCGCAGTCGCACGCGAGTCTCTCCACTGCCTTGACCGAGATCGGCATTGAGAACTCCATGTTCGCCCCCGGCGCACCGGGAAGGCCGAGGAGAGTCTCAATCGACGCCGTGACCTGCAGATGTGCCCGCTGAGGTACGAGGCCGTTGTCGAGAGCCCGCATGCATACATCGACCAGGGCGTCACCCATGCGTTGCTCGCGAGGGCGGTGATCGTCCTTGCCGGCCCGCTTGGCCAACGGTTCCAGTGCTGTGCGCACAGCAGCGCCCCCGACCTTGTCGAGGTAGCCACTGATGTAGACCGTACCTTCGTCGCCGTCGGAGATGTCGAGGCTGCGCGCCTCCACACTCCGTGCTTCTTCCTTGGCGCAGCCCTTGGGGTCGGCCGCGTGGCGAGCGTGGTAGCAGTCGTCATGAAAGCGAGCGATGGTGTGCTTGCGAGCCTGCCTCAGGAGCGCGGTTTGATCGAGGCGCTCGCCCACAGCGGCTGATGTGCGCGCGATGAGGGCGAAGTGGGCGAAGCCGATCTCGCCCGCTGCCATCGCTGCCGAACTCTGAGCGATGTGCTCCAGCTGCTGGCCTACACAGATTCGAGCAGCCGCAGCCCCGCCACTGATGTGGCAGTTGGCCTTGAGCCAAGCGTGAGGGCTGTCGAAACCCTGCCATTCGTATTCGTCGGTCTGGGCGAATGCAGCCGCGAGGACCGAGAATTCGAGCTCGTCCTGGTCGATCTTCTGGCGCCGGCGGATCAGCTCGGCAGCAATCTCCTCGCCGGCCCTAGGTGCAACTCCCCCCACCCCACTCTCCATACTTGAGAGTATACGAACGTCTGTTTGGCCAGTCAAGCAAATTTGGCGTTAATTTCCCGCTGTTGCAGCCACGCGTGCTCTGGGCCTCCGGACCCGCCTCACTCCCTCTTCCCAGTCCTTCCGCGCCACGAGACTGGGATAGTTAGAAACCCGATGAGCCTCTCCGACCTCGTCCTGAGCATCGCCGACAACAAGCAGATGCTCGGCCTCCGTTACGCGGAGTGGGCCACACGCGCGCCGTCGCTTGAAGCCGACATCGCCGCCGCGGCGATGGGCCTCGACGACCTCGGCCACAGCCGCGTGCTGTACGGCTGCCTCGAGCCGCTGGGAGAAGATCCTCGCAGCCCCGAGCGTGAGACCGACCCCGGCAGCCTTCGCCTCCGCAAGATGCTGATGGAGGAGCGCTATCACTTCCTTCACGGCCGGAGCTGGCTGCGCTCAGGCATCGATACCGAGCCATTGCATCGTGCCTGGCGCGAAGCCATCGAGTGGTTTGGGCCGCCCGATGGAGAAACCACCCAGCTTTACAAGGAAGGCCGACTGAGCATGGGCCCGGCCGAGCTCCGCGAGCGCCTCGAAGAGCTCCTCGAGAGCAGGGCGCCGGAGATGACGATCGAGTGGAAGCTCTGGGATCCGATCCGCCGGCGCGGACGGAAAGGCGCCATCGACGAGAGCACGTTCGCGATGCTCCGAGGTCTCGAGGAGAAAAAATTTGCCCCCGCGGCCCAAGCGAAAGAAGCCTGACCCCCGGTCAGACCCTCGGTGCACTCACTGCGGCGCCCACGACGCCGAGGTGATCTCACTGTTCGGCACGCAGGCGATGACCCTGCAGTACAAATGCCGGCGCTGTGGCACCCTGTTCGAAGCCATCAAGTACGACTAGCAGCTCGCACTGGCGCCAGCAGGACGTGGTTGATCGCGTCCGGACCCGACTCAACCTCAGCCGCCAGCCCATCGAAGCCGCAGTAGTCCAGGATCACGCGCATGACAGCGGGCGGGTAGTAGTTGGCCCGGTAACCCATCGCTGCGCCGCCGACTGCGTACGCGGCGGGCGTGAAGCAGTCGGTCACGAGGACCCCATCCGGGCGCACATTCGTTCCCAGCCACCTAAGGTGCTCGAGCATCGGCTTCTTGGGCAGCCACGATGAGAGACCTACGAACAGCGCGACGTCGAATGGCCCATGCGACGCGCACTCGGAGCGCAGAGTGGTGGACGTCAGATCGCCGAGCACGAACTCCAGGTTGAGCCCGATGCGCTCGGCGGCCGCCTTCAGCTCAGGAGCGAGGTTGCCCGCGGGGTCGAGGTCCGCGGCCACCACCAACACCCTGCCCACCAGCTGGCGGTTTTCGGCGGCGAGCTTCGCCAGCGGGCGGAGGACGTCGTAGGCGAAGCCGCTCGGGGCGGTGAAAATGCGTACCTCGCCTCCACGCGCGAGCCGGCTCCGCAGCTCCCCTTCGATTCGCCGTTCGAGAATCGCGAGCCTGTCGCGCACCGCGCGGTGCAGCGGATAGCCATAGAAAGCACGCTCCGCGACAGACGGGCGCGCCGGCTGATCATAGATGTGCCGCATCACACCAGCCGAATAGCCGCCCTGGAGGAACGCACGCCCCGGCGCGCTCAGAGGAAACAGAGGCTCGCGCCACGCGCCGTCGAAGAAGTGACGAACGAGATAGCGAAATAGATAGGGGTACGAGAGCACGCGCCGGAGCACGCTGCGGCGCCCGACCGCCTCATGCAGTGCCCCAGCACGAACCGATTCGCTCGAAGCCGCGGGTAGCTGAGGGGCAAGCGCTTGCGCCGCGGCGGACAGGACTTCGCCAGGGCGCATCTGCCCAACCTCGATCACGTGCACGGAGCCGGCGCCCTTGTTCCGCTTCATGACCTCGACCACTCGAAGGTAGCCTTCGCGCGCGATCGTCAGATCGGCGGCATTTTCATGGCGGTCCACCTTCGCGCCGCGTGCGCGTGCGCGGACGCGAGCGACAGCCGCCTCCGGCATGAGGTCCAGGAAAACGGCGCGATCCGGCATCCAGATGCCCTGGAGACGGGTCAACCTGGCGGTAACTGCAAGGACGTCCGCAACACGGAGATTCGGAAGTCGCCCGCGCGATTCGGGACCGAGCCGCCTCCCCTGCAGCAGGTGCTGGAAAGCGTGATCGACGTCGTCCACCGAAGCTGGATCGCCGGCCGGACCACGGTAGTTGAATGCCCGCCCGGCGCCGGAAAGCAGCAGGTTCCCGTCGCTGATCATCACGTCGACGGCGTAGCGCTTAGACAGCTTCACGGCCGCGTTGTCCTGCAAGAGCATCTGGAACACCTTCGCCGACGGGTACAGGGCTTTGTGCTCGACGACGACATGCGAGAGTTTGCGGAACACCCGGTCGAGCCGCGCCGCGATCGCGTACCCATGCGGGTGAAAGCCCGGACCCGCGAATGCCGATGATTGCGACCTGAAGGGTCACGCGGCTCGACCCGGCACGAAAGCGAGGACGCCCGCGACCTCGAGCTTCAGCCATCCGGTTGCCCGCTCCGGGTCCTCGTCCAGGAAGAACTCGACCGAGTCGCGATCCAGGAAGCGCATGGCGAACACGTCGCCGGCCTCGAGCCTGCGCCGGAAGAGCCGGCCGAGACGAGGAAGGACGATCAACCCCACGGCCTCGTCTCCCATCGCCACGCCCGGATCGGGCAGCGGAGGCAGCGGCAGGTTCAAAGCCACCGCGGCAAGAAGTCGCACGTTGCGCTTGCCGTCGATCTCGACCATCTCGCAGCGAGATGCCGACACGGTTCCGGCCAGCATACGGGTGGCGCCGAATGCGAGGTACTCGAGCTTGTTCACCCTCTCGAGACCGATCAGCGATGCGGCCCGTCTGCGCCCGGCGGCGTGGCGCTCGCGCCACCGCGCGATGTCGCCGGCGACTCGACCCCACTCACCGAGCCCGCACATGGTGACCGCGTATCGAGTCGCCGTTCCACCATCGGGAAGACCGTGTGTGCAGCGAAGCACACCGCACGGCGTCGTCACGTTCCGCGCCAAGCCTTCCCCGACTCGTCGGGCCGCCGCCACCGGATCGATGGGCATGCCGAGCTTGCCCGCGACCACGTTGCCCGATCCCATGCGCAGCGCGGCCAGTTTCAGCACATCGGCTCTTGGCGGAGCAGATGGAAAGGCGTCCATCACACCTTCGACGACTGCTCGCAGCGTCCCGCCACCGCCCGCGGCCAGCACCAATGACGGCCTGGAGGCGAACTTCGCGAACTCCGCTGCCGCCGCGCGCGCCTCCGGGTGGTTGTCGACCACCATCGCCTCGACCTCGAGCGCGGACCCATGGCCTGAACGGAGCGCGTCGCTGAGCTGGTCGACGATCTGGGCGGTGTGCCCGGTGCCGGACGCGCGGTTGAGGATGAGGAGCGCCGAGCCGGTCACGGTTCGGCTTCGTCGGCCTCTCCCTCATCGGATGCCTGACGGCGACGCATCATCGCCAAAGGAATGCCGGCTATGAGCACCAGGATGATGAGAGCGGCGATCACGATCGGAAGGATCTGGCTGCTGGGACCGCCGTGCGAAACGGCATTCGAAGGGTACCCGGCGGCGTAGTAGCCGAACTGGTCAGTGGTGGTGTCGATCGTGAACGGCTGCGCCTCGTTGAGCGCGCCGATGGACTTCCACGGCCCATCTGCTGAGGTCGCGTAGTAGACCGTGCTCGGCGCCGGAATTATGTCGGAGTAGCGCATGACCAGGTTGGCCTTCTTGACCAGCGGCGCGTCCGAGGTGATGACGTACGAGTTGGTGGCGAAAGTCAAGCCAGATGGTTTCGAGCACGGGCTCACCGGCTTGATGTCGACCGTGATCGAGGTCTTCCCGGTGACATCGAAGGCCCCGGGTAGGAAGCCGATCACCACCTGGCCGTCGTCCGTGAACGCCGAGTTCGCGTCGCTGACTCCATTGATGACCTTGATCACCAGATGGCCCGACATCGGTGGCAGGTTGCCGGAGACGTGCACCGGCGGGCACACCCAGTTGTAGGGCTGCTGCGGCGTGAATCCGTCATAAAAGCCCGGCGCGACCATCCACGCTGCGAGCAGATAGAGCGCCGCGACGAGCGCAAGCAGCCCGGCCTGTTTCACTCGGCCTCGCCGTCCCTGTTTCGACGCCGGACGATCGCGAGCGGGACTCCGGCAATCAAAACGCCCACGATCAGTAGGGCCGCAACGATAGGAAGGACCTGACTCTCGAATCCACCCCCACTGACCGCGCTGGCTGGAAAACCCACCGCGAAGTAGCCGAACTGACTCGTTTCCGAGTTGATCGTGTATGGCTGTGCCTGCGGGTTGGGTCCGATCGATTTCCAGACACCCCCGTCCGCTGGTGCGTTGTAAATGTTGCTGGGAGCCGGCAGCACGTTCGAGAAGATCATGTCGACGTTGGCGGCCTTCACCAGCCGGGCGCTCGCGCTCACCAGGTACACGTTGGTCACGAACTTGAAACCGCCAGGGGCTGGGTAGTTCGCCACGGGGTGGATATCGACCGAGATGCTTGTCCTCCCCGCGCCGTCGAAAACACCAGGCAGGAAGCTCATCACCAGTTGTCCGTCATCAGTTGCCGCCGAGTCAGCGTCACTGACGCCACCTATCACCTTGATGTCACGGTGCCCCGATTTGGGTGGCTGATTACCGGTGACGAAGGGCGGGGGCGAGACCCAGTTGTAGACGACCGGTGGCGCACAACAATCGTAGAAACCAGGGGCCACCTGCCACGCGACGGCAACGTACGAGACAGCGCCAACACCAAGTAGAAATCCGGCCCGCCTCACAGAGCGAGGTCCGCGATGACGTGGCCGACGATCGGGCCCACCAGGTCCTTGCACGCCCAGCGCCACAGGGCCAGCAGCAGGCCTGCGGCCGCCACGGCAAACAGGAATTCCGGCGGGTGTGAGAGCGCATGCGCCGCGGTCCACAGCGCGGTGCTGCCGATGATTGCGACCGGCGCGCCGCCGAGGTCCTCAAGCGCCGCATAGAGCGCGCCCCGAAACGCGATCTCCTCGCCGATCGAGACCACGATCGCCGGCAAGGCGAGGAAGGCGGGCAGGATCGGCGCTGAGCCGGCGCGGGCGGCGGCGGGCAGGAGAAGCACCACCGCCAGGGCGCACCCGCCGAGGATCCTGAAGGCGAGGCGCGACCGGCCGATGCCGAGCCTGTCGAGCGGCCATCCGGCCCCGGAAAGCACCAGTGCCACGCCCCCGAGAACGAGCGCGGCGGTCGCAGCGTGAGGCGCCGTGGACGCCAGCGCCCGCGCCCACTCGACCAGAAGGACATAGGCCGCGATCACCGCCACCCGGAGACCGGGGCGGCCGACCAGAACCGAAAGCACGAACCGATTATCGGGGAGCGGGATAAGACCCCAGACGCTCGGCCGCGGAGTAGACGTTGAACCGATCGCCGCGAAGAAATCCGACCAGGGTCTGGTTGAACTCGCGCGCCATGGCCACCGCAAGGCTGGACGGCGCGCCGACGGAGGCCAGGAGCGGGATGCCGGCGCCGATCGACTTCTGGACGATCTCGTAACCCGCGCGCCCGCTCACCACCAGCTGCATGTTCGAGGCCGGAACGCGGCTGTCGAGGAGCAAACGGCCGACGACCTTGTCCACCGCGTTGTGGCGACCGACGTCCTCGCGCAGCGCGATCACATCGCCAGCGGCATCGAACAGGCCCGCGGCGTGGAGACCACCGGTGCGGTCGAAGACGCCCTGGCCCGAGCGCAGCTTGTCGACAAGCCTGGGAAGCAGCGATGGATCGAACTTCGGCCCGGCCGGCAGCGGTGCCAGGTCGCGACGCAGGTCTTCGATCATCTGGGTGCCGCACACTCCGCAGGCCGAGCTGGCCAGCATCGAGCGCTCGGGCTTGCGCCAGGGCTTACCCGCCAGCAGCACGTCGACCTGGTTCGACTCCACCAGTGTGGGCTCGACGTTGATGCGCGACTCGGTCTCGCCCGCCTCGGCGCTGATGCGCAAGCCGCGCACCTCTCGCGCCGAATGGATGATGCCCTCGGCGAACAGCAGGCCGAGCGCCAGCTCGATGTCCGCTCCCGGAGTGCGCATCACGACGGCCAGCGGCTCGCCGTCGAGAAGCAGCTGGAGGGGTTCCTCGGTCACGACCGCATCGGGTGCCTCGGTCCATTCGCCGGCCGCAAAGCGGCGAATGCGCAGCGCCGGCGCCGCCGGTTTCGCCATTTATTGAGCCATGCGCAGCCGGCGCTGCCGAGGCACCGAGGTGGCGATCGAAAAGCCGCGCCAGGACGTGACGCGCTCGACCCGCAGCTCGACGGCGGACGGAACGTCGGTCTCGTCGATGGCGTAGCGTTCGGCGATCGCGGCGCGGTCGGCGCCAGAGCCGAAAGTCCCGCGCACGCAGGCCCCGACCATCATCGACGGCCTGAAGGCATTTTGCGACTCGACCACCAGCGCGCCCACGGAACCCGCCCGCGCATGGCCGCCAGTGGGCGCCATCATCACAGTGCCCCGGTCCACCTCCCAGAGCGTGGGGCGGATGACCGGCGCGCCGCCCTCGAACCAGCACGCGTATCCGCGCGACACGCCGGCCAGGCGGCGGCTCACCTCCGCGGGCACCGCCGGCACCCTCGCCGCGAGCGCGACTGGGAACGGCTCGACGTCCGCGACCTCGATGTCGATCGGGTGCAGCTGGAGAACGATGCGGTTGTACGGCATCCATTCGCGAGGTAGGCGGAGGATGTCCAGCAGGTAGCCGGTCACGAACGGGACGTTCCGAAGGGCGTACTCGGCCATCCCCAGGTACAGCCCGGGTCCTGCCAGCGCCGCGCGAACCTGGTTGGAAAGGGACAGAGGGTCGAACACCTCCAGAGTGCCTCGCATCAACACCGCCCGCGAGCCCCCGTCGACGAAGAAGGCCGCACGCGGGTCGCGCCGGGCCATGACGTTCTTGGCCGCATACCGAGATGTCGTCATCCACAGGGATCCCGCCGCGAAGCTGTAGGCGGCGGGGTTGACGAGCGGCAGACGAGCCGAACGCAGGGCCAGCATGCCGATGTGGGCCCGGCCCAGGATCGACTCCGCCTCGCGGCTCAAACGCACACGCCCACTCTAAGACGCTTCGAGGGTGTCCCGGATGCGGTTCATCGCCCGCTGCAGCCGGCGCTTGACTGTGCCCTCCAGGCGCCTCGCCACCAGCTCGCCTACGACGGAGGCCGGCGGGACGTATGCGACGTGGAGCTCGACCCGCACCCCCTCCGGCACTTCCGTGAACGTGAATCCTCCGTGTTGCTCGACCAGCCCGGATTCCGACACCCAGCCGATCTCGTGTGGTCGGCGCCACCGGTTCAGCCGCAGAACCCCACGCAATGGAACGCCCATGGCCACGAGCTCGACGTTGTAGCGGGCGCCGACGCCGGTCGAGCGCGACCCGATCGGTTCCCACCGGGTGACGCCCTCGAGCACCTTGGCCACATGGCGATGGTCGGCGAAGTAGTCGAAGGCGCGATCGGGCGACGTGTGGATGACCACCGTCGCGGAGAACTCGAGCCCCGGCACTCGACGAAGATATCCGCGTGCGCTCAGCTGGTGGACAGGTTTGGGTCGAGGACTCGGTGGCAAGCCCGCACGTAGTCAGCGGAAGAGAGCTCCGCGAACAATTCGCGAGCGACGTTTCCGCGCTGACGTTCGGCCTCGTGCGAATGCGCGGGACGTCGATGGTGTTGGGTCCTCTCGAGATATTGCGATTTGGACGCCCAAAAGTGACGCGGTCCGGTGTCTCCTGGCCGGTCGAGGGCGGCCTCGCCGCCCGGGCAGGCGGAGGCAAGTGGTCCATCACGGCGTCGGGCGGCCGGTTGGTGGCCAGCCTCGAGGGCTACAGGCCGCGCATACCGGTTCCCCTTTACAGGCTGACTCAACTACCTATCCACCACCTGGTCATGCGCCTGCACCTCTTGCGGGCGCGCGGCCGGGTGCCGAGCCCGGGAGTGCCTGCCGCCCCGACCCGCCGTATCGCCGCTGGGACGATCGACGCCGGCCTGTGCGCCGCCGTCGCGCTGACGGCGGGGAAAGGCCGCCGCTTCGCGGCGTTTGCCGGCATCGCGATCGGATACCACGTTGCCTGCTGGAGCTCATCCGGGCGGACGGTCGGCGGCGTCATTGCAGGTCAGCGGGTGGTTTCAGTGGATGGATCGCGGGTGAGCATCGGCCAAGCGCTCGTACGGCTGGTCGCCTTGCCCGTGGCCGCGCTGCGCCTGCGTGCGGTGCACGATGAGATCGCAGGCACTGAGGTCATTTCCGACTAGCAACTAGCATTGCCCCAAGATGCCAGCCGTCGACCTCGTCATCTTCGGCGCCACGGGCGACCTCTCGCGGCGAAAGATCCTCCCCTCTCTGGGAGCGCTGCTGACGCGCGAGGGAACGAAGCTGCGCGTGATCGGCGCTGGGCGCAGCCACGACACCACAGAGCAGTTCCGCGACCTGGTGAAGGAGGCCAGCGGCAGCCCGGCTCTGGCTGCCAACGCCGAGTGGGTGACGCTCGACTACGCGGACCCGGCGAGCTTCGCTCCCATCAATGAGCTCATCACCGGCACACCGGTCGTCATCTTTTACCTGGCCACGCCGCCCGAAACCTTCAGTCCCATCCTGGTCGCGATCGCCAACTCGGCGATGGTGACGAAAGGCGACCCCTCGCGTCGCGTGGTCCTCGAGAAGCCGCTGGGCTACGACCTCAAGTCCGCCAAGAAGCTCAACGCACAGCTGGCGACGGCCTTCGACGAATCGCAGGTCTACCGGATCGACCACTACCTCGCTAAGGACACCGTGCAGAACGTGCTCGCGTTCCGCTTCTCGAACTCTCTCTTCGAGCCGGTCTGGAATCGCAACCTCGTCGAGACGATCCAGATCACCGTCGCTGAAGAGGAAGGCATCAGGCAGCGCGCCGGCTATTACGACCAGACCGGGGCCGTGCGCGACATCTTTCAAAACCACGTCCTCCAGCTGCTCGCGTTGGTGACGATGGAGCCGCCGACAACGTTCGACCCCGATTACGTGCGCCGTGCCAAACGGGCGGCCCTTCGCGCGATGTCGCCGCTGGATGTGACATCGGCCGTGCGCGGGCAGTACGAGGGATACCTCGACGAGCCCGGCGTCTCGCCCGAGTCCCGACGGGAAACGTATGCGGCGGCTCGGGTTTCGATCGAGAACTGGCGCTGGGACGGTGTGCCGATCTTCGTCCGCACCGGAAAGGCGCTGCGGCGCCGCGCCACCGAAGTGGTGATCAAGCTGCGCGATGCCCCTCTGCTCCGCATCGGCGGCCGGCGCCAGCGCGGCATCCCGACGCTGATCGTAATCCGCGTCCAGCCAGACGAGGGGATCACGTTGCGAATCGGCGCCAAGCGGCCCGGGCCGAAGTTCGAGCTCGTGCCCGCGGGCATGCGCCTCGACTACGCGAAACTGACGAAGGCCCCGCTGCCCGACGCTTACGAGAACGTGCTCTCAGAGGTCCTCGCGGGCGGCCACTCCGCATTTCCTGGCGCCGAGGAGATCGAGCTGCAGTGGGAGATCGTCGATCCGCTCATCAAGGCGTGGGAGGCCGAGGGCCATCCGGAGGTGTACCCCGTCGGCTCGTGGGGACCGCGTGCGGCCGACGACCTCGTGGCAGCAGGTGGTGGCGGACGGTGGATCGTAAGCGGCGACGAACCCGGCACTAGCTAAAAAGAAAAAGGGCAGCGCGAGCTGCCCTTTCAAAGTTGTGCGAACGAACTACATCTTCCGGGCAGCCATGCCGCTGGGCATCTTCATCGTGCCGCTCATCCAGAGCTCGGCCTTGTTCGGGTAGAGAAAGATCAGAACGGCGCCGGCGATGATCGCGACGGCGAAGGCGATGATGTCGAAACGACCGAGCGAGATCTGCAGGAAGACCTGGTAAACGAC
The DNA here is from genome assembly GCA_005883585.1 of Chloroflexota bacterium. GTDB lineage: Bacteria > Chloroflexota > Dormibacteria > Dormibacterales > Dormibacteraceae > UBA10449. Next base: position 14,404 of record VBFD01000075.1, read on the forward strand.
CTGCAGGATCGCGTACAGGATCAGGGCGCGCACCCAGCTCACGTTGGCGATCGGGTCGAAGCCGGCGATCATGATTCCAGCTCCAAACGCGACCCCGGCGACCGATGCGGTAACGCCGAAGTTCGAGTCGAAATTGAAGATGGTGCTGCCGATGAAACCCAATCCTGATCCCGCGACTATCAGAACGCCCATCACCCACATCAAGACCTTCAACGCCAAAGGGTTCCATTTAGCCACTAGTCCAATTCCTCCAATTCGACCGCGCTGTTGTTAGATTTTGTGAGCGCAGCGGTCATTTGTTGCCGATGTTGTACGCCAAATGCACGTGACTTGCAACGGTGGTCAACTCAAAACTTGCGCCCCGCCCCGCCAAACGCGCAGCGGCCGGAGGCCGTAAGCCCAGGCGAACGCCCCCTCGTGATCGGCGTCCCACAGCACGAGGTCGGCCAGCATCAAAGGGGCGACGGCGCCTCGATCCGAGCGCGAGATGGACAGCGCGCCGCCGAGCGTCGCCGCGATCAAGGCCCGTTCGACCGAGAGCTTGAAGACCGCCACGGCCATCGCCACCACCACGCTCATGCTCGTGATGCCGCTCGTGCCCGGGTTGTGATCAGAGCCTAAAGCGATGACCGCGCCCGACGCGAGCAGGTCTTTGACCGGCGGCAGCTTGCCGATCGAGAGCGCGGTGCCTGGAGCCAGAGTGGCCACCACTCCGGCACGCGCGAGTGCGATCGCGTCGCTGCGGTTCGCGCGCAGCAGGTGGTCTGCCGATGCCGCATGCAGCTCGGCCGCCAGACGCGAACCGCCTGTGCGCGCGAGCTCATCGGCGTGAAGGCGAGGGATGAGCTGGGCATCGAGCGCTGCCTTGAGGATGCGCCGCGATTGCGAAACCGAGAAATACCCACGGTCGCAGAACACATCACAAAAACGCGCGCCGGCGGCGTGCGCGTCGTCGCACCAGTCCGCGACCTGCTTCGTGTATTTGCCGAAACTGGCGAAGCGGTCGGGGGGCTTTGCGTGCGCGGCTAGAAACGTGACCTCGATGCGAGGCAGGTCGGCGCGCTCGCTGAGGCGCTTGAGCATCCGCGTGTCTTCCAGCTCGCCCTCGCGCTGCAGGTGATAACCGGTCTTGGCCTCGACCGTGGTGGCGCCACCTTCGAACCATCGCCGCAGCCTCGCCGCCGTCGCATGCTCGAGCGCTTCCGGGTTGGTTTCGCGCGTCGCCCTGACGGTGGCCACGATGCCTCCTCCCGCTTTGGCCACCTCCTCATACGACGCGCCCGCCGAACGCATCGCGACCTCAGCCATCCGATTGCCCGCGTACACAGGATGGGTGTGCGCGTCGATCAGCCCCGCGGTGACGAGCCCACCGCCGCAGTCTTCGTCGTGCGCGATATAGCCAAGAAGATCGCGCGGCTCCTCGCCTTCGCGCCCGCACCAGGCGATGTGCTCGTCGTCGTTGCAGATGATCGCCGCCTTCTGGATCACTCCGGCCTGGGTGCCGGTGAACAGCCGGCCGATGTTGTGGAGGCGTCTCATTTGCTGACCACCGTCTTGCCGCCGACGACCACGTTGGTGACGTCGCGGGCCGAGCAACCGAACATCAGGTAACCAAGATCGAGCTGCCGCCAGAGCACCGGGGGCTCCTGGCCGATGGTGACGCCGCGAGCTTCCTCGAACGGATCGATGACGGCGTTGGAGTCGCTGCCCATGCATAACTGGCTGCCCGCATCGGCCAGACTGCGTATCGGTCCGACGCGATCGCCCAGATCGCGCTCTGTCGTCGTGCACGCACAGATCGAGACCTTGTTGCCACCGAGCAGAGAGATGTCGTCGTCATTGACGTGAATGGCGTGAACCGCGGTCAGGTCTGGACCCAGAATTCCCTCACGTTCGAGCAGCTGCGTGGGTGTGCAGCCCTCGACCGCCAGGCACTCCTCCACTTCCGCCGGCTGCTCTGCCAGATGGATGTGCAGGGGGGAATTGCGCTTGCGTGCCCATTCGGCGACGGTGCGCATGGACGCCGGATCGACCGCGCGCACGCTGTGGATCGCCGCGCCGATGCGAACTCCGGGGCCCTCGTCGAGGTCATCCATTCGCTGCGCCCAATGTTCGGCGTCGCCGTCGGAGAAGGTCTTTTGGACGTCATCGAGAGGGCGGCCGTCCATGCCGCCCCGCAAGTAGCACGCATCGATGAGGGTGATTCGAATGCCCTCTTGCGCCGCGGCGGCGGTCAGCGCCTCACCGAGCCCGTTGCCCAGGGCATGCAGGTAATGAAACTCGCCGACCGCGGTGATCCCCGCCTCGAGCATCTCGCGAAAGACGAATCGGGCGCTTTTGAAGTAGTCCGTCCAGTCCCAACTCCCGGCGACCCGATACATCTGCTGGCGCCACTCCCAGAAGTCGCCGGCGCCCGATTCCACGGTGCCACGAAGGGAGTGCTGAAACGCGTGGCTGTGAACGTTGGCGAAGCCAGGAATCGTCCATCCCGATAGCCGCACCGCACCTGCCGGTGCGGGAACCCCGGCGGTCACGGCTTTGATCCGGCCGTCTTCGACCTCGATCAAGACATCCTCAGCGCGGTATCCGAGCCATGCCTGATCGGCATGCCAGCGACCGGAGCCGTTCACTGCTGCGGAATGTGGACGCCGCGTTCATGAGCGACTTCGATAGCGCGCTCGTACCCGGCATCGGCATGTCGCATCACGCCGGTGCCCGGATCGTTGGTCAGCACGCGCTCGAGCTTGCGCGCCGCGTCGGCGGTGCCATCCGCGACGACGACCATCCCCGCGTGTATCGACCGGCCGATGCCGACGCCGCCGCCGTGATGGACGCTCACCCACGAAGCCCCGCTCGACGTGTTGAGAAGCGCATTGAGAATCGGCCAGTCCGCGATCGCATCGGAACCGTCGCGCATCGCCTCGGTCTCGCGATAGGGAGACGCCACTGAACCCGAGTCCAGGTGGTCGCGGCCGATCACGATCGGAGCCTTGACCGCGCCGGTGCGGACGAGCTCGTTGAATCGAAGGCCCGCGCGGGCACGCTCGCCATAGCCGAGCCAGCAGATGCGAGCTGGGAGCCCCTGGAACTTCACCTTCTCGGCAGCCGCCGTGATCCAGCGCACCAGCGCGGCGTCGTCGGAGAACTCCTCGACCATTGTGCGGTCGGTGACGGCGATGTCCTCGGGGTCACCCGACAGCGCCACCCAACGGAACGGTCCTTTGCCCTCGCAGAACAACGGTCGGATGTAAGCGGGCACGAAGCCCGGAAACTCGAATGCGCGCGTACTTCCTCCCAGCTTCGCTTCGGCGCGAAGGCTGTTGCCGTAATCGAAGACCTCGGCACCGTGATCGAGGAAATCGACCATCGCGTCGACGTGACGGGCCATGCTCTCGCGCGCCCGGCGCACATACGCGTCAGGGTCGTCGAGCCGCAGCTCCTGCGCGTCTCCAACGCTGAGTCCGGCAGGGATGTAGCTGAGCGGATCGTGCGCGGACGTCTGGTCGGTGACGACGTCGATCTCGAAGCCGCGCGACGCCAGCGCAGGTAGCACCTCCGCGGCATTGCCATGGAGGCCGATCGACAACGGGCGCTTCGCCTTTTTCGCCTCGTTTGCCAGGCGCAGCGCGTCCTCGAGGTCGGACGCGCGCACGTCGAGATAGCGATGGTCAAGGCGGCGTTGGATTCGTTCCGCGTCGGCCTCGATGCAGATCGCCACGCCGCCGTTGAGCGTGATCGCGAGCGGTTGGGCGGCGCCCATGCCCCCGAGGCCGGCGGTCAGCGTGATCGTGCCGGCGAGCGAGCCACCGAAGCGCTTTCGCGCCACCGCCGCGAAGGTTTCGTACGTGCCCTGCAGGATGCCTTGCGTCCCGATGTAGATCCACGACCCCGCGGTCATCTGTCCGTACATGGTCAACCCGAGCGCCTCCAGCCGCCGGAACTCTTCCCACGTCGCCCATTCGGGCACGAGGAGCGAGTTCGCGATGAGCACGCGAGGCGCCCACTCGTGCGTCTCGAACACCCCGACCGGTTTGCCCGATTGGACGAGCAGGGTCTGGTCCCCCCGAAGCTGCTTCAGCTCGCGGACGATCGCGTCGAACGCGTCCCACGATCGCGCCGCGCGACCCGTACCGCCGTAGACGACGAGGTCCTCTGGCCGCTCGGCGACCTCCGGATCCAGGTTGTTCATCAGCATCCGCATCGCGGCCTCCTGCGGCCAGCCGAGGCAGCCCAGCTCCGTTCCGCGAGGCGCGCGGACGACCCGCGGCCCGCTCACTTCAACGGACCGGTTACAGCTTGAGCCGCCGCGACGATGCCGCCGCCGCGGATGAGAGCTTCAGCCGCCGCCAGCTCGGGCGCTACCACCCGATCCGGGCCGACTCCGGCGACGTGCTTGCGGACCAGATCGCGGACCGCGGCCGTGGCGGGCGCCGGCTTGAGTGGTGCCCGCATGTCGAGCGCGCGCGCGGCGGCGACCAGCTCGACCGCCAGGATGCTGATCAAGTTGTCGAGGACGATTCGCAGCTTCAACGCGGCGCCCCAACCCATCGACACATGGTCTTCCTGCATGCCCGACGTGGGCACCGAATCCACGCTCGCGGGCGCGGCGAGCCTGCGATTCTCTGCCACCAGCGAGGCGGCCGTGTACTGGGCCACCATCAGACCGGAGTTGACGCCGGGCTCCACGGCCAGGAATGGCGGCAGGCCTTCGGAGCGGTGCGGGTCGAGAAGGCGGTCGACGCGGCGCTCGGCGATGGCCCCCACCTCGGCCGCGGCGATGGCGAGGAAGTCGGCGGCAAACGCAAGCGGCTCGCCGTGAAAGTTTCCGGTGGACTCGACGTCGCCGTTTTCGAGAACCACCGGGTTGTCGATCGCGGATGCAAGCTCCACGGTGGCGGTTCGGCGAGCGAAGTCGAGCGTGTCGCGCGCGGCCCCGGCGACCTGCGGGCTACATCGCACCGAATAGGAATCCTGGACGGCATGAGCGGAGTGGCGGTGCGAGGCGACGATGCCCGACCCGCGCAGCAGGCGCGCCAGGTTCGCGGCGCTCGCCACCTGTCCCGGATGAGGGCGGATCTGATGCAGGTAGGGCTGGAACGGGCGGTCGGTGCCGAGGAGCGCCTCCGCGGACATCGCCGCGGTGATGTCAGCGACGCGAAAGCAGAGCTCGGCGTCGGCGCACGCAAGCGCAAGCATGCCCAGCATGCCGTCGGTGCCATTGATCAGCGAGAGTCCCTCTTTGGTCTCGAGCTTCAACGGCTTGACCTTCGCCGCCCTCAACGCCTGTGCCGCCGGCTGCCTCACACCGTCTTGATTCACGACCTCGCCCTCGCCCACCAGCGCGAGCGCGATGTGCGCCAGCGGGGCGAGGTCTCCGCTGCAGCCAACCGACCCGTAGCGCGGCACGACCGGCGTGATCTGCGCGTTGAGCGTCGAAACGAGGATTTCGGCCACGGCCGGCCGCACGCCCGAAAGACCCATCGAAAGGGTGCGGGCCCTGAGCAGCATCGTCGCCCGCACCACCTCGCGATCGACGGGCGGGCCGACGCCCGCGGCGTGCGATCGAATGAGCGCCAGCTGCAGCTCCGGCTGGCGCAGTGGCGCGATGCGGGTTCCGGCCAGCGCTCCGAAACCGGTCGACACGCCGTACACGGGTTCGCGCGACTGTGACGCGCGCTGCACGCGCGCCCGGCTCTGCTCCATCCTGGCCCGGGCGGCCGCCGAGAGCGCCACCTTTTCCCCATGACGCGCCACCGCCACGACCTGCTCCTCGTCGAGTGAGGCGCCCCGCAGCGTGACGGTCACAGACACACCTTAAGGGAACCAATTCCGCACGTTTGGATCAAGACGGGCGTTTGCGCGAGCGGGATTTTGCGCGTTGTGGCCCAAACGTGCGAAATCCTTGGCGCCGAGTGGCGTCAGGGGGCGGGGATGAAGCGCGCCCGGACGGGTTTGCCGTTGGCGACCTCGACGACCCAGGTCGAGCCCTTTTCGTAGCCTCCCTCACCGGCCCTGATCACGCGGCGCCGGACGAGGTCCTCGACGAGCTCCCACACGATGTCGCCGTGGGTGCTGAGGACAACGTCATCGAGCGCCGCGTCGCCGATGAACTCGAATGCGCCGGGTAGGCCGCGGCCTTCCGAAAGCGCGGGGGTTTCGTGGATCTCGAGGTCTCGATCGCGCGCGAGCGGCTCCACCGTCTGCACGCAGCGCAGGTAAGGGCTCGAGTAGATCGCGGAGACGTTGAATGGCTTGAAGACGTCGATCAGCTCCTGGGCCTGCTTGACGCCTTTCTTGCTCACCGGACGGAGGCGGTCGTCGCCCTGCCAGTGACCGCGACTGCCGGCCTTGGCGTGGCGGACGAAGTAAAACGTGGACATCCCTACTGGCCTGGCATGGGCATCCACTTGCGGAGGCGCTTGCGATCCAGGGAATTCCACACCTTCGGCCACTCTTTGCGGGCCTTCTGCGCAGCGAGGTGCTCCATGGCGATCAGCTGTCCGGCCACGAACGCCCGCCGGCCCGTGACGCGCGCAGCCCGGAGCCAGGCTTGCGCCGTGACGCTGTCCTGGTGCTCGCCGAGGATCGTCTGCAGCTTCGCGGCCGCGCGGGCGAACGCCGCCGCGCCCTCTCCCACGACCGGAGCCACCGCCTCCGCGGCATAGCGGGCGCGCTTGGCCAGGATGCGGATGCGATGCAGCTCGGGATCGGTTGGCTGTTCCGGCAGCTGCCTGACCGCGCTGCGCAGCCGCCGCCACGGACCGGTGGCCAGCGGGGGCAGCATCAACGATGCCGGCTGGTCCGCGTCCAGTGTGGTCTTGGGGGCATGTGCCGCATCGACGAGCGACTCGAGCAGGTCCACGTAACGCTGCGAGTCGAGGTCGGCATACAGCGTCTTCCGGAGCGATTCGATCTCGAGCTCGAGGATATGCAGGAGCGACGCCGCCGACCTCGCGTCGCTGGCGGGCAGGGATTTGGCCCGCTCCCGAAGGCGATCCAGCAGCACCTCACGGTCGCGCACCGCGCCCAGCGCCATCGCCAGCCAACCGAGCTCGGAACGCAGGGGGTCGGTCCATTCGGGCTCGAGCAAAGGACCAAACGTGCGCATGTGGGACCGGAGCCGGCGCGTCGCCACGCGTGCCTGGTGCACGGCTTCGGGGTCCTTGGTGGCGCGGACCAATGGATCGTTGCGCAGGATCGCCGCCACGGATTCCGACAGGACGCTGCGAATGACCTCTCGCGCGGGGGAGTCGGGCGTGACCAGGAGCGGGGCGACCTCTGGAGGCTCCATCGCTCGCGGCCCAGCGCCCGGACATGCTTGGGGGTCGGGTCGGGAGCTCCGGCGCCGGCCGCACGCAGGCGCTCGACCAGGGGGACGACGACAGCTTGATTTCCATCCGCGCCCGCGACCTCGACCTCGATCTCGCGGAAACGCGCCGCCACCCGCCGCCCATCGCGCACGGACACCTCGTCGTCGACCACCTCAGCGATTCGAGCGCCGTTGATGCCGACCAGCCGAACGCGGCGGCGGATCGTTGACAGGCGTGCGACGGGGGCCAGCTCGGACTTGCGCACGTACGCGCGCACGAGGGCCACCGCCGCGGCCGGCGGCTTCTTGGGCCCGCCCTGGAACGTGATCTCGTCTCGTTCCAACATTCCTTGCTGCACCGCCGGGGCCAGCTTCAACGTCCAGCCCTCGCCCGCCCGGTACCGCAGCGAGACTCCCCACCGCGCGAGCCGCAGGTCGGGGGTGTCGTAGTAGACCGTTTCGAGCCTGGCGGCCTCGGGCGGGGTGACGGTCACACCGTCGAGGACTCCGTTGAGATCCGGGAGGTGAAACGCAGGGCCTGCCCCCAGCTTCACCTCTCTCTCAAGCATGCTTGATGAGGCTGACCACTCCATTGCCGCGCGCGCGTTCCAGGGCAAGTTCCTGGAAGCGCTTGTGCGAATTGAGCCCGCGCTCGGTGGCCACCCGCTGCCACATCCCATCGGGTCCCAGCTCCCAAGCCAGGACGTCGTCGGCCAGCGCGATCTCGAAGATCTCGGCGAGACGGCCGCACAGCTTGGGGTCCGTGACCGGCACGACCGCTTCGACCCGCCGGTCCAGGTTGCGCTGCATGATGTCCGAGGAACCCAGGTAGTAATCAGGCTGGTTACCGCCGAAGCGGAAGACACGCGAGTGCTCGAGGAACCGGCCGACGATCGAACGCACCCGGATCCGCTCAGACAAACCGGGAACGCCGGGCCGCAGCGAGCACATGCTGCGGACGATCAGGTCCACCTCAGCCCCCGCCTGGGACGCCGAGTAGAGCGCGTCGATGATGTCGGGGTCGATGAGGTTGTTGACCTTGATGATGATCCGGCCGCCCGGCTTCGCCTCTCGTTCGATGAGCTGGGTGATGCCGGCTCGCAAGCTTGAAGGCGCGACCAGCAGCTTGCGGTAGCGGTGCTGGCGGCTGTAGCCGGTGAGAAGGTTGAAGAGCTCTGTGACGTCGGCGCCGATGTCGGGGTCGGATGTCAGCAGGCTCACGTCCTCGTAGCCGTGCGCGGTGCTCGGGTTGTAGTTGCCGGTGCCGACGTGGACGTAGTTCTGGATGCGATTGCCCTCGCGGCGCACGACCAGTGTCACCTTGGCGTGGGTCTTCAGCCCGACCAATCCGTAGACCACGTGAACGTTGGCCTCTTCGAGCGCTCTCGCCCACGCGATGTTGGCCTGCTCGTCGCCTCTCGCTTTGAGCTCGACCAGCGCCGCCACCTGCTTGCCGGATTCCGCCGCGCGAATGAGTGCGCGAACGATCGGGCTGCCCGGTCCCGAGGTGCGGTACAGCGTCTGCTTGATGGCGAGCACGTTGGGATCGCTCGCCGCGTGGTCGATGAAGGCCTCGACCGAGGTCGCGAAAGAGTCGTATGGATGGTGAGCGAGCACGTCGCCGGCCCGCACCACCGCGAACAGATCTGGTACCTCCGCCCCGATGCCTCGCAGCCTGGGCTGCGTCGCGGGCGTCCAGGGCTCTTCCTTGAGGTCCGGCCGATCGAGCTGCCACAGCGCGTTCAAGCTGCCGAGGTCCAGCAGGCCCTCGGACTGATACACGTCGGCCGGCTGCAGCTCGAGCTCGCGTGTGAGCAGCTCGAGCACCTCGGGCGACATCCCGGGGTCGACCTCGAGGCGCACGACGCGCGCGTGGCGGCGCCGGCGGCGGAGCTCCGTCTGGATGGCGGCGAGAAGGTCCTCGGCATCGCTGTCGACGTCGTCGAGGTCGCCATCGCGGGTCACGCGGAACGGGTGATGCGCGATCACGTCCATGCCGGGGAAGAGCGCCTGCAGATGAAGCGCGATGACATCCTCGAGCGGCATGTACCGGCTGTCTTCAGAGAGCGGGATGAATCGGGGCAGCACCGGGGGCACCTTGACGCGGGCGAAGCGCTGCTGCCGCCGCTGCGGATCCCGCACCGTGACCGCGAGGTTGAGCGACAGGTGAGAGATGTAAGGGAACGGATGGCCTGGGTCCACTGCGAGCGGAGTCAAAACCGGAAAGATCTGCTGCCTGAAGACAGCATGCAGCTGGCTGAGCTCCTTCTTGCTCACCTCGTCGGCGCGCACGATGACGATGCCGGCCTCGGCGAGGGCGGGGACGATACCCGCGTTGTACAGCCCGACCTGACGCTGGACCAGGCCCTCGACGCGTCCGCGGATGGCCTTCAGCTGCTCGAGCGGCGACATCCCATCGGGCGACGAGACCGCGACCGCCGCCAGCACCTGCTCCTTCAGACCGGCCACGCGCACCTGGAAGAAGTCGTCCAGGTTCTGGCTGAAAATGGCCAGGAATCGCACCCGCTCCAAAAGGGGCAGATGTGGGTCTTCGGCCATCGCCAGGACGCGCTCGTCGAAGTCGAGCCGGGAGAGCTCGCGGTTCAGGAAACGGCGTGAGTCCGGGGCCGCCAGGGGGCCTGTCAGGTCCGGTTCTGAGTGTGCTCCAACCGCCACGGACCAACTTTAGCGGTTGCAGGCGAATTCCTAGATTAGAGCCTGGTTAAGTGTCGGCGAAGGCTGTCGCCGGTGCGTGAAGCGGGGGCGAACTCCGAAATTCGCCCGTTCCGACCAACTCGGCTTAATCGCCTCATGCCCGTTCCTTAACCGACTGTGGATAGCCTGGCTACGTCACGGCTGAACCAGTGCAAAGGCGGGAATTGAGCATGGAAGCTGTTCACGATCCGGACCAATCGAGCGTCAGCTGGGTAGCTCGGCTGGTGGAAGTGCTCCAGCCGCTCAGCCTGCGGGCCGACAGGCTCGCGGGGATGGAGCTGTTCGCCGGGCTCCGCTGGTCGGATCTCGAGTTCGCGGCCGGCCTGCTTTACGAGACGGAGGTCGAAAGAGGCACCCGGATGACCGTCCAGGGGCGGCCCAGCTCCCGGCTTTGGCTCATCACGCAGGGCGAGGCCCTGGTTTCGGCCAACGCGCGCCCATTGCGCGTGGTCGGTTACGGAGACGCCGTCGGCACCGCGGCGCTCCTCAAAGGAGGCGGGTCACCCGAGACCACGATCGCTCTGAGCGCGATTCATGCGTTCACGACGGGCCAGGAGCAGTTCCGCGAGCTGGCCTCGCGGCCATCGATTCGGGCGCGGCTGATCGCGTCCTTGTCCCCGCGCCGCCCGCGGCGCGTGGGTGGCTAGCGGCCCAGGGCGTCGAGCCAGGCGGCCGAGTTCGCGGGGAGGTTCAGCTCTCCATCCCGGAGGCAGACCAAAGGATCGCTCGCGATGACGAGTGCTCCGCCGGCGGGGATCGCCACCGGACGGCTCAGAAAGTTGCATGCGACCGTCAGGCGTTCCCGCTCGTAAGCCAGCACTCCCTGAACCGCCGGCCGCCATCCGATCGCGGGCGGAAGCCAGGGCACGAGGCGCCGGCGGATCGCAAGCGCGCGCTCGTAGAGCTGGAGCATCGATGAGGCGGACGCCTCCTCGACGTCGACCGCGAATCGGTCCCATCCTCGTGGCATCGGGAGCCACGGCGGCTCATCGGAGAATCCCGCGTTGGGTTCCCCCTTCTTCCAGGGCAGAGGTACCCGGCACCCGTCTCGTCCGGCCTGGCGGCCTTCGGTGTGGATGAAGAGTGGATCCTGGCGCGCCTCGGGTGGAAGGTCGGCCTCTTCGAGCCCAAGCTCCTCGCCCTGGTAGAGAAACACCTGGCCCGGCAACCCGAGCAGGAGCAGCAGCGCGGCGCGCGCGCGTGCCTGTCCGAGCGAACCGCCGCCAAGGCGGGTCACGTGACGGACGACGTCGTGGTTTGAAAGAGTCCAGCTGGGTGCGACCCCAGGGCCGTGCAGGGCTTGCATGTCGACATTGATCGAGCGGCGCCAGAGATTCGAATCCCAACGCGCGCGGATCAGCGCGAACGCCATGTTCAGCTGGTCGGGG
>VBFD01000159.1:0-2122 GCA_005883585.1 Chloroflexota bacterium
TCGGAATCCGGCCGTGCTTATCGATTCGATGGCAACGTGAACGTGCCCCGGGGCTCGCGTAAGGACCTGCGCGACGCCGTTCGCGGGGCTCGTGGCGCGGTGGCGGGGTGGTCGGCGCGCACGGCGATGAACCGAGGCCAGATCCTGTATCGCGCCGCCGAGATGCTCGACGGCCGCCGTGCGCAGTTCATCGAGCTGCTCGGTTCCGGGCGAGGCGCGCACAAAGAGGTCGATGACGCCGTCGAGGCCTTGGTGTGGTATGCGGGCTGGACAGACAAGCTCGCGCAGGTCATCGGGGGCACCAACCCCGTGTCCGGCCCGTACTTCAACTTCACGATCCCTGAGCCGACCGGTGTGGTCGGGGTGGTGGCGCCGGAAGAGCCGGCGCTCGTCGGACTGGTACGGCGGGTCGCGCCGGCGCTGTGCGGAGGCAACACGCTGGTCGTTCTCGCCCCTGAAGTCAATCCGCTGCCGGCGCTGACGCTGGCCGAGGTGCTGGCGACCAGCGACCTGCCCGCCGGCGTCGTCAACGTGATCAGCGGCTTTCGCAAGGAGCTGCTGCCATGGCTTGCTTCGCACATGGATGTCAACGCCATCGACGTGGCCGGCTGCACCGAGGATGAGGTGACCGAGATCGAGAAGGCCGCCGCCGACAACGTCAAGCGGGTGGTGAAGCTGGCCCCTGGCGAGATGAGCCCATACCTCATCACCGCGTTCATGGAGATGAAGACCGTGTGGCACCCCGTCGGCGTGTGATGCAGGAAACTCAAACCAAAAAACCAACGACCAAGAAGCCGGCGAGGGCCATGATCAGCTCCGAGCGCATCAAGCGACGCGTGTTGGAGCTCGGACGGCAGATCTCAGAGGTGTACGCCGACATCGACACCCCGCTGGTGATGGTCGTCATCCTCAAGGGGGCGACGGTGTTCGCGGCCGACCTGCTGCGCAGCCTCAGCATTCCCGCAGAGCTCGAGTTCGTGAGCGCGGCGAGCTACGGCTCGGGCACATCTAGCAGCGGCCACGTGAGGCTGGCCCACATGGTCGAAGGTCCGCTGGTCGGCCGCCACGTCTTGCTGGTGGAGGACATCATCGACTCGGGCCGCACCGTGAACGTGATCGCCAAGCGGCTCAAGAGGATGGGGCCGGCGTCGCTCCGGCTTGCGGCGCTGCTCGACCGGCCGGCTCGGCGCGAGGTCGCGGTCAAGATCGATTTCACCGGGTTCGTCATCCCCGACCGATTCGTCATCGGCTACGGCCTCGATTACGCCGGGCTCTACCGCGAGCTGCCCGGCATCTACTCGCTGTCATAGGCAAGTTCAAGAGCTGGCGAAAGGCCGAGCTGCACTGTCACCTCGACGGTGCCGTGCGACCGTCGACCGCGGAGGAGCTCGCCACACAACAAGGCCTCGATTTGCCCCGCCCGCTGCGGATGGTGGCGCCGGCGGATACTCCCTCGCAGGCTGCCTACATCTCGTATTTCGACGACGCCATCGCGGTATTGCAAACGGCGGCAGCGCTCGAGCGCACGGCGCTGGAGCTGTGCATTGACTCGGCGGCTGAGAACATCGACTACCTCGAGGTGCGGTGGGCGCCGCGGCTGCATTTGCGCAGCGGGCTCGCCGTGCCGGAAGTAATCGGAGCTGTTTTGGCCGGCCTGGCTGCCGCGCCGATGCGGGCGGTAGCGATCGTGTGCGCAATGCGGCAGCACTCGGTCGAAGACAACGTCGCCCTCGCCCGCGAGGCGGGGAGGTTTGCGGGCCGCGGCGTGGTGGGCTTCGACCTGGCGGGCGACGAGGTTCGCTACCCGGCGCCGCCGCAGCATCCGGCGTTCGAGGCCGCGCGCGCGGCCGGGCTGCGGCTCACATGTCATGCGGGTGAGGCAGGGGAGCCGTCAAACGTCGAGGACGCGCTGCACCTCGGCGTGGAGCGAGTCGCCCACGGTGTAATCGGGGCTCGCGATCCGCGGATCGTCGAGCGGATCCGGTCCGAGGGTGTGGTGCTCGACCTCTGCCCCACCGCGAACTGGAAGGTCAAGGCCGTGCCGACGCTGGCTGAGCATCCTTTGCCGACGCTGGTACGCGCAGGGGTGCGCTGCACCATCAGCACCGACTCGCGCACCGTC
>VBFD01000076.1:0-21799 GCA_005883585.1 Chloroflexota bacterium
GTCGTGCTCGACACGGTGTGCACCGCCGGCGGTGCCGATGGCTGCATCGACGAGGACCAGGTGCGCTGGCTCGAGCGTCGCTTGCAGGAGGTGCGCGACCGGCCGGTCGTGATCACCTCGCATCACACGCTCGATACTCTCGGCAACAAGCGACGTGCGGCAGGATCGCGATACATCGATGTCGATGAGCTCCTCGAGGTCGTACACGAAGCGGGCAACGTCGTCCTCTGGCTGAACGGCCACATCCACGCCAATGTCATCAGGCCGCGCCGAGATCCTCGCGAGAACGGCGGTGGGTTCTGGGAGGTCACGACGTGCTCGCTCGTCGATTGGCCGTGCCAGGCGCGCGTGGTCGAGCTGTTCGAGGCCGGCGAGGATCTCCTGGCGATCGCATGCACGATGGTCGACCACGACGGTCCGCCCGACCCTGGCGGAGCGGTCGAGCCGGCAGAGCTCGCCGCGCTCCACCGCCAGCTGGCGGGCAACGTCCCGATAGGCGGTTTCGATTCCGGGAGGGCGGGCACGCCTCTGGACCGCAACGTCATCCTGCCCGTCCGGCTCTAGCGTTGCGCAGAGCGCGACAGTACCGTATAGTGCGACATCGAGGGAAAATGGTGAGTGGTCGCGCACGCTCGGTACCGGGGGCATCGGCAAAGCTGCTGGGACGCATCGGCCTCACCGACGAAACCAGCCGCCAGGGCCTGATCGACTTTCTGCGCGCGCCGCGCTATGAGGTCCTTCCCACCGAAGACGTCGAGGACCTGGTCCTCGCCCACGTCCCCCATGAGGTGACGGTCACCATCACCGCCTCGCCGCGGAGGGGAATCGAGGCAACCATGTCGCTGGCCGAGCGCCTGGCCGGGCACGGGTACCAGGTCGTCCCTCACATCTCCGCGCGGTTGATCAAGGACGAGGCGCACCTGCAGGAGGTCCTCGAGCGGGTGGCCGCGCTCGGCCGAAAAGAGGCGTTCATCGTCGCGGGCGACGCCAAAGAGCCCGCCGGTGAGTTCCCCGACTCGGTATCGCTCCTGGCGGCGATCACGGCCCACCCGCATGGCCTGCGCGAGATCGGCATCACGGGCTATCCCGAACGCCACAGCTTCATCGAGGACGACCTCACGATCCAGGCGATGTGGGACAAGCGCCGCATCGCCACCTACATCGTCAGCAATCTCTGCTTCGACCCGCGGATCGTCAAGAAGTGGGTCGCGCGCGTCAGGCGCCGCGGCGTGCAGCTTCCCATCCACATCGGCCTTGCGGGAGTGGCCGAACCCGCCAAGCTGCTGCGCGTCTCCACGCGCATCGGGCTCGCCGATTCGGCTCGTTTCCTGCGCGGCCACTCCAACTGGTTCATGCGCATGGTCCAGCCCGGCGGCTACGACCCCGAACGCTTCGCGACCGCCTTGCTGCCCGAGCTCGCGGCGCCCGACCGCAACGTCGCGGGTCTGCACTTCTTCACGTTCAACGAGATCGAGGCCACCGAGCGCTGGCGCCGGGAGACACTCGCGCGCCTGCTCGCTTCATGAGGAGGAGATGACCACATGGCGGTGACCTTCCCGACCGACCTGCAGATCGCGCGCAAGGCGCGCCTGCTGCCGATGCCCGAGGTCGCGGCCAAGATGGGCATTGGTCCCCACCTCCTCGAGCCATACGGCTATGACGTGGCCAAGATCCGCCTCGAGGCGATCGATGAGCTCGCAGACCGCCCTAAAGCCAAATACGTCGTCGTCTCCGCGATCACGCCGACGCCGTTGGGCGAGGGCAAGACCACGACGACCGTCGGCCTCGGCCAGGCGCTCTCACGAATCGGCAAGCAGGCTACCGTCGCCATCCGTCAGCCGTCGATGGGCCCTACTTTCGGCATCAAGGGCGGGGCGGCGGGGGGCGGCTACAGCCAGGTCGTGCCGATGGAGCGCTTGAACCTCCACCTGACCGGCGACATGCACGCCATCACAGCCGCCCACAACCTGCTGGCTGCGATGATCGACAACCAGATCCACCACCACGAGGCGCTCGTCGACCGCGACAGCGTGACGTGGCGCCGAGTGATCGACATCAGCGACCGCGTCTTGCGCAACGTCATCGTCGGGCTGGGCACGCGCGAGGACGGAGTCATCAGGGCGACCGGCTTCGACATCACGGCCGCGTCCGAGGTCATGACCGTTCTGGCGCTGACCACGGGTTTGCGCGACATGCGCGAGCGACTCGGCCGCATCGTGATCGGCAACACGCAGGGCGGCAAGCCGATCACCGCCGAGGAGCTCTTCGCCGCCGGCGCGATGACCGTGATCCTGCGCGAGGCGATCAAGCCCAACCTGATGCAGACGCTCGAGAACACGCCGGTGCTCGTCCACGCCGGACCGTTCGGCAACATCGCGACAGGGAATTCGTCCGTGATCGCCGACCGGATCGGGATCCATTGCGGCGACTTTCTCGTCACGGAAGCCGGCTTTGCGGCCGACATGGGTGCCGAGCGTTTCTTCAACATCAAATGCCGGACGTCAGGGCTGTCCCCTGACGCGGCGGTGATCGTGGCCACGGTGCGCGCCCTGAAGGTGCACTCCGGCCGGTTTCGGGTCGTGGCGGGCAGGCCGCTGCCGGCGGAGATGGTCAAGGAGAACCCCGACGACGTTTGGGCCGGCGCTCCCAACCTGCGCAAGCAGGTCGAGAACATCCGCCTTCACGGCGTGACCCCGGTCGTCGCCATCAACGCGTTTCCCACCGACCATCCCTCGGAGCAGGCGGCAGTTCGGGAGATTGCCGAAGAGCTCGGCGTGCGCTCGGCTGTCTGCCACAACTTCGCCGAAGGCGGGCGGGGTGCGACCGAGCTGGCGGAGGCCGTCGCCGAGGCTGCCGACGAACCGAGCTCGTTCCACTTCCTCTATCCGATCGAAGCCAGCCTGCGCGAAAAGATCGAGACCGTGGCGACGAAGGTGTATGGAGCTGACGGAGTCGAGTACTACCCACCCGCCGCCGAGCAGCTGGACTCGTTCGAGCGCAACGGTTTCGGCAAGCTCTGCGTCTGCATCGCCAAGACGCATCTGTCCATCTCGTCCGACCCGAAGCTGAAAGGGGCGCCGACGGGCTGGAAGCTTCCGGTGCGCGAGGTAAGGGCCTCGGTGGGCGCCGGTTTCGTGTATCCGATCTGCGGCGACATGCGCACCATGCCAGGACTGCCGTCGCACCCCAACGCGGTGCGGATCGACATCGACGATCGCGGAGAGATCGTCGGCCTCTCCTAGAGTTGACCGCCACCGTTGTCGCGCCGCTGGCCGCGGCGGGCCTGTTCGGGCTCGTTTCCGGGTTCAACGACGGCGGCAACCTGATGGCGTCTTTCACATCGGGACGGCTGATCACTCCGCGGGCGGCGGCAATGCTGCTTCTGATCAGCGTGACGGGTCCAGTCTTGCTGGGAACCGCCGTGGCCCAGACGGTGGGGACGAACGTGATCGATCTACGAAATCAAGGCGAGCTCAACTTCATCCTCATCACGTTGTCCTCTCTGAGCGTGGTTCTCTTGTCATGGCGATTCGGCGTGCCGACCAGCATGACCCTGGCCCTGGTCGGTGCGATGTTGGGTTGGATGGCGGCAAGTGGTGAGCTCGGCCTCGTCCATTGGCGTGGCGTGGCTCGCATCTTGCTCGGCATACCGATCTCCGTTTTGGGCGGCGGCGTGCTCGCGCTCGCGCTTTATGCCGGAGTCAGACGCTTCCTCGGCGGTCGGTCCCACGCATCGATGCTCGGCCTCGCTCGATTCCAGTTCGTCTCGGCCGGCATCCAGGCTTTCGCGTACGGCGCGAATGACATGGAGAAGACGGTGGGCCTGATCGCAGTTGGCTTGTCGTTTCCAAATCACGGCCAGGCTGTCTTGTTTTCAGGTCCCGCGCCTATCATGGGCGCATTCATTCTGTTTTTCGCAGGTGCGGTTCTTGGAGGATGGCGAGTCGCTCGGCGCATCGGATTCGGAGTCCTCAAGGTTCGTCCGATGCAGGCGCTCGCGCAGCAGCTGGCATCCGGCGGCGTCGTGTCAGCGCTGGCCCTTGCCGGGGCCCCGGTGAGCATGACGCAGACGATTGACGGCGGACTGGTCGGAGTCGGCGCAGGCCTGCGCGCCTCATCGATCCGCTGGGGAATAGTCAGGGAGATGGTGGGCAGCTGGCTGCTGACGCTGCCGCTCGCGGTGGTGGTCGCTGCGGCCCTGCACCTGGTGATGCGCCTCACCTCGATTTCTCAATGAGCAGCTTCGGCCGCTCGATACGAGCTCTCGCCCGATCAAACGATCGCCGTTTCATCGAGCTGCTCTGCGACCAGGCAGACCTGACAGTGCGCGCCCTTCAAGTCGTAGAGAAGTTCGGCCGTGCGCCCGGCGGCAATGACGAGCTCGTCGACCAGGTGAAGGCGATCGAGCGCGAGGGCGACGCGAAGAGACGGATTCTGATCGACGAGCTGGCCCACACATACGCGACGCCGTTTGACCGCGAAGATCTCTTCGCGCTTTCGCGCGCGATCGATGACATCCTCGATGCCGCCAATGAAACCGCCGTCGAGCTCGCGATCTACAAGATCGGCCCGCCGGAAGGCTTCAACGAGATGGCCAAGGTGCTGGTCGAGGGCGCGACGCACATCCGATCGGCGGTGGGAGAGCTGCTGGGCCATCCCGGAGTGGCGGCGGAGCATGCCGTGCGGGCCAAGCGCTCAGAGAATCGGATCGACGGCCTGTATCACCAGGCGGTCGGCAGCCTTTTCGACAGCGAAGCGCCGATGGGCCAGATTCTCAAGTCGCGCGAGATCTACCGGCACCTGAAGAATTCGGCTGATCGCATCGACAGAGCCGCCGACGAGATCTCTGTAGTCGTGATCAAGCGGAGCTAGCGGCCGCCTCCAGCAGCTCGGCGAAACGGTTCGACTCCAGTACCGCGAGAGCACGATCCCAGCGGGCGCTGTAGTAGCCCTTGAAGTCGTAGTCGATAGTCGAGATCTTCGCCTGGATCGCTCCCCACAGCGTCCAGCCCACATCGGACATGAGCGCGAACAGGTTCATGCGCGCCAGCTGCTGTGGGTCGGACCGGCCGAAATACGATTCGCATAGGCCGGCCCTGAGCTCATCGTCGAACTCGGCCTCCTGTGCGGTGTTGCCGAGGTCGAAGCACGGGTCGTTGTTGCCGCTCAGCTCGTAGTCGACGATGCGAAGAACGGATCCGTCATCGATGAAGTTCTCGCACAGCAGGTCGTTGTGGCAGGGAACCGACGGGAGAGGTCTGACGTTCACCGCTCGCTCGATCTGAGCGATGGCCGGCAGGCGGTCGCGGTAGTCGCGCGGGATCGTGACGTTGTGCGCCTCGACGATCTCGAGGTAGGTGTCGATGAGCCGGAACATGTTGAAGTCCAGCAGAAAGCGTGGTGCGGCGTGGAGAAGGCGGAATGACATTGCCATCCGATGCGCCATCGACTTCGATTGGAGCGCTTTCGCCGACATGGTCGGCCCCTCGATGAACTCGAGCACCATCACGTCGAGGTCGGGGATGACCTCGAGCACCGCAGGTCCAATCCCGGCCGTCGCCGCCGCCCTGGTGTTGTGAACCTCGTTGAGGCGATCGATCGACAGCAGCTCGGTCGACTGCCCGGGGATGCGGACGACGTAGCGCGAGCCGCCGGCCTCGACCAGATAGTTCTCGTTGGTGAGGCCTCCCGACAGCGGCGACACCTTGGTCGCCGCACCCTTCCAGAGCGAGACCCGCGCGACCGCGTCGTCAGCCCTGGACATGCTCACGTTGGACCACCGCGTCGGTCGTGACTGCGGCCGGCGCCATCTGCCCGAACACCTCGACCTCGACGCTGCCTCCCGGCTTGAGATCGATTGGTAGGTAGGAGTAGGCGAGGTTGCGCCGCGCCGTGAATCCGTAGCCGCAGCTGCGCAGCCTGCCGATCACCTTGCCCTCGTGCCGCACGGCCTCGCCTCCGTAGATGGGGACGTAGTCCTCGCCTCCGACCTCAAGGGTGCGCAGTCGCCGCGAAATGCCGTTCTCGCGCGCCGCCAGCAGCGGGGCGCGGCCGTTGAAATCCGGCTTGTCGAAACGAACGCAGAATCCCAGGCCGGCCTCGAGCGGATTGTCGAGCAAGGTGAGGTCGGTGCCGTAGTAGCGGTAGCCCTTCTCCATGCGCAGCCCCTCGAGGACGCGGTAGCCGCCGGGCTTGATTCCGGATGCCTGTCCCGCGGTCATCAGCCGGTCCCAGACTTGCCCGGCCCACGACGGCTCGAGGTACAGCTCCCACCCCAGCTCGCCGACGTAGGTGACCCGCTGCGCCAGCGCGATTGCGCCGCCGATTCGGATGGCGCGCGCCTGCATGAACGGAAAGCCGTCATCGGACACTTCGTCGCCGGTCACGCGCTCCAGGATGTCGCGCGCGCACGGCCCCCACATGCCGATGACCGAGAAGTCTTCGGTCGACTCGCGCAGGTCGACACGAGGGTCGCCTTCCTTTATCTGTAGGCGGAGCCAGCCCAGGTCGGTATTCACGTAACCCGCGCCGGTCACAACTCGGAAGTGGTCCTCGGCCAGCCGCGTGATGGTGACGTCCGCGGCAATGCCGCCATCCTCAGCGAGCAGCTGGGTGTAGACGACGCTGCCCGAGGGCCGGTCAATGAGGTTGCCGGCCACGCGTTCCAGCAGCGGCAACGCGCCGGGCCCTTTTACCTCGATCTTTCCGAACGAGCTCATGTCGATGATGCCTGCGCGCTCGCGGAACGCGGCGTGCTCTTCAGCGAGCAGGTCGAAGTAAGGAGGTCGCGTCCAGCCGAACGCCCGCTGGTCCGCGCCGGCGCGACGCCACGGCCGGCCGGGTTCGTAATAGTCGACCCGCTCCCAGCCGTGCTTGGCACCGAACACGGCGCCAAGGTCCTGCATGCGCTCGTGGAGGGCGCTCGTGCGCCGCGGCCGGCCCCACTCATCCGCATCGAACGGATAGCGGAGGTAGTAGTAGTACCGGTACGCCTCGCGCGCGAGGTCCGCAGCGTAGCGATGGTCGCGGTGCACCGGACCGAAGCGCCAGCAGCGGTAAGGATGGAGATCGAGCTCCGGCTCGGCGCCCGTGATCCACTGCGCAAGGGCGCGGCCGATCCCCCCCGCGCCGCCGAACCCGTTGAGCGAGAGTCCCGCGGCGAGGTACAGCCCGCGGACGCCGGGCACCGGGCCGAGCAGCGGATTGGCGTCAGGGGTCATCGCATCCGGGTGGCAGACGAGCTTCACAATCCCGGCTTCGCCGAGGAAGGGGAAGCGGCGGGCGGCGCCGCGGAGCAGCGGCTCGAAGCGGGCCTGGTCTGGCGGGAGCGAGGTCCCGGAATGGTCCCAGGGCACGCCGTCGATCCAGCGCGCGACCGGGTCGGGCTCGTACCCGCCCAGGATCACTCCCTCGGCCTCCGACTTTCCGTAAACGAGGTTGTCGGGATCACGGAAGCACGGCATACCGGCCGGAAGCTCGTGTCCGGGAACCGCACGCAGGGCGGCGTGCTGATGGTCGACCGGCGTCGAGACCACATGGGCGCCGGCCATGGCCGCGATCTGCGGCGCCCAGATGCCGGCGGCTACGACGACGACGTCGGCTTCGATCCTGCCTCCCTCCGTGACGACGGCCTGGATGGCGCCGCGGTCCGACAGCTCGATGCCTGTGACCCTCAGGCCGGTGGTGACGATCGCGCCCAATGCGCGAGCTGCCCGCGCCAGCGCGTGGGTGGCCGTGTGCGGGTCCAGGTGCCCGTCGCCCGGCACCCATACCGCGCCGTAAAGCGATCGGGTGCTGATCGCGGGCATCAGCTTCGCGGCCTCGGCGGCGGAGACCAGCTCGACGTCGAGCCCGATCCCTCGCGCCCGGCTGGCGGTGCGCTGCAGCTCCATGAGCTGCTGCTTGCTGGAGGCGAATCGCAGGCTTCCGACGGGCTCGAACACGCCCAGCTCGCGATAGAGCTCGATGCTGTAGCGGCGGAACCGCATCATCGTCGGCGATGGGTTGAACTGGGTCACGAGCCCGGCCGCATGGCAGGTCGACCCGCTCGTCAGCTCACCCTTCTCGATGAGATGGACGTCGCGGATCCCCGCCTTGGCGAGGTGGTAAGCGACGCTGCAGCCGGTGATGCCGCCCCCAATGACGACCGCGCCGGCCCGGTTTCCCCTATCCATCTGTGGTCGACGCTTGCGAGTCACGCACGCGGCGCCGCTCAACCGCCTCCGAGAGCAGGGTCGCCAGGTCGATGACCTGGAGCTTGGCGCCTGTGGTGCGCACGCCGTCGTCGAGCATCACGGTGCAGAAGGGGCATGCCACCGCCAGGGTCTCCGCCCCGGTGCCCATGGCTTCGCGCACGCGCTCCTCGTTGATGGGCCGGCCTCGACTCTCCTCCATCCACATGCGCGCGCCGCCCGCTCCGCAGCAGAACGTGCGCTCGCGGTTGCGCGGCATCTCCACAGCCCGGCCGGCCGCGGCGGCCAGCTCGCGTGGCGCCTCGCGCACGTCGTTGTGGCGCGCGAGGTAGCACGAGTCGTGGTACGTGATCGTCCGGTCGCCGGCGAGCGTCTTCAGCTTGCCTTCCCGCACGAGCCCGGCCAGGAACTCGGTGTGGTGCACGACCTCGTACCGCCCCCCGAAATCCGAGTACTCGTTGCCGATGGTGTTGAAGCAGTGCGGGCACGTGGTCACAATCTTCTTGACCCTGGCCTCGTTCAGCGTGCCGATGTTCTGCTTGGCCAGCTTCTGGAACGTGTACTCGTCGCCCATACGACGCGCGGGATCGCCCGTGCACGACTCACGCGGCCCGAGGATGGCGAAGTCGACGCCCGCCTCCTTGAGCAGCTTGGCGGTCGAGATCGCGCCCTGCTTCGCGCGCTCGTCGAACGATGGCCCGCAGCCGACCCAGAAGAGGACGTCGGGCGCCGGTTCGCCGGCGTTGAGAACGCGGACGCCGAGGCCATCCGCCCAGTGAGCGCGGTCCGATTGGGGCTTGCCCCAGGGGTTCGATGCCCGATCGACGTCGCGCAGCATCGTCGCCGCCTCATCGGGAAAGCGCGACTCGACCATGACCAGGTTGCGGCGCAGGTCGACGATGTGGTCGATGTGCTCGATCCCGACCGGGCACTCGCGCACGCATGCGCCGCACGTCACACAGTCCCATACGACGTTGTCGCTCACCGCGTTCGGAACGATGGGCGTTGACTCGCCGCTCAGGAGCTGATCGCGCAGCGCCATGATCAGGAGCTTCGGCGACAGCTCCTTGCCGGTGTTGAATGCCGGGCAGACATCTTGGCAGC
This sequence comes from Chloroflexota bacterium, assembly GCA_005883585.1. Lineage (GTDB taxonomy): Bacteria > Chloroflexota > Dormibacteria > Dormibacterales > Dormibacteraceae > UBA10449. Next base: position 9,297 of record VBFD01000076.1, read on the forward strand.
GGCCGCACTCGGTACAGGACACCGTATCGAGCATCTGCTTCCAGGTGAGGTCGGTCGCCGTGGCGGCGCCGAATCTCACGTCGGCATCGGTGGCGGCGTCGAAGTTGATCGGCTCCAGGCGCCCTCGCGCGCGCGTGCGTCCGAAGAACACGTTGACCGCGGCCAGAAATATGTGCAGGTGCTTTGAGTAGGGGAGGTAGACGAGGAAGCCGAGGATGAGCAGCACGTGCGCCCACACCGCGGCGCGCTCGAGGTATGGCGCCTCACGCATGTGGCTGCCCACGAAGCGTCGCGGCCGCTGCACCTTGCGGATCACGAAAGCCGTGATCACGCCCGCGAGCACGAGGAACGCGAAGACGTCGACGAGGAGCGCGTACCACCCCTGGTGGCCGAGCCACGGCAGAGTCGCGTGCTGGTCGACCACGCCGATCATCGCGATGGCGATGGTCGGGAGCAGGACGATGAACCCCCAGAAGATCGCGGCGTGCATCAGGCCGGGGAGCAGGCGCTGCAGCAGCTTGCTCTGGCCGACCACTACCACGGCTTCAGCTTTGGCGCGTGCCGGAATGTTGTCGAATCGAGCCGCCGGCTTGCCGCTACGCACCAGCCGGTAGAGCCACTGTGCGCGGCGCGCGAAGAGAGCGACCGCCCCCGCGAGCACGATTGCGAGCGCAGCCGCGGCGACAGGATTCATTTGGTTTTGCGAATCTCGGCGGAGATGGCGGGCACGATCTCCTTCAGATCTCCGATCACCGCATAGTCCGAGTTCTGCATGATCGGCGCCTCGGCGTCGGCGTTGATGGCGAGGATGCGCTTCGCAGCCTTGCATCCCGCCATGTGCTGGGTGGCGCCGGAGATCCCGCACGCGATGTAAAGGTCCGGGGCGATCTTGGTGCCGGTCTGCCCGACCTGGTCTGAGTGCGGCCGCCAGCCGGCGCTCGTCACCACGCGCGAACAGCCGACGGCGCCGCCCAGCAAGCCGGCCAGCTCCTCGATGATCGCGAAGCCTTCCTTGGAGCCAACCCCGCGGCCACCACTGACGACGACCTTCGCCTCCGCCAGCGAAACGCCACCGCCGGCGGCGTCGACGTGGTCTTTGACCTGCACCACCAGGTCCGCGGGGTCGATCTGCGCCAGATACGGCTTCAGGTCGACGTCGATGGGCGTCGGCCCCTCGGTCACGCGGACGGTGTGCGGCGCAACGGTGATCAGGGCACGAGGACCCCGGAGCAGCGCGTTCTCGAACAGGCTGCCGCCCCACCGCTGTCGTACGACGCCCACCGGGTCGCCAGGCTCGGCCGCGATGCAGTTGGCGGCGAAGGGTAGGCCGGTGCGTGCCGCGAGCCGCGCGATGACGTCGTTGCCGCGATCCGTGCCGGCGGCAAACACCGAAGACGCGTCCAGCTCGTCAGCGGCGAGGGCACGGGCCAGGATGGCCGCGATCGCGTCAGGGGCAAACGGCTGAACCGCGTCCATGGGAACGCTGCGTAGCGGTTGGCCGAACTTGCGGGCGAGGGTCAGCATCTGGAGCGAGGCGTCGTTGTTCTCCATCAGGACAAGTACGGTCACAGGGGTCCCCGGAAAATCGTCAGATTTTTTGGGGTGATCACAAGACACCCACACTTCGCAGCATCTCGACCACAGCCGGTGCGGCCGCAGCCCCGTTTCCCAACACCTCGGCGCGCCTGCCCTGGCCCGGCGGCACCTCGAGGCGGACCAGCTCCAACTGCGCGGGCGGCCTCGCCGGCGTCGACGTTGCCACCGGCTTGCGGCTCGCGCGCATGCGACCCGGCACCGACGGATATCGAGGCAGGTTCAAGCCCTCTTTGACCGTCAGCACGACAGGCGTCGGCACCATGTAGACGTCGCGACCGCCATCGACCTCCTGCTCGCAGCGCAGCGAGCCGCCCTCGACTGTCACGCGCTTGAGCCCGGTCACACACGGTCGCCCCAGTGCCCGCGCCACCCGCAGGCCGACCTGGAAGCCACCCGAGTCCGCGGATTCATTGCCGAAGAAGATGACGTCGAACGGACCGGAGGCCGTTTCGTCGGCACGAACGGCTTCCTCGATCGCCGCGGCCGTCGCCTCGCCATCCCACTCGGCGCCGTCGGTCTGCAGGTGGATAGCGCGATCGATGCCCAGCGCCATGGCATCGCGCAGCTGCTCCACGGCCTCGGGCGGCCCGAGCGTCAGCACGACCGACTCACCGCTGTTGGCCTCGATCAGCCGCACCGCCTCTTCGACCCCGCACTCCTCGTGCGGGCTGATGGTGAATCCGAGATGTCGCGTCTCGAGCGACATCGAATCGGCGGCGAGCACCATCTTGCCGCCGGTAAATGGCACGCGTTTGACGCAGACCAGGATCCTCACGAGCGGATGCGCGTGTTCTCCGGATCGAAGAGTGGAGTGGAGCCGACGACCGCGACCGTCACCGGGTAGCGTTCGCCCATGTACTGGACCGCAAGCTGGGCGCCCGCCACCGCGTGCTCTGGCGGCAGGTATGACATGAGGATGTGCTTGCCGACCGATGGCCCGGCGCCGGCGCTGGTGACGTATGAACGGCGGCCCCGGCCGTCGACGACCGGCGCCCCGTCACGGGTCAGTATCGGCTCGCGCCCGAGCATGTAGCGCTTCTCGCCGCTCTTCGACCTGTGGTCGTCGACGGTGAGCGTGCACATGACGGCCGCAGGCTCTTCCTCGCGCTGGCGCAGGTGCGCCTCCTTGCCTACGAAATCCTCGGCCTTGACGCGCGGCGCCTGCATGCCCGCCTCGACCACGTTGTACTCGGTCTCGAGCTCGTTGCCGTGCGCCCGATAGCACTTCTCCAGCCGGCCGGTGGTGCCGTACACCCCGATGCCGCACGCGGCAAGGCCGAAAGGACGGCCCGCTTCCCACAGCATGTCCCAGAGGCGCAGGCCCTGCTCGATGGGTACGTACAGCTCCCAACCCAGGTCGCCGACATAGGAGATCCGCGAGGCCAGGACCCGCACCGTGCCGACGTCGATGACCCTGCAGGTGCCGAACTTGAAGCCTTCGTTGGAGACATCGTCGCCGGTCGCCGAGGCAAGAATGTCGCGCGCGCGAGGGCCCCACAGCCCCACCGTGGTCATCGATGAGGTGAGGTCGAACAGCTGCGCTGATCCGTCCGCGGGCAGGTGGTCGCCGAACCACTTCTTGTCGGACATCCCGGCCGCGCCGCCGGTGACGACACGGAAGTGGTCGTCGCCGAGCCGCATGATCGTGAGGTCGGACTTGAAGCCGCCGTTGGGGCTGAGCACCGGCGTGTAGACGTTCCTGCCAGAGGGCACGTCCATCTGCCGGAGGGTCACCTTCTGCACCGCCCCCAGCGCGCCCGGGCCCTCGATATCGAAGATCGTGAAGGCCGAGAGGTCGAAGAGACCTGCGCGCTCACGCATCGCGAGGTGCTCGGCGTTGATGAGCGGCGACCACCATCGCGACTCCCATTCCGAGGTGCGTCGCGTGACGCGATCCCCGAACTCCTCGAGGAGCGGAGCGTTCGACTCGTACCACATGGGGCGCTCCCAGCCGGCGGTCTCGAAGAACATCGCCCCGAGCTCACGCTCTCGCTCGTGGAAGGGAGCGAGGCGCACGTCGCGATTGGAAGCCCACTGCTCGCTGGGGTGGACGATGCCGTAGGTCTTGTTGAACCCCTCAGCAGCTCTCGCGCGCACGTGCGCGCGCGTCTTTTGGTGTTCGTGGAAGCGGGCGATGTCCGAAGAGTGGAGATCGATCTCGGACTCGCCATGGGTCATCCATTCCGCGAGCGCCTTGCCCGTACCGGGGCCCTCCTTGACCCAAACCGCCGCCGCCGACCACAAGCCCTTGACGTCCGGGGACTCACCGAGCACCGGCATCCCGTCCGGTGTGAGCGAGAGGATGCCGTTGATCGCGTATTTCACGCCCACCTTCTCATCGCCGACGATCTCCGGCATCAGCTCGAGCGCGTGCAGCATCTGGAGCTCAAAGTCCGGCTGCGTGAAGGGGAACTCCGTCGGCGAGAGGGCGGCACGCTCGATCGGCGGGATGTCCTCGGGGTCGTAAAGGATCGGCCGGTGGGCGTACGAGCCGATCTCGAGGTCGCCGCCCGCCTGGCGCTCGTACATGTTGGTGTCCATGTCACGGACGATCGGTACCTCGATGTCGCCCCTGGCGCCGGCAAAACGAGGCACCGGGCCGACGTCGATCATCTGGTGCACCGCCGGCGTGAGCGGGATGCGGGCGCCGGCCATGCGCGCGACGCGCGGGCTCCAGACGCCGCACGTGATCACGACGGTCTCGGCCTCGATCTCCCCGCCGGTGGTGCGCACGCAGCGAACGTGGCCGCGCTCCACGTCGATCCCCACCACCTCGGTATTCGCCACCACCTGCAGGGCGCCCGACGCCTGAGCGCGCTCGCGCATGATCGTGCCCGCGCGCAGCGAGTCGACGACGCCGACGCCAGGCGTGTAGAAGCCGCCGAGGATGATCGTCTCGTCGATGAACGGGACTAGCTCCTTGACCTCGGCGGGGCGACGCTCTCGACCGTGAGGGCGGTCATCTCCTTGGAGTGGTCGACGAGGTAGATGAAGTTCGACGCGTGGCCGGTCGATCCACCCGGGTTCGGCAGCGGTCCCTTGTCGATGAGGACGACGTCTTTCCAGCCCAGCCGGCAGAGGTGATAGGCGACGCTGTTGCCGACGATGCCGCAGCCGATGACGACGGCGCGGGCATGTGCGGGCAGGTTGATCAAATCGCGTCTCCCTCCTCTAGTCCGGCTGGTAGGGTGAGCGGACCTCCTCGGGCAGCTCGTACCAGCGCATGCGATCGCCCACCTGGGCCCGCAGCTTCCACTTCAGCGGTTTCGGCTGCGCCTGGATGGCCGACCACAGGTCGTCCAGCCGCGAGCGCACGAGACCTCGGTCGACCTCCAGCTCGTCCAGCGTTTCTCGCAGCTTGCCGATGTTCACCTGCAGCGTCCGGTACATACCCCAGTCGTCCGCCGCAACCTTGGCCACGTACGCGCAATCGATGCACTCGTCGTCTTCGCGCTTGACCACCTGGTGATCGAGAAGCAACGCCGTGAGGTCGACCAGGTCTTTTCGATTGACCTCGTAGATCTGCAGCTTGCTCAGCAGCAGGTCCGCGGGGCTGGCGCACGGACCGTCGCCGTCGAGGCGGCCGCGCAGATCGATCACGTGGGACATCTGGATGATGTCGATGAAGATGTCGATCTGCCGGCTGTGGTCCGTGTCGTAGAAGTACAGGCGCCGATCCCCTTGCATGAGGTTGAAGCGCTCATTGGCCTCATAGCCGAGGGATGGAAACAGCGTCTGCACGGCCTGGCGGTCTTTCTTGCGAATGGCGTAGTCGAGGTCGCCGTACTTGCGCTTCAGCGGCGGCTTGCGCGCGCTGGGCGAGCTGAGGTTGATCCCGGCGCCGCCCAGCAGCTTGGCCTTGACGCCGACTGCCTTGGCCGCCGTAGCGATTCGCCCGGCCTCATCGATCGGGTCCTCGAGCGGCCCGTTCGTCACGCGTCCTCGACCTCGATGACGATCGTCTTCAGGTCGCTCATCTGCTCGAGCGCGAAGCGCCCGCCAACCCTGCCGATGCCGCTTCGCTTGCCCGCGCGTCCGCCAAATGGAAGGTGAGCCTCCCAGTAGTTGGACGACTCGTTGATGTTCACCCAGCCCATGTCGAGGCCGTCGGCAAAGCGCAGCGCGCGCGAGAGGTCCTTCGTGTAAACGGCGCCGAGCAGCCCGTATGGCGAATCGTTGGCCAGGGCGAGCGCCTGCGCCTCGTCGCGGAACTTGATCACCGGTGCGATCGGTCCGAACGTCTCCTCGAGGCTCACCCGCATCTTCGGCTGCACGCCGTCGAGGATGGTCGCCGGGTAGTAGAGCCGCGTGGGGAAGCCTTCGGCCCGCTTGCCGCCCATGACGACGCGTGCGCCGTTCGCCACCGCATCTGCCACGTGTTCGTCCATCTTCGTCGCGACGCCTTCGTTGTTCAGCGGGCCGAGCGTCGTCTCAGGCGCGAACGGGTCTCCCAGGCGCAGCGTCCGCGCCGCGGCTTCGAGACGCTCGAGGAACTCGTCGTGCGCGCTTTCCTGGACCAGGATCCGCTCGCCGGCGGTACAGCTTTGGCCCGCGCACAGGTAGCACCCGACGATCGTGCCCTCGACCGCCTTCGCCAGGTCGGCGTCGCCGAACACCACGATCGGTCCGTTGCCGCCGAGCTCCAGCATCACGTGCTTGCCCGCTGCGCGGCGGGCGACCGATGCGCCCGTCTCGGTCGAGCCGACGAAGCCGACGCCATCCACGAGCTCGTGGCCCGCGACCTCATCGCCAACTTCGGCACCCGGGCCCGTGACGAGGTTGATGGCGCCGTCCGGCAGATCGGCCTCGGCCATGCACTCCATCAATGCCACCGAGATGACGCTCGTCGACGATGCTGGCGTCCATACCACCGTATTGCCGGCCGCGAGGGCCGGGGCAATCAGCTCGGCGGCCATGGTCAGCGGCCAGTTCCAGGGCGTGATGATCCCGTAGACGCCGCGCGGATAGTGGCGCGCCAGGACGAGCTTGCTCGGGCTGGCGGATGGAAGCACGCGACCCTCCAGCCGCTTCAGGTCCTCGGCCGCGATGCGGAAATACTCGGCGGCTTCGTCGACCTCGCCGAGGGCCTCCGCCACCAGCGGCTTGCCCTGGTCGAGCGTGAGAGTGCGGCCCAGCTCATCCCGGCGGCGCTCGATGGCCTCCGCGATGCGGTGCAGCCGCCGCGAACGCTCGAAACCCTTCAGCGCCGCCATCGGCTTTCTGGCGCGGTGCGCGGCCTCGATCGCCTTCTTCGCATCGGTGCGGGTGCCCTTCGGCACGTGGGCGATCACCTCTCCCGTGGCGGGACTGACGGCATCGAAATGCCTGCCGCTCTCGGAATCGATCCACTTACCGTCGACGAACATCTTCTTCACCGAGCGGGCGACGTCGATGGTCATTTCCTAGCTCCCTGGCCAAGGTCGAATGCGCGCGCGTAAATTCGACGGTACGCGGATGCATCGACGTCGCGCGGGTTGCCGATGCTCTGGGGGTCGGCCGCGGCTTTGTCCGCGAGCATCGGAATCTCATCCCTGGTGAACCCGAGCTGCTCGAGGCTCGGGATCTCCACGTCGATCGTCAGCTGGTGCACGTACTCGACCGCCATCTCGGCGGCGCGCCACACGGTCACGTTGCGCACATCGAGCCCGAACGCCGCGGCCATCCGCGCAAAACGTTCCGGTTCGCCGGCGTGGTTGTACTCCATGACCGGGCCCAGGAGACGAGCAGTCAACGCTCCGTGCGGTGCGTCGTGCACTCCGCCGGCGGTCTGGCTCATCGCGTGCGCCGCGCCGGCCGAGTCGGTCCCGTAAGCAAGTCCGGCGAGCATCGCGGCGCCACTCATGTAGTAGCGGGCTTCGACGTTGGCTCCCTGTGAGAACGCGACCCGGAGGTAGCGCGCGACGTACTCCATCGCGAGCAACGCCACCGCGTCGGTGAACGGCTGGTGGTAGGTCATCGTGTAGCACTCGACGGCGTGGGCCAGCGCGTCCATGCCTGTGCCGGCGGTCACCGCGGCAGGGAGCTTCACAGTGAGCTCAGGGTCTATGACGGCGACCCAGGACGCGATGTTCGGAGTGCCGCCGACGTTGAACTTGATCTTCCGCTTCGGGTCGGTGATCACCGCCCAGAGCGTGACCTCGCTGCCGGTCCCGGCGGTGGTCGGGACGGCGATCATCGGCGGGATGCGGCTCGCGATCGGGCTCCGTCCCCATTCGTAGTCGAGGATGCTGCCGTCGTGCGCCGCCACGACCCCGATCCCCTTGGCGGTGTCCATGGAGCTTCCTCCGCCGATGGCGACGAGGCCGTCGCAGCCCTGTGAACGGTACTCGGCGGCGCCGGCATCCACCAGCTCGACCCCCGGGTTTGCCCGGACGCGGTCGAACACGACCGGCTCGCAGTCGGCGCCGCGCAGCACCTCGAGGGCGGTGTCGAGCAAGCCCGCCGCCTTGACTCCCGGGTCGGTGACGAGCAGCGGCCGGCGGATGCCGAGCAGGCCGGCCTCCGTGCCCAGCTCGCGGATTGCGCCGAGGCGCTGTACGAGTCGGGTGGGACTCTGGTAGGTGCGAAGGGTGTATTCGAGCATCAGTGAGAAATAGGGCCGCCGGGCTCGAGCCCGGCGGCCGGTGAACTGCTATTCAACCGGAATTTCGTGATGGATGCGGGCGAGGTCGATCCCCTGCCGGCTCCGGTATACCCGCGCCACCACGTAGATGACAATGGCGACGACGTATGTCGCGACGAAGTAGATGACGGAGTTGGGCGTCTTTTGCAACGACGTCCCGTAAAGGTTGTCAGGGTTGAAGGACCACTGGTAAAGCATGAAGAGCAGGAACAAACCGGTGATCACTCCGACGACGGTAATCAACGGCACCCCGGCGATCTTGAATCGGGCGATCGGCGAGGCTTCATAGAGGTCCTTGCGGCGCCAGGGCAGGATGATCGCTGCCACGACCGTCGCGAGGAAGGTCAAGGCAAGCACTGCTGTAGCGTCCAGGAACACACTGGTGAAGTCCGGCTTGTAGGCATAGATCGCGCTGATCACGAGGGACGGCGCGATCATCAGAATCAGAGCGCCGTACGGCACGCGGCGCTTGGCCGATATGTTGGCCGCCCATGCCGGCAACACGCGATCGAAGGCGGCGGCGAAGATGACGCGAGTCGAGGACAGGAACAGGGTTCCCGCCCAGCCGAAGAACCACAGGCCCATGACGATGATCAGCAGGGCCTGGAAGAGATGGTTGTCCACCAAGAATCCCGCGAACATCACGGGGTATGGCCAGATCGGAACCGGCGGGGCAACCGCGCCCTGCACGGCGAACAAGTTGTTCCAGTAGGCCGCGTTGGCCGACTGGTAGAAGTTCCAGCCGATCGTCTTGTTGATCAGGATCACGACGAGCGCAACCATGGCCACCGTGACCCACAGGCCCGCGAACATGCTCCAGAAGGGCTTGCGGATGTCTTTGGCTCCACGGACCTCGCCGTAGAGGGTCGCTCCCCAGTTGGGCCACAGCAGGTAGAAAGCCAGCCAGGGGAGCAGAAGAAGCAGCGGACCAAACGTGAACGTGCTGAAGCTCGACCCTGCGAAGGTTTTGCTTGCTGCGTCGATCGTGCCCTGGTACGCATTGGCGGGCGCGCCGAAGAGGCTGGTCGCCTCGCGGTTGAAGGCGTTCTGGAAGTCCTGGGGACTTGCGAAGAGGAGCAGGGCGCAGACAACCGCCAGACCTACGATGCCGATCCAGAAGCAGACCTTCTGGATTCGCGCGTAGGTTTCCATGCCCAGCGTGACGACGATGCTCACGAACGCAAGCACGATCAAGCACGAGACGAAGATGCCGGTCTGACTGGTGAAGAACGTGGCGACGCTGGTCCAGCCAAGCGTATATGCGAGGGGAGAAAAGAACTGGACGACCAGGATGTTGGCGTAGATCGGCGCCCAGAGGAACAGGGTGAACCACCAGCCGGTCATGGATAGTACGAAGCCAAGTCCGCCGCCTAGCACGCGGCTCTGCCAGGCGTAGTCGCCGCCGGTTCGCGGCATGACGCTCACCAACATCGCGTATGTGACGACGAGGAAAGTTGTCAGCACGCCGAACACCAGGATCGCGGCGAGCAGCTGTCCATCGGGGACGGTGTAGACGTAGGACATGCCGTACAGGCCGAGCGTGATCAGGTTGACCGACCAGAACGAATAAACGAAGGCATCGAACGTCGACCAGGATTTAACCAGCCCGGTTGCGTTGCGCAGGAACAGCGTCGGCCGCGCCCCGGCCGATCCCATCGTCGATTCAGCCATGTGTTTCTCTCCTTCTCCCTTTCCCGTTATCCGTTGACCAATTGGTAGCTCTTGATCCCCTTCTTCGCGTCGAGATTGATGATCGCCGACATGAGGATTCCCTCCTCGTAGGAGCTGCCCGGGTTGATCGACAGCGTCTTCCCGAGCTTGACCGCGCCCTTGCTCTCGTGAATGTGCCCGTGCAGGGACAACAGCGGTTGGTGCTTGTCGATCGCCTGGCGCACCGCCGTAGATCCGACCGGGCGCAGCGCACGCCCGCCGTGCATGAGCTTGAGGTCCGCGTCGATGGCCGGGGCCTCATCGAGGCCCGAGCGAAATGGCGGGCAGTGGAGGTTGAAGATCGCGTGGGACGGATCGGGGATGTTCTTGGCCATCGCCTCGATCCGCTCGCCAAGCTTCTCCTCGGTCTCCTCGCGGTGGGTGTTCCACGGCGTGTGGTTGGACCAGCCGGTCGAGATCATCGTGAAGCCGTCGATCTCCACCATTCGTCCTTCACCGAGCTCGACCATGTCGGATTCCCGGACGACGTCGTCAACCTCCATCTCGTCGTCGTTCCCCGGGCACACGAATATGCGCACGCCGGACCCGCGCAGCTTCTCCTCAGCCATGTTCATCCAGCGCCGGACGCCGTCCAGCATGATCTGCCGGAAAGTCTCCTTTCGGGCGTCGGCGTTCTCGTCCAGCTCCTGCAGGCGCTCGGGCGTGACGTGCAGCGGGTAGTAGCCCCGACGGCGGATCTGGCTCTCGATCTCGCCGACCTGGTCCGCGCCGACCACCTGACGCTCGCTGGTGATGGTCACCGTGTAGTGGCCGTTCTCCTCGACGATCGGGATCATGGCCTTGCCCGTCATGTCGCCGCCGCAGATCAGAACGTCGGCCTCATAGAACTTCGCCGCGTTCAGGAATTTGCGCCAGCACATCTCGGAGCCATGCAGGTCGGTGGCGAAAAAGATCTTCGGCATCAGCTGATCACCTCTACCTCTCCACCAGGACTTTGCGAATCTCCCGCTCGAAACCCACGACGTGACGCTTCATACAGTCCTCCGCGCGCTGCCCATCGCCGGCGATGACGGCACGCAGCAGCTCGATATGCTCTTCGACGGCTTCGCGCAGCCGCACGCCATGGTCGATGACCAGGTACCAGAGCCGGAGGCTCAGATTGAAATACCTCTCGAGCGTGTTCTCCAGAAACGCGTTCCGGGCCGAGCGATAGATCTGGCGGTGGACCTCCCGGTCGAGCTGCATGAGCTCGCGCTGGTTGGTGCGCTCGACCAGGTCGAGGCGCTCGAGCAGGTCGCTGATGGCGTCTCGATCGTGCGGGCCGCTGCGCTCGGCGGCGAGTCGCGCCGCATGGCCTTCGAGGACGACCCTGACCTCCGTGATGCGCGCGAGGTCGGTGATGTTCACGTCGGTGACGAAGGTTCCGCGGTGGGGAACGCTGCGGACCAGGTTCTCCCAGGCGAGGCGCTGGAGCGCCTCCCGAATCGGCGTGCGGCCGATTTCGAGCTCGTCGCGCAGCCGGCCCTCTTCCACCACGGATCCGGGCGGCATGTCGAGACAGACGATGCGGTCGCGAATCCGCATGTAGGCCTCTTCGCTCTGGGAGCGGCCCGCTTCGGTGACGGAGCTGGGAGCACGCCGTCCGGCCAGCGCGCGAGCTTGCGAAGCCACCCCGGTTGACCCTCCCCTGTCGGCCATCGACCGATATGCGACCGATATACCGGCGGCAAAGGTAGCACCGCTCTGAGAAAGCGTCAATCGGGGAGCGGCGCGCCTCGAGTCTCCGGGAGCAAGAGCAGAAGGAGAGCCCCGGCGAGGGCGATCACGCCTGTCACGCCCAGCGCCGCTCCGAGGCTGAGCGACTGCGACAGCAAACCGACCGCCTGCAGCCCCGCCACGCTTCCCACGGCGGCCGCCAGAGATGCCATGGCCTCGGCCGTCGCCCGCGCCCGGGTCGGAAAGAGCTCGGCCGACCACGCCCCCAAAACCGGGGTGGCGGCGCTCGAGATCGAGCTCCAGAGCACGTTGCCGATCACGAACCCGGGCGTCCCGGTGGCAAAGCTGAGGCTCGCGGCCACCGCGGTCGCGCCGGTCAAAGCGGTGCCTGGAATCCGGCGCCCGAACCTGTCGCTGAGGAAACCGCCGGCCAGGTACGACGCTGCGCCCGCGACCCCCGATGCGAAGATCAATTCGCTGATCGCGACCGCGCTCAGGTGAAGCACCTGGCTGGCAAACAGGGTGAAGAGGAGGCCGGCCGGCTCGAGCAGCACGGCCAGGAGCGCCGTCGTGGCCGCGATCACGATCAGGCGCCGGCGCCACGCCGGTGCGAACAGCAGCCGTAGGGCTGAACCGGAAAGCCGGACCCCCTGCCACACGCGCCCCTCGGGCAACCTCCTCCAGATCACCGGCGCCGCAACCAACCCGACGCCGCCGGCGACAAACAGATACCGCCAGTGGGGTGCGACCACGGGGTAGGCGAGCACGGTGATGCCGGTGCCGATACCGCTGAGCACAGCCAGCACGCTCACCGCCTGGCCGCGGCGGGCGGCCGGCGCCTCCTCGACGATCAGGGCGGTGGCGACCCCTCCCACAAGGACTTCGAAACACACCGCGA
>VBFD01000112.1:0-52799 GCA_005883585.1 Chloroflexota bacterium
GCGCGTCGTTCTCCTCTCCGCCGCGGCCCAGCAGCAGGATGTTGACCTGCTGGCCATGCTTCAGCTTGTACGCGATGGTGCCGGGCGAAGGCTCGACGGCCTGCACGACCTCGCCGATCGGATTGATGTGCCGCCCGGTCGTGGCCGAGACAAAGTCGTCCAGGCGCTTGTAGGTGAGGGTCGCGGTCACGATCACGACCAGGAGCACCAACGCGCCAACGACCGCCGGTACCGACCGGGTCAGGCGGTAGGAGACGTGGTAGCGGGATCGCCTGGCCCTAGGCCTGGCCCTCTGCATGCGCACGGGGATTCTACCCTGCAAGACCCTTTTGGAACGCCGGCCGAGGTGGCTGGGTTACGTCGTGGTCGTGTGGTTGGACGAGAGAACGAACACCAGGATCCAGGCCACGCTGCCGAAAAAGGCCACCACGCCCAGGATCAAACCAGCTAGCGCAATGCCTCCGCCGCCCAGCGTGCCGCCGCTCGATGCAATGCGCTGCCGGGAGATGAAGCCCATGATCGCGGCCGCGGGACCGAGGACGATCCCCAGGCAGATGAAGAAGCAGACGATGCCGACGATGCCGCAGATCAGCGAGCCGATCGCCAGCCCATCGGTGCGAGTTCCGGCATACGCCATGGCGCCCGGCGTGTATCCCATCGGCGCCGGCGGTACGTAGCCGCCGGGCACATAACCGCCGCCCGGGGGCGGAGGCGGCGGAATGAAACCTCCACCCGGCGGGGGTGGCGGAGGAGGTGGCGGCGGCGGGGTGAACCCACCCCCGGGCGGTCCCGGTGGTGGTGGCGGGGGCGGAGGCGGTGTGGGAGTGCTGCCACCCGGTGGGGGCGGCGGCGGCAAGTCCGACATCTACGCGTCCTCCTATTCCGATTGCCGGCCGGTGGTGCCGATCTCGAAGCTGCGAATGATCCACGCCTGCATCGCCAGCGCGTAGGGGGCCGTAAAAATCACTCCGATTCCGCACGCAATCGCGCCAATCGAGCTGACGAAGCTTGCGGCGATCAGCATAAGGCCGGCGATCAGAGTGTTGATCGGATTCGCGCGACTTCGCCTGACGACAGCGCCGATGCGCAATCCGGCCGCGATTCCACCCGCGTCGGTGGCGAGGATCGCTGCCGGCAGCAGGAATGTGTAGACGAGGCTGCCTAGCGCAACGACGCCGAGTGCGGCCAGATTGAGAAGGATGGCCAGCGCGATCAGTCCCGGATTGCCGGCGCCGTGGCTCTGGTTGACCGCGATCAGGATCCCGGGTACGTAGAAGATCAACCCCAGCGCGACGACCACCAGGGCGTAGATCAGCTCCACGACGAACACGCGCGCGCCTCGTCCGATGTGCGTGAAGTTGCCGGCCGCGAGCCGCTCGTCACCCGACCGGAGGCGATCCAGTGAGGCGAGCATCCACCCGATGCCGTTGATCCAGCCGATGATCGGGATCAGCGCGATGAGCCCGATGATGACGAGCTTCAAGGCCCACCCCGTATCGCGGACAGGCCAGACGAAGGCCTCGGTGATGCGCTCCAATGCCTAGCCCGTTGGCGTGGAGATCGCGACGAGAAACAGGACGAGCCAGATCAGGGTGATCACGGCGCCGGCCGCTGTGGCGACGATGCCGAGGATCCAGGCGGTCATGGCCAGGCTGCGACCACCGAGCGTTCCACCGGATGCGTCGATCCGCCGGTTTGCGGACTTGCCCATGAAATACGCGATCGGACCGCACACCAGGCCCGGGACGCCGAGCGGCAGACCGAGGATCAATCCGAAGATCGCTACCACCAGCGCCACCACCGCGCGGCCGTCGGTTGACTGCGCCCTGCCGTAAGCAGGTGGCGGGTAAGACGGGGGTGGGTGATAAGGGGCTGTGGGCGATGCCGGCGATTGAGTCGGGTTCGGAAGACTCACTTCAGCAATGACCGAGCGATGACGACGCGCTGGATCTGGTTGGTTCCCTCGTAAATCTGCGTGATCTTGGCGTCTCGCATCATCCGCTCGACCGGGTAGTCGGAGATGTACCCATAGCCGCCGAGGATCTGCACGCAGTCGGTCGTCACCTTCATAGCCATGTCCGACGCGAAGAGCTTCGCCATCGACGCCACCTTGGTGAGATCCGATGCTTTCGCATCCACCTTGGTCGCGGCTAGATACACGAGATGCCGCGCCGCCTCTATCTGCGTGGCCATGTCCGCGAACATGAACTGAATCCCCTGGAAGCTCGAGATCGGCTGGCCGAACTGCTTTCGCTCGCGTGCGTAAGCCAGCGCGTAGTCGAATGCGCCTTCGGCGATTCCGAGGGCCTGGGCGCCGATTCCCGGCCGCGAGCGGTCCAGAACGGCGAGCGCGATTTTGAACCCCGCCCCCTCTTCCCCGAGCCGGTTGGCAGCCGGGACCTTGACATCGTCGAACACGAGCTGCGCAGTCGGCGAGCCGCGAATACCGAGCTTGTGCTCGAGCTTCGGTGCCTGCCACGGGCTGGTGTCACGCTCGAGCACGAACGCGGAGATGCCTCGGTGGTCGGCTTCCGGATCGGTCTGAGCAAAGACGACCAGCGTCCCGGCGATGCTTCCGCCGGTGATGAACTGCTTGGTCCCATTGATCACGTACTCATCGCCGTAGCGCTTCGCGCGCGTCTTCATCGCCGCAGCGTCGGAGCCGCTGCCGGTCTCGGACAGCGCGTACGCCGCGACGCTATCGCCTGACGCCAATGGCGGGCACAAACGCTTCTTCTGCTCCTCCGAGCCCGCCACCAAAATCGGGTACGAACCGAGCGCCTGGACGGCAAGGATCAGAGATGAGGTCGCGCACGCCTTGGCGATCTCCTCGATGCCCATGCAGATCGTGACGCTGGAGCCGGAGATCCCGCCGTACTCCTCGGGGAACGGGATGCCCAGGATGCCGTTCTCGGCGAAGAGCCTTTCGATGTCTTTCGGGTATTCGGCCTTCTCATCGATCTCGGCCGCGCGCGGAGCAACCCGGTCCTGAACGAGCTCGCGAATCGTGTCCCGGATCGCGACCTGCTCTTTGGAGAGATCGAAGTCCACGCGGCCTATTGGAGCACTTCTCGGGCGATCACGATTCGTTGGACCTGGTTGGATCCCTCGTAGATCTGGAGCGCCTTCGCATCGCGCACGTGACGCTCGAACGGGCTGCCCGAGAACGTGCCCTCCTCTCCGGCCAGCTGGAGGGCGTCAAGCGTCACCTGCATCGTCGTGTCGGTGCAGTGGAGCTTGGCCATCGAGGCCTGGCGTGTGAAAGGTCGACCGGCGCTGCACAGCCAGGCTGCGTTGTAAGCGAGCAAGCGGGCGGATGCGAGCCGGGTGGCCATGTCGGCGAGGGTGAAATCGTCACCCTGTTCCCGGGCGCGTCCTTTCATCAGGCTCGCGGCCTCGTCGACCGCGGCCTGCCCGATCCCCAGCGCCTGTCCTGAGATGCCGATCCGGCCCGAATCGAGGGCGCGCATCGCGACCGTGAAGCCCTGGCCCTCGGCCGCGAGCCGGTTGGCGACCGGCACCACCACGTCTTCGAGCACGAGCTCGCCGGTCGGCGATCCGTTCAGGCCCATCTTCTTGAACACCTGGCCGACGCGCACGCCCGGCGAGTCGGCGGGGACCAGGAACGCGCTCACCCCCGCCGCGCGCTCGTCGGGCCCGGTGCGCGCAAACACGATGTAGACGCCGGCATGCCCAACGTTCGTGATGAAGATCTTGGTGCCGTTGAGGACGTACCCGTCGCCGTTGCGGCGAGCGCTTGTCTTCAGCGACGCCGCATCCGACCCCGAAGCCGGCTCGGTGAGCGCGAAAGCTCCCAGCAGCTCGCCTGACGCAAGTCGCGGCAGCCATCGCCGTTTCTGTTCATCGGTGCCGAACAACAGGATCGGCTCACTGCCCACGCTGGTGTGTACGTCGACGATCACTGAGGTCGAGGCGCAGGCGCGGGCGAGCTCGTCGATGCAGAGCGTGAAGGCGAGCGCGTCCAGCCCCAACCCTCCGTACTCGCGAGGGATCAGAACCCCCAGCAAGCCCGCCTCCGCGGCGGCATTGACCGCCTCTATTGGAAACCTGTGGTCGCGATCGACCTCAGCCGCAAGCGGCAGCGCCACCGCTTGCGCCAGCTCGCGCACGCAGTCGCGGAAGCTCGCGTGCTCGGGTGGCAGTTCCAGGTCCATTCGGGGCGCCAATTACAATATGCGGTTGCGGTATGGAAGCAGGACCCAGATACCTCGAAGGCACGACAGTCGGCAGTGGTCGCGACATCATCGGGGTGCGCAGGGACCGGATCGCCGACATCATCGGCACGGGGCGCGAGATCATCGCCCGCGCCAAGTCGGAGAAGCTGCTTCCGGACACCATCACGGGGGCCACCGCGGCACTGCTCGTGACGATCGCAGGCTATGGCGAACCTCTGTCCGAAGGACAGTGGCGGGAGCTGGCGGGCGTGGTCGGCGGGATCATGCGCGACAGCACATATGCGGACTTGGCCCGGCTCAGGACGTTGATCTCACAGGAGCAGTTCTTGAACGTCGCGCGCAACCAGGGCTACGGTCGCTTCATCCGCCGTCTCGACGACGGTCGATGGGTGTGTGAGCTCTCCCCCAAGCTTGAAGACCTTCCCGACGAGTAAAGCCCTCGGGTCGCTGGTGCGATCTCGGGCCGTTCGTATCGCTTCAGCCACAGTCTTCGTGCTGGCCATCGTCAGCCCGGCCGCGGTCGTCTTCGCGGTGGTGTGGACCGCTCCCCCGGTGAGCACGCCCCCGGTCGCACCCGTAACCGAACCGGCTCGCCTCCTGCCGGCTCCCGACGTCCAGCAGGTGGCACTTCCAGTCGGTCCTCTCAACGTTTACGCGAACACCCTTTCAGGCGTCGTCCCCTGTCCCCTGTGCGAGCTTCCGCCTCGCGTTTACGTTCCGAACAGCACCGCGGGCACCGTGGACGTGATCGACCCGCTGACGTTCCAGGTCATCGACCACTACACGGTGGGATTCATTCCCCATCACATCGCGCCCGCGTGGGACATGAGCGCCCTCTATGTCGACAACGAGGGGTCGAGCAACCTCACCGTGATCGACATCCATACCGGCCGCCCGAACGGCCAGAGGATCAACATCCCGTTTCCGTACAACCTCTACTTCACGCCTGACGGCAGCAAGGCGATCGATGTCGTGGAGCGCCTGCAGCGCGTCGAGTTCCGCGATCCGCACAACGGATGGAGCCTTCTCGGCTCGGTCGCCATTCCATGGCCGGGCGCCGATCACCTGGACTTCAGCGCCGACGGCAGCTACCTGATGATCTCGACCGAGTATTCCGGCGTCGTCGCCAGGGTCGACACGGTGAACATGAGACTCGACGGGTTCGTCCACGTCGGCGGCCTCCCGATCGACGTGAAGCTCTCACCAGACGGGACGGTGTTCTACGTGACCAATCAAGGTCGCATGGGAGTGTCGGTCGTAGATCCGGTGGCCATGAAGGAGATCCAGTTCATTCCCACGGGCCGCGGCGCGCATGGGCTGCAGGTATCACGCGATACCAAATCGCTGTATGTGTCCAACCGGCTCGAGGGCTCGATCTCGGTGATCGATTTCGCCACGCGGCAGGTCGTCGCCAAATGGCAGATCCCTGGGGGAGGCAGCCCGGACATGCTGCAGCTCAACCCCGACGGCACCCAGCTCTGGGCGTCGGGCCGCTACCACGCCACCGTCTACGTGATCAGCACGGTCACCGGAGAGCTGCTGGCGCGGATCCGGGTCGGGTCAGAGGACCACGGCCTCACCTACTTCCCGAACGTCGGCCTGCACAGCCTGGGCCACAACGGCGTCTATAGATAGAAATCGCGGGGGGGACAGATGTCCCCCGCCGCGGAACCCACCCCTCTCCTCGGCCACGCTGGGAGGCGCTTTGGCAGCGATTGGGGGACGGCCGGAGTAAATCCGGCCTTAAGCTCCACTGAAATCTTGACCAACGAATTAGGCACGGAGGTCCGGGTCTGGGAGGAACCGGTACGCGGTTCCTTCGGAGACCCGTCAGCCCTTCGACTTCCAGGCATCGAGCGCATGCGGCTGTCGACCCGGGGCCAGGGCCTGCCGCCGCCCATTCATCACCTCACCGGCCTGGCGCCTGTCGAGGCCGGGTTCGGCAGCTCGACGTTCCGCATGCCGGTGACGCCGTGGCTGCAGACCACGGTGCCAGGAGTGATCGTCGGCGGCGTCATCGCATTCCTGGCCGACGGGCCGCTGGGCACGGCGATCGTGACCATGCTTCCGCCTCTCGCGTACATGACCACGTCCGACATCTCGCTCAGCTTTCTGCAGCCAGGAACCATGGAAAGCGGGACGCTCGTCGGGCGGGCGCGCCTCATCCACGGCGGTCGCTCCGTGGCGCTGTCCGAGGTCACGATCGAGGACAGCCTCGGCCGCCACCTGGCGCATGGCACGTCACGCGGCTTCCTGCTCACAGCGCCTGGTGCTCCTTCGGAGCCCATGGACGTAGGACCCCGACCCGAGTACGCGACGCCCGATCCCTATTTGCGTCCAGTGGCCGGTGCGCCCGTGTCGCAGGAGGACTGGAACCGGATGACCGGCCTGGAGGTCCTTCGGTTGTGCATCGACGACAGGACCTACGCGCCACCGATTTATCACCTGACCGGACTGCGCCCGACGCAGGCGGAGGAAGGCACCTGCACCTTTGTGATGCCGGCCAGCCCGTGGCTCGCATCGCCGGCTCCGGTGCTCTACGGGGGTGCAATCGCCATGCTGGCGGATGCGGCTCTGTCATGTGCGGTGATGACGATCAACCCCGCGGGAAGCTCGTTCGCGCCGCTCGACTTGAAGGTCAACTACCTGCGCCCGGTGCTCCCGGATGGAGGCCTCATGACCGCGCGAGCAACCCTTGCCCACCGCGGGCGCTCGATGGCGGTCGCGACCGCCGAGCTCACCAATGAAGATGGCAAACGAATCGCTCTGGCCAGCTCCAGCGTGATGCTTCTACCCGGACGGCCCTGGAGCGACCTCGCCGACGCGACCGAGCGGGTAGTCCCTGAGCCCTAGAGGCCGAGGAGGCGCGCGATCAGCATGCGCTGCACCTCTGAGGTGCCCTCGCCGATCTCGTTGACCTTGACGTCCCGCCAGTAGCGCGCGACCGGGTAGTCCTCCATGAAGCCATAGCCCCCATGGATCTGCACCGCCTGGTCGGCGGCGCGCTTCGACGCCTCCGACGCGTAGAGCTTGCACATCGCCGCAAGCATGCGCACCTCATCTGAGGTCTTTGCGCCACCATGCGTAAAGGCGACAGCGGCCCGATACACCATCGTCCGCGCGAGCTCGGTCTCCATGGCCATGTCGGCGAGCTTGAACTGGATTGCTTGGTGCTTCGAGATCGGGACCCCGAACGTGCGGCGCTCCTTCGCATAAGCGAGCGATGCATCCAGGCATGCCTGCGCAAGGCCCACGGAAAGAGCGGCGATCGCTATGCGTCCGCCCATGAGCGTGTTGAGGAACTGCCGGTACCCGCCGCCGCGCTCGCCGAGCAGGTTTTCCTCGGGGACCTCGCAGTTCTCGAAGCTCAACGGGTGCGTGTCGGACGAATGCCAGCCGAGCTTTCGATATGACTCCAGCACGTGGTAGCCGCCCAGTGCCCATCGCGCTGCTCGGCTCGCGTCTTCGTCGCGCCGGCGTCCGATCCCGCCTCGGGCTCGGTGAGTCCGAAAGACCACAGCTTCTTACCCGCGAGCAAGTCCGGCAGCCACCTTTGCTTCTGCTCGGACGTCCCGAAGTCATGAATGGGCGCGGCGCCGAGACACACCGCTGCCTCGAGCGTGATGCCAACACCCGCGTCTGCTCGCGAGATCTCCTCGATGGCCAGGCACAGCGACAAGAAGTCCGCGCCCGCGCCGCCGTACTCCTCGGAGAAGGGCAGGCCGAACAGCCCCAGCTCGCCCATGCGGCGGACGATGTCGTAGCCGAACTGGTGGTTGCGATCGAGCTCCTCAGCTGCGGGGGCAACCACCTCTTTTGCGAAATCGCGACACAGCTCGCGCACCGCGCGCTGCTCCGCGGTCAGGTCGAAATCCACACCGCGACTTAGTATCCCGTACGCGAATGACCGGCGACTCGTACAAAGCTGGGATTGACATCGCCGCAAGCCTCGAGGCCCTCGATGGGCCCAACGTCAATCCTGTTTGTCGGACTCGCCTGTACGTGCACGGCCACCGCACCGAGCGCTCGCTGGTGCTGCTGCACGGGTTTACGAACTGCCCCCAGCAGTTCGATGCGCTGGGCAAGAGCTTTTATGACCTCGGATGGAACGTCCTCATCCCGCGTTATCCGCGCCATGGGTACTCGGATCGATTGACCAGCTCCATTGCGGAGCTGCGCTCCGAGATGCTGATCGCGGTCGCCAACCGCTCCGCCGAGGCGGGGGCCGGCCTGGGCGAGAGGCTGACCGTCGCGGGACTTTCGCTGGGCGGAATCCTGACCGGGTACCTGGCGCAGACCCGGGAGGGCATAGACCGCGCGGTGCTGATCGCGCCGATGTTTGGGTTGAGGCCGATACCCGGGTGGGGGCTGGCCGGCATCACGCTGCTCGCGCAGACGCTGCCCAACTTCTACATCTGGTGGAACAGCAAGCTCAAAGACCAGATCGGTCCCGCGCACGGATATCCGCGTTTCTCGACGAAGGCTTACGCCGCGCTTTTCAAGGCCGGCTCTGCCGTGAGGAAGGCGGCTCGGAAGAGCGCGCCGAGGGCGCGCCGGATCGAGGTCATCACCAATGCAGCCGAGCCGCGTTTGGACAATCGATTCACGTATCAGCTGGTCGATGCATGGCAACGGCACGGTGCCAATGTGCACACCTACGAGTTCCCGGAGTCGGATCATCTCCCGCACGACCTGATCGATCCGTCGAACCCGGATCAGAACACCGAGCTCGTCTACCCAGTCGTAACCAAGACGATCCTCGGGGCTTAAAGGGTCCTGGACATCTCGTATTCGAGGCGATCGTCGCCCGGCCGCACGAGCTGAGTCGCCCCCGTCCGAGTGAACCCATGGCGGTCATAGAGCTTCTGCGCATGAGCATTGTCCTCGACGACCCATAGCAGAAGCTCGTCATAGCCGGCCGCACGCGCCGTTTCGACCGTGGCAAGCAGCAGAGCATCCCCGACGCCCTTGCCCCGCGCCCGCGGATGCACCCAGAAGGAAGTCACTGACCCTGCACGGCCGGAGCCGGTGTCGCCCACAGACGCCATTCCGATGGCCTGGCCGTCCGACTCGGCGACGAAGCGTGTGCGCGTCACGACGGCATTACGCCACTCGTCCTCCGTGCGGCCCTGCTCATGCTCCCATGTGGACCCAAATGCGTGGGGAGATTCCTTCAAAGCAGCCAACCGTACGTCGCGGAAGATTTGCCACTCGTCCGGCCCCAGATGCCGGATTTCAGTTTCCGAGGACGAAGACCTTCAGCGTCCAGCTGATCAGCACAGCGCTCACCGCGCCGATGGCGAGCAGCCGCCATTGCCGCGAGGTGAGGCGCGGCGACCAGGTGCGCCCCATGACGAGACCGGCCCCGAGTCCGCCCACTCCCAGCAAAGTGCCGGCGAAGAGGGCAGGTCCGAGCGGGTACAGCCGGACGGCATCGGTGATGTCCCCCTCCCACATGTAGGCGAAGGAGCGGGTGCCGCCGCAGAAGGGGCAGGGATGCCCGGTCAGGTAGTAGAAAGGACATGGCGGCAGCGCGAGGTGCGCCGTGCGCATCGCCCAGAAGACGCGCGTGTAAACAAGCCACAAAACCAGAGCGCCGAACAGGCCGAGGTCCCGGAGCCGTTGATCGGGTAGCGCCTTGGTGAGCGCGATTGGGAAGCTCATGCCGAACGCAGCAGGCCGACGATGTCGTCGGTGGTTTCCGCCACCGCGACGCCCGCCGCCTTGAACGCCTCCTCCTTGCTCTTGGCGGTGCCGCGATTGCCGGAGATGATCGCGCCGGCGTGCCCCATCCGTTTTCCCTCTGGAGCGGTGCGCCCCGAGATGAAGGCAACAGCCTTCAACCGGCTGCCCTTGCCGAGCATCTCCGCCGCCCGCTCCTCATCGCTGCCACCGATCTCGCCGATGACAACGAGGTGAGTCGTCTGCGAGTCGCGCTCGAACATCTCGACGACGTCGCGGAACGTCAGTCCGAGAACTGGGTCGCCGCCGATGCCGACGATGGTGGATTGGCCCATGCCTGCGGCCGTGAGCGCCGAACCCACCTCGTACGTCAGGGTTCCGCTGCGAGACACCAGCCCAACATGGCCGGGGCTCGTGATTCGCTGCGGGATGATGCCGATCTTCGCCACCCCCGGCGTGATCAGGCCGGGACAGTTGGCGCCGAGCAACCGGGCCTTGGGGTAGCCGCGTAGGAAATCCTTGACCCGGATCATGTCCTGGATCGGGATCCCTTCCGTGATGCAGACGATGAGCTCGATCCCGTTGGCGGCGGCCTCCATGATGGCGTCCGGCGCAAATGGCGGCGGCACGAAGATGCCTGTGGCGTTGGCATCGGTGGCCCGAACCGCCTCCGCGACGGTGTTGAACACCGGCACGCCAACATGCGTGGTTCCACCCTTGCCCGGGCTCGTGCCGGCAACGACCTTGGTTCCCATCTCCAGCATCTGCTCGGTGTGGAACGTGCCCTCACGGCCCGTGATGCCCTGGACGATGACGCGCGTGCCGGCGTCGATGAGAATGCTCATCGCGCCGCCGGTGCAGTTGTCAACTCGACGATTTTCTGGGCTGCTTCCCACGCGCTCACGCCGGGCTCGATCCCAGCCTGGCGGAGGATCGCGCGGCCCTCCTCCTCGCGGGTGCCGCTAAGCCGCACGACGAGCGGCAGCTTCATCTGCAGCCGGTCACGGGCGGTGACGATTCCCTTCGCCACCTCATCGCCTCGCGTGATGCCGCCGAAAACGTTGATCAGAACCCCCTTGACGCGCGGGTTCATGAGGATCACCGCGAGCGCGTTCTCGACCGTCTCCGCTTTCGCGCCTCCACCTATGTCGCAGAAGTTCGCGGCTTTTCCGCCGGCGCGCTGGACGAGATCGAGCGTGCTCATGCACAGCCCCGCGCCGTTGCCGATGATGCCGACGTCCCCGTCGAGCGAGACATAAGTGAGGCCACGCTTCTTCGCCGCGACCTCGTACGGATCGCCTTCGATCACCGCGCCATAGCGCTGCTCGAGCTCCTTGTGCCGCCAGGCGGCGTTCTCGTCGATCTCGAGCTTGGCGTCGCCTGCGACCACCTCGCCTTTCTTCGTGATCACGAGAGGATTGATCTCGGCCGTCACCGCGTCGAGGTCGGGGATCGCCCGATACAGCTTTTTGACGATTGAGGAAATTGGCCGGACGAGCTCGCCGAGACCGGCTTCGTAGACGAGCTGGTTGAGCTCGAAGTCGAGCGGGCCGCGCCACGGGTTCGGATAGAGCCGGGCGATCGACCGCGGAGACTCTTCCGCAACCTGTTCGATCTCCATGCCGCCCTGGCTCGAGAGCATGAGGATGTTGGCGCGCGCATCGCGGTCGACGGTGAAGCCCAGGTAGATCTCACGCTCGATGTCGAGGGCGGTCTCGCAATAGACGAGCGGGACCTTGAAGCCCTTGATATCCATGCCGATGATCTGCTGGGCGGCGCCCCGCGCTTCGTCGGGGGTCTTCGCGAGCTTGATGCCGCCCGCCTTGCCACGCCCGCCCACGGGTACCTGGGCTTTGACGGCCACGGGGCCCAGCTCGGCGCAGGCGGCGGCGGCTTCGTCCGCTGTGTGCGCGACACGGCCCGGGGGGATGGCGATTCCAAGCGAAGACAGCACCTCTTTCGCCTGGTACTCGAGCAGCTTCATATGAGCCAGGTAATCATCCCGTAACCAGCCATCATTGGTCGCAGTTGAGGATGTCGAGATCGAAGTGAAGACCAAAGCGCTCCTTGCGCTGCCTGTGGTTGTCGCCCTCGCCGCGTGCGGACCAACAGCATCGCTGCCGCCAGGGTCGCCGGTGGCTGGAACGACCCCACAAGCCAGCGCTGCGACACCGCCTCCAACGCAAGCAACACAGACCGCGCCTGTCGGAAGGGCCGCGGCCAGCCCCGCGGTGGCAAGCCCGTCGCCGAGCCCGGCCGCGCCGACGCGCCCCGTGGGCGCAACGTACGGCGTCCTGGTCGATGTCCTGACCTCCCCCACGCACTACTACGCGAACGAGGTCGGGATCGATGGCCGGGTGTGGGCCTCGATGGTGCTCGACAAACGCACCCCGATCTCGAGCCTCTCCGGTCATCCCATCGACCTCCCTCACGTGAGCACGAGCCTGACCGCCCTTTATGTGCTCAACGGCGACTCGGCGGTGGTGTCTCTGCGGGTGCCCGACGGAAAGCAGACTCTGGCCTCGCATCTCCAGGTCGGGCCGAACATGGAAGCCGCGTTCTCGGTCAGTCCGGATGACGCGCGCATCGCCGTGTCGGTGCTCGACTTCGGTCGGTCACCCGTGCACGTCACGCTCTACACCGAATCCATCAACGGCAGCAACCACCAGGTGATCTTCGAGTCCGACTCGAATTACGTCTGGCCGGTGGCGTGGCATTCCGGGCTCCTCGTGCTCGCGCATGCGTATGGACCGTTCGAGGAGGACGTCGCGAAAGCCGCACCAGGTCTCGACAACCCGTATTCGGCGGTCAGCTACCACATCGTCGATCCGGTGACCGCCTCTCGAGTGGTGCTGATGGGCTCGTGCACGGTCAGCGGACCCCTGAGCCCAGCCGGCAGCGGCTGCATCCAGGGCGGGACCATCGACTGGGCCGGGAACACCGCACCCTGGAGCACGACTGATTGGGGGACGGTGAGCTCAGCCGCCGCGGTCTCGCCGGACGGTCGATGGGTCGCCGCGGCGCCGCCGACCAACCCAAAGGTGATGGCGATCTATGCCACCAGCGGCAACGTCTACACCTACCTCGACGGTCCGGGCCTGCGCGACTGGGCGGGCTGGTTGGACGACCAGACCATCCTGACCGGCAGCTACACGGATCCGAACTGGACGCCGCAGGTCGCGAACGTGATACGGGGTGGCATCGTCAACGACGTCGTTGGCCCCCACGGCTTCTACGCCGCGCGCCTTCCGACCGACATCGTCTGACGCCGCCCGACAGGGACCTCAGAAAGCCAGACGCCAATCGTTGCACTGCATCCAGTGACCCTTGGGGTACTCGAAACGCACCTCGCCCAGCAGGGTGAAGCCAACTCTCCGGCAGATGCCGTTGGACGGCCCGTTTTCGACGGAGGGAAACGCATGCACCGCGGCGCGCCGCTTCGTCGCCCTCGCGAGCTCGACCGCCTGTGCGATCGCGGCCGAGGCGATCCCGCGTCCCTGGAACTCGGGCAGCACTCCCCATCCCATCTCGTAGACCTCTTCGCCGTTCCATTCGCGGTCCCAGAAGTTGACCCCGCCGACCTGAACACCTTCGGGTTCCAGCATCGCCTTGAAGATGTACGAAGAGTAGGAATCGGCGGCGGCTGCATATCGCATGTGGCGCCGCTCCAGCTGCTCAAGGGTTTCAGGGCCGCCTAAATGCTCGGTCATCTCCGGCGCGTTCAGCCGGACGAGAAGCGCGAAGTCGTCCTCGGTCCACGGCACGAGCCGAACGTTGGTCACAAAGGGATGTTGCCGTGCCATCGTGGGTTGCGGCGGCGCTCTTTCCGCAACGCGATCCTCAACGCGCGGATCAGCTCGCCCCGCGTTCGGCCGGGCTCGATGACGTCGTCGATATAGCCACGCTCGGCCGCGATGTACGGGTTCGCGAACTTTTCCGTGTACTCGGTGACCAGCTCCCGCCGGCGCGTCGCCGGGTCGGCCGCCGCTTCCAGCTCGCGGTGGAACACGATATTGACTGCGCCTTCCGGACCCATGACGGCGATCTCCGCAGTCGGCCATGCGACGTTGAAATCGGCCCGGATGTGCTTCGAGCACATGACGCAGTAAGCGCCGCCGTATGCCTTGCGCGTGATCACCGTCAGCTTGGGCACAGTCGCCTCGCTGAACGCATAAAGGAGCTTGGCGCCGTGACGGATGATGCCCCCGTACTCCTGTGCAGTGCCCGGTAGGAATCCCGGAACGTCGACGAACGTGATGAGCGGGATGTTGAATCCATCGCAGAAGCGAACGAAGCGCGCCGCCTTCACCGACGCGTTGATGTCGAGCGCACCCGCCATCACCTTCGGCTGGTTCGCGACCACCCCGACCGGATGCCCGTCGAGATGCGCGAAGCCGACCACGATGTTCATGCCGAAGAACGGCTGCACCTCGAAGAAGTTGCCGTGGTCGACGACCATCCCGATGACGTCCTTGATGTCGTAAGGCTCTTTCGGGTTATCCGGAATCACAGTCGCCAGTCCAGGCGCCTCGCGCTCCGGATCGTCGGTGGCGGAAGCGGTGGGCGGCTGCTGGTCGCAGCTCTGCGGGATGTAGCTGAACAGCCGGCGCACCTGAGTGAAGCACTCGTCCTCCGACTCCGCCAGAAAATGGGCGACGCCCGACTTGACGTTGTGCACCTCGGCGCCGCCGAGTGAGTCGAA
Source organism: Chloroflexota bacterium (assembly GCA_005883585.1). Taxonomy (GTDB): domain Bacteria; phylum Chloroflexota; class Dormibacteria; order Dormibacterales; family Dormibacteraceae; genus UBA10449. The sequence continues at coordinate 14,581 of VBFD01000112.1, forward strand.
CGTGACCTCTTCGCCGGTCGTGACTCGGATCACCTCGGGCCCGGTGATGAACATGTAGCCGATCTCATGAACCATGAAAGTGAAGTCGGTCATGGCCGGCGAGTACACGGCGCCGCCGGTGCAAGGTCCCAGGATGAGGCTGAGCTGGGGAATTACCCCGCTCGATTCGACGTTGCGCCAGAAGATCTCCGCGTAGCCCGCCAGCGACACCACACCTTCCTGGATGCGCGCGCCGCCAGAGTCGTTGATGCCGATGATCGGGATCCGGTTCCGGAGAGCCAGGTCCATCACCTTGATGACCTTCTCCGCGAACACCTCGCCGAGCGAGCCTCCGAACACCGAGGCGTCATGGCTGAAGAGCATCACGTCGCGGCCGTCGATCTTTCCCATCCCGGTCACCACCCCGTCACCCGGAACCCGCTTCGACTCGAGGCCGAAACCGTGCGCGCGGTGCGTCGCAAAGATGTCGATCTCCTCGAACGAGTTGCGGTCGACCAGACGCGAGATGCGCTCACGCGCCGTGAGCTTGTGCTTGGCGTGCTGCCGGTTGAATGCCTCGGCGTCGCCGTGCCCGGCCTCGTACTTGCGCTGTCGCAGCTGGTTGAGCGGGTCGACCTTGTGGCTCTTCGGAGTTGGTGGCATCAACCGCGCTCCATGAACATCCACCGGTGGCCTTCGAGGTCTTCGACGCGGTAGCGCTTGGCGCTTTCGTCGAGGTCGATCTCGGAGAGGATTCGGGCGCCGGCCTTTCGCGCTTGCTCGAAGTGCGCCGGCACGTCGGGCACGTACACCAGCACTCCGTCGACGATGTACGGCAGCGACGACCACTTCTGAGCTTGCTCGCATCCTTCTCGATGCTTCTTGGGACCTTCGTAGTCGGGACTCGGCGTGGCCAGCATGATGAGCCCGTCCCCCGCCTCCATCTCGCCGTGGCTGAGCCGGCCTTCGGGCGTGACCATCCGCATTCGCTCCTTGAAGCCGAAGGCGGCGGACAGCCAGTCCATGGCCTTGGGTCCGTCTTCGTAAGCGATCATCGGAATCACGGCAGGGTAGTCCGGCATTTGCTCCTCCTCAGGCCACTTCGGGCGCCTTGTATTCGCCCCACACTTTGCGCAGCACGGCGCAGCATTCGCCAATGGTGACGTAGCCGGCGAGCGCGGCCTTGAGCGGCGGCATCATGTTGTCCGTGCCGCGCGCCGCGCGCTCGATGCCGGCGAGAAAGTCCTCGACAGCGGCGTGGTCGCGCCGCGCACGAAGCACTCTCAACGCGCGCGACTGGGCCGCCTGGTGTCGCGGCCCGACCTTGGTGATCTCGACTTTGTCCTCTGCGTCGCCGGCGAAGCGGTTGACGCCGACGACTACGCGCTCTCCCGCCTCGACCCGGGTCTGGAAGCGATACGCGCTGTCCGCGATCCGGCGCTGCGTCCACCCTGTCTCGATGCACTCGACGGCGCCGCCGAGCTCGTCGATCTCGGCCATCATTGCCTGCGCCTCCTCCTCGACCTGGTCGGTGAGGCTTTCGACGTAGTACGAGCCTCCGAGAGGATCGGCGACCTGCGGCACGGCCGTCTCGTGGCCGATCACCTGCTGGGTCCGCAGCGCAAGCTCCGCTGCGCTCTCGGAGGGCAGCCCGAGGGCTTCGTCATAGGCATTGGTGTGCAGCGACTGCGTGCCTCCGAGAACGGCGCTCATCGCCTCCAACGCCGTGCGCACGACGTTGTTGAGTGGCTGCTGCGCCGTGAGGGTCACGCCGCCGGTCTGCGTGTGGAACCGAAGCGCCTGCGACCTCTCGTCTCTGGCGCCGAATCGGTCGCGCATGATGCGGGCCCACATTCGGCGCGCTGCGCGGAACTTTGCGACCTCTTCAAAAAAGTCCATATGGGCCGCGAAGAAGAACGAGAGGCGCGGCGCAAACTCGTCGACCGTGAGGCCGGCCGCGAGCGCCGCATCAACGTAAGCAATGGCGTGGCTCAGCGTGAGCGCGACTTCCTCGGCAGCGGTCGAGCCCGCCTCCCGAATGTGATAGCCCGAGATGGAGATCGTGTTCCAGTTCGGCAGCTCCGTCTGGCAGTAGGCGAACAGGTCGGTGATAAGCCGCATCGATGGCGCCGGCGGAAAGATGTACGTCCCGCGCGCGGCGTACTCCTTGAGGATGTCGTTCTGCACGGTGCCGGTGATCTTTTCGGCCGGGACGCCTTGCTTCTCCGCAACCAGCTGATAGAGAAGGAGGAGCATCGCGGCGGTGGCATTGATGGTCATCGACGTGGACACCTTGTCCAGCGGGATGCCCTTGAACAGGAGCTCCATGTCCTCCAGCGAATCGATGGCCACGCCCACCTTTCCGACCTCGCCGTTGGCCATGGGGTCATCCGAGTCGTAGCCGATCTGCGTGGGCAGGTCGAAGGCTACGGATAGGCCGGTCTGGCCCTGCTTGAGCAAGAACTGGTAGCGCTTGTTCGACTCGGCAGCCGTCCCGAAGCCCGCATACTGCCGCATCGTCCACAGCCGGCCGCGGTACATGTCTTTGTGGATGCCGCGCGTGTACGGGAAGACGCCCGGAGGCGGCTCGTCGGCCCTCCGATCCTCCGCCGAGTACACCGGCTTGAGAGGCAAGCCCGAGTCGTTGCGGACTTCGGTCATGTTTCTACGAACTCGGTCAGAACGCCGCCGAGGCTCTTGGGGTGCACGAAGGCGATCAGCGAGCCGTGCATCCCCACCCGGGGCTCGGAGTCGATGAGCTCCAGCCCAGCGTCGCGCGCATGCTCGAGCGCCTCGGCGATATTGGGAACGCCGTAGGCGACGTGGTGAAGGCCGGGTCCGCGCTTGGCGAGGAACTTGCCCACGGGCGAATCGTCTCTCGTTGCGGTCATCAGCTCGACCTCGCCGTCACCGGTGCGTAGGAACGCCGCCTCGATTCCATCTTTCTCGTTGCGCGCGCGATGGACGAGCTCAGCGCCCAGGGCGGCGCGGTAGAGCTCGATCGACGCATCCAGGTCCGCCACCGCGATCCCGACGTGGTGGATGCCTGTGGTCACGTCAGTACTTGTACCAGCCCTCGCCCGTTTTCCGGCCCAGCTTGCCGGCCTTCACCTTCGCCTCCAGCTGCGGCGACGGCCGGTAGCGCTCGTCGCCGGTCGCCTTGAACATGTGCAGCCGGGCGTTGTAGGTGACGTCGAGGCCGCTGAAATCGCCGAGACGGAAAGGCCCCATCGGCCAGTTCAGCCCTTTCTCGACCGCAACGTCTATGTCCTCGAAATCGGCCACGCCGGCGTCGAAGAGGCGATAGGCCTCCTGCGTGGCAGCGTGCAGGATGCGGTTGACGATGAAGCCGTCGATCTCCTTGTTGATCAGGACCGGCGTCCGGCCCATCGCGCGCGCCATCGCCATCGCTCGCTCGGTCGTCGCACCCGATGTGAGCGGGCCGCGCACGACCTCGACCAGGTCCATCACGAGCACCGGGTAGAAGAAGTGCATATTGACGCACCGCTCGGGGCGCGACGTCGCATCGGCGATCTTGCTGATCCCCATCGTCGATGAGTTGCTCGCCAGCACCGCGCCGACCGGCGCGAGCCGGTCGAGCTCCGCGAACGTCGCGCGTTTGACGCCGAGGTCCTCGAACACGGCTTCGATGACAAAGTCGGCCCCCCGTGCGGCCTCGGCGAGATCGGTGGTCTGACGCACGCGCTCCAGCGCGGCAACGGCGTCCGGCTCGCTGAGCTTCCCTTTCTCCACGCGGCGCATCACATGCCCCCGATTGGAGTCAGCTGCCTTGCGGAGCTGCTCGGCGCTCGTGTCGTTGAGAATCACCTCGAGCCCGTGCAGCGCCGCCTGCTGCGCGATCTGGGCACCCATCGAGCCGGCGCCGATCACCGACAGGCGATTCACTGGATGGAGAAGATTCGCGTCACCGTATTCAGGGTCAGCACGTTGGGGAGCAGGCCGTCGATTTTGAGCTTGCCGCGCAGCAGCTTGGCCGCGACCCCTCGCCCGACCCCGTCGTAGTACACAGGCAGCCCGAGCAGACCGATCTTGAGGTTGCTGAGGCTCATGACGGTGTCGGCGTCGGTCCGGATCGTGAGAGTGCGCTTTGGCTCGAGTCCGTTGTGGACGATCAGCTGGCCGCCCTTGAAGTCGAGCGTCACGCCCTCGTCGATGTCGGTGACGAAGATGCCGACGCGCGCGACCAGCGAATCGAAGTCGCGTTCCTTCTCTGGATGAGTGCGGACGTTGGCCTCGATCAGCCCGCCGAGCATCGACGCGAAAGCGCTCGGCTCGTCATCGGCGTACTCGACGAGCCCGCGGCTCTCTACGTCGAACCTTACTTTTCGTCGGGCCATTCAACCGGCACCCGCGTCGTGCATTCGGTCATCTCCTGGGACGCCTTCGTATAGCGCACGATCGTCGGCAGGTCACCTTTGAGCTTGAGCTTGCCCTGCAGCATGCCCTTGGTCGCGTCGAGCTGCTTGGTGGCGACTTCCTTCCATCGGGAGTAAGGCGCGGTGAGGACGAAGTCGCACTTCTGAGCGTCGGCCGCCGTGCCGACCGTTATCTCGCGCGCCTCGCCGTCGAACAGGTCCATCACGATTCCCTTCGACTCAGGAAAATGCTTGTCCGGCTCGGCCTCGACCACGAGCCCAACCGTCCATTTCCAGCCTTTGGCCGCGGTCTTGTAGACAGGCGACTTGTTGACCTCGTCTTTGAACTCTTTGGCCCACTCGTCCGAGAAAGCCGTCACCGCCATGTTTCTCCCTCCTCAGCCATTCGACTTCGTTCGCGTGCAGTTACTTTAGGCGCGGCTTACGATTCCGCGCATGAGCCTGAACCTCGCCGTCATCCTGCGCGAATCAGCCAAACGCGACCCCGACCACGTCGCCATCATTCTCGACTCTTTCAAGTTCACCTACGGCCAGCTCGACGCGCTGTCCAACCAGGTCGCCTCGAGTCTCAAAGCCGCGGGTCTCCAGAAAGGCGACCGCGTCGGCCTGATGCTGCCGAACGTGCCGCAGTTTCCGATGGCGTATTTCGGGATCCTCAAGGCGGGCGGCGTCGTCGTGCCGATGAACGTCCTCCTCAAGGCTCCTGAGGTGAGCTTCTACATGGGCGATTCCGGCGCGCGATTCCTGATCGCCTGGGATGACTTCGCGGGCGAGGCGCTGAAGGGCGTCGCCAACCTCCACGGCGTCACGACGTTCGTCGCGCTCAAGCCTGGAGGAACCGAGACGCCCGAGGGCACCCGCAACTTCATGGAGCTGCTGGCGGGCGACCCGAAGTTCGACGGGGAAGCGACGCATGGCGACGACACGGCGGTGATCCTTTACACGTCCGGGACCACCGGCAAACCGAAGGGCGCGGAGCTCACCCACCTCAACCTCTTCATGAACGCGCACATGGTGAGCCACGTCTTCGGCAGCGGACCCGACGACGTCACGCTCGCTGTGCTGCCGATGTTCCATTCCTTCGGGCAGAGCTCGGTGATGAATGTCGCGCTGCACGTGGGCAGCACGCTCACCCTGGTGCCGCGCTTCGAGGCGGAGAAGGTGATGGAGGTCATCCAGCGCGACAAGGTGACCGTCTTCCCCGGCGTGCCGACAATGTTCTTCGCGCTCCTGCACCATCCGAGCGCAGGCAAGTTCGACCTCGCATCGCTCCGCATCGCCGTTTCCGGTGGCGCAGCGATCCCCGGGGAAGTCATCCAGGCTTTTGAGGGCAAATTCAAGACCACGATCCTCGAGGGCTACGGGCTGTCGGAGACGTCGCCGACCGCGACCTTCAACTTCAGCGCCGCGGAACGCAAAGTGCTCAGCATCGGCAAGCCGATCTTCGGGGTCGAGGTCAGGATCTTCGACATCGACGACAAGCGGCTTCCGGCGGGCAAAGACCACGTGGGTGAGATCGTCATCCGCGGGCACAACGTCATGAAGGGTTACTGGAACAAGCCCGAGGCGAATGTCGAGGCGTTCAAGGGGGGCTGGTTTCACACCGGCGACCTCGGCTACGTGGACGAGGACGGCTTCTTCTTCATCGTCGACCGCAAGAAGGAGATGATCATCCGCGGCGGCTTCAACGTCTACCCGCGCGAGGTCGAGGAGGTCATCTACGCACACCCGGCCGTGGCCGAGGCCGCCGTCATCGGCGTCCCCGACGAAAGGCTTGGCGAGGAAGTGAAGGCGGTCGTCGCCCTCAAACCCGGCGCCAAGGCGAGCGCCGAGGACATCATCGACTTCGTCAAGGAGCGCGTGGCGGCGTACAAGTACCCGCGCACGATTCAGTTCGTCGACACCCTGCCCAAAGGGGCGACCGGAAAGATCCTGAAGAAAGAGCTCAAGGCGCAGCTGGAGGCCGCGGCTCGGAGCTGAGCGCACAGCCTTTCTACGAGCCACTTTCGGCGCGTGACGCGTGGTTTCTCTATGCCGAGCGGCCGCAGACACCGCTCGACCTCGGCACCGTCTACGTCTTCGAAGGTTCCTCACAGATCCCCGGCGGCCGCGGCGCGCTCGGCGTCGAAGAGACGATCAGAGAGCGCATCCACCTCGTCCCGCGATACCGGCAGAGAATCCACCGCGTCCCGCTGAACCTGGCGCACCCGGTGTGGGTCGATGACCCGAACTTCGACCTCGGGGCACACGTTCGCCGCGAGGTGCTCGCGCCTCCGGGCGACGGCGCCACCCTCCGCAAGCTCGTGATGCGCATCCTCGCGCGGCCGCTCGACATGCGCCGCCCGCTGTGGGAGATGACCATCGTCACGGGATTACGAGGAGGGCGGGTCGTGCTCGTCAACCGAGCGCACCACGCCATGGTCGACGGGGTGTCGAGCGTCGACATCCTTACGCTCCTGCTCGACACCACGCCGGAGGGCTTCACGCCTGAGCCACCAGCTGAAGCGTGGAAGCCGCGCCCGGCCCCGTCCAGCTGGGAGCTCATCCGTCCGATGCTCTGGAACCTCGGTCCCACGGCCAAGTCTGGGCGCTCGAGGGTGCCGGCCATCTGGGGCACGCGCCGGTTGCCCTGGACGGGCCTGGTCGGCGTCGGCCGGAAGATGGTGACGCCGCGCCCCGACCTTTTCTTCAATCGCAAGATCGGGCCCCAGCGCACCGGCCGCGGTCTCAAGGTGCCGCTTCCGGCCTTCAAAGCCTTGAAGGACCGCTTCGGCTGCACCGTCAATGACGCCGTTCTCGCCGTGGTGTCGGAAGGTCTGCATCGCTGGTTCAAGAGCCGGGGAGAGGTCGTGCCTGACAAGGTGCGGGTGTTCTGTCCTGTGAGCGTTCGTGGAGACGAGTCTCGCGGGCGCGCCGGCAACCAGATCAGCGGCATGGTCCTGGAGCTGCCGACCGGCGACCTGCCCATGGAAGACCGCCTCCGCCGCATCAAGGTGACGACCGGCGACCTGAAGCGCACGCGACAGGCGGTCGCCGCCGACAAGCTGGTTGGCCTTGCCGATTGGGCGCCGCCGACGCTGCTCGTGCTCGCCGGCAGGCTCATGTCGAACCCGCAGGCGGGCGCGAACATCAACGTCACCAACATTCCCGGGCCCCAGTTCCCACTGTATTCGGGTGGCGCGCAGCTGCTGGAGGTCTGGCCGTTCGCGCCGCTGTACCCGTCGATGGGCCTCGGGGTCGCGATCGTCTCCTACAACGGCGACGCGTACTTCGGCCTGACCGCCGACCCAGGCCTCGTCCCCGACGTGGAGGAGTTCACGTCAAGGCTGCGCGAAGCAGCCGCCGAATGCGAGCTGCTCGCTACTCGCTCCGGCTGAACCGGATCGTGTTCTGGCCGATGGTTATGAGATCGCCATCGGAAAGCTGCTTCTCGATCACGGGCTCGCCATTGATCAAGGTGCCGTTCGTGCTGCCGAGGTCGCTGATCCAGAACGCCCCGGCGCGAACCTCGATGCGGCCGTGCCGACCGGAAGTGGCCGGGTCGCCGACGACGACGTCGTTGTCGGGTGCGCGTCCGACCGTGACCATCTGATTCGGTAACGCGACGATCCTGCCCGCGAAGGGCCCGCTCTCGAAGCTGAGCTTGGCCGCGAACTCCTCGCCGGCAGCGATCGCCTCCGGTGGCATCGCCTGCAGCGAAACGGTGCGCTTGCTCTCCGAAGGCATCTCGGCCGGCTGCCAGGCGGGGATGATGGTGGTCGCCGGTTCACCGGAATCGGACTGGCCGTTTTCCTGCGCGTCCGGGATGGAGGTGGTGGGCCACCTGAGCATCGTCGAGGTCACGCTCGGGGCCGGCGGTTCGGGCGCCGGCACGGCGGCGTCGGGTTCCGGTTCCGCCTGAGCCGCAACTGGTTCCGGCTCTGCCTCGGCCTCTGGTTCGGGCTCAGCCCCTGGCTTGGGGGCTGCCTCGGCCACCACCGCGTCTGGTTCCGGCTCCGACTCGGGTTCTGCCGCCGGCTCCGGCTCCGGGAAGATCGGCAGGGCCGCCGTGGTGTAGGGATCCGCGGCGACCGGCGGCTCCGGTTCCTCGACAGGCTCGGCTTCGACAACCGCGGCGTCAGCGGTTTCGACCGGCGCCATGGCCTCCGGCTCACCCTGCGGTGGCAGCGTTTCGAGAACAGCCGTCGGCGCTGATTCGGCGATCGGCTCCACCGCGAGGGTGATCGTTTCCAGGACCGCGGTCGGCGCCGCCGCTTCCTCCTCACGATGCACAGGGAGGATCTGCGTGTCCGCCTCCCCGGCCTTCTCCGACGACTCGGTGCCCAAGAAACGTTCGAACCAACCGGCGATGCGACTGAGTCTCTCGACGCGCCGGTCCGGCCGCCCGCTGCGCGAGAGATCGTGCGACTCGTCGGGATAGCGCACCATCTCGACCGTCTTGCCGAGGAAGCGCATGGCACCGAAGAGCTCTTCGGATTGCGAGATCGCGCAGCGCAAGTCCATCTCGCCGCAGCTGAGAAGCAGCGGAGTCTGCATGTTCTGCACGTAACGGATCGGGGATCGTCTCCACAGCTCGTCGAGGTCGGGGTATGGCGGCGGGCCGAGCTCGAGGGCGCCCCACAGCACGATGTCGTGCTGCGCATACTCGCTGACGAGGTTGGAGATGGGGCGCATCGCGACCGCGGCCGAGAAGCGGTTGGTCTGACCGATCACCCAGTTGGTCATGTAGCCGCCATACGAGCCGCCGCCGACGCCCATGCGGCTCACGTCGACGCTGCCGCTTCGCTCGATCGCCTGGTCGAGAGCCGTCATCAGGTCGATGTAGTCCTTGCCGCCCCAGTCGCGAACGACCTGGCGCCGGAAGTGCTCGCCGTATCCGTCCGAGCCGCGTGGGTTGATGTACAGGACCATGTAGCCCATTCCGGCGAGGACCTGGAACTCGTGCATGAACGCCGATCCGTACTGCCCATGCGGTCCACCGTGAATCTCGAGCACGAGGGGATATATGCGGTTGGGATCGAAGTCGGCCGGCCGGAGCATCCAGCCCTCGACGACCCAGCCGTCCGGGGCTGTGAACGATTCGCGCTCCGGCTGCGCCACGTATCGGTCGCGCAGCCACGGGTTCAAGTCGGTCACCTTCGCCTCCGCGCCCTGGGTGAACATGTGCAGCTCGCCGGGGTTGGTCGTGTCCGAGGCGCAGAAGGCGATGACGCCGGAAGAGACGTCGAAGTCGTAGATGCGGCGCTGGCCGGCGACCTCGGGCCGCACGTTGCCCTCGAGGTCGCACGAATACACGGAGCTCGCGCCGGGTCCGCTGGACGGGAAGTAGACGCGATCGCCTTCCGCCGACCACACCATGCGCGTGCTGTGGCCCGCGCGCATGTCGGTGATGAGGCTGTCGCTGACCGCCTGATCGAGGCCGATGGTGAGGCATCGCTGGTCGCCGCCACCAGCCGGCACGATCCACAGGCGCTCCAGCAGGCCCGCGTCGAGCCCGTTGGGGGCGATGAACGCGATCATGTCGCCGCGAGGCGACCACGTCGGCGAGCCGAGATAGAACCCGCCCACCAGCTTGGAACGCCTGGCCGCGAGGTCGACCACGTAGAGGTTGAGGGCCCTCTGCAAGTCGGCGTTGGGCTCCGAGTTGCCCGCCACGACGAGCTTTTCGCCGTCAGGCGACCAGTCGAACCCGGCCACGTCCCAGGCTCCGCTCGTCAGCTGTGTAACGTCGCCACCGGTCGCCGGCACTACGAACAGATGGTGGTAGCGGCCGTCGACGAAGCCCTGGCCGTCGTGCTTGTAGTCGAGGCGGCGTGCGATCCGGGCGACCGGGGCGCGTCGCAGCTGATCCCTGCTATCGGGTGGCCGGGGGTCGTCCACGATCGCGTCGGGATCGCCCAGCACCGTGCCCATGAAAGCGATCTGAGTTCCATCGCGAGACCACAACGGGCTCCCGGCGCCCTCGGGCAGCGACGTCAGCTGGCGGGCGTCACCCGGGCTCGTCATGTCCAGCACGAAGATCTGGTCGACCGGGCCGCGGCGGCTCACGAAGGCCACCCTGCGGCCGTCGGGGGACCACTCGGGCGAATGATCTCGCCGCGGACCGGCGGTGGCGTCCACCGGCTCTGCCTCGAGCAGGCGCCTGACGACGATGCGGCTTCGATTCTGGCGCGCCTCGGCGTCCGCCCAGCTCAGCTGGTACGCCACTCGCTCGCCGTCCGGGCTGAGCCGGACGTGGTCGATCCAGCGAAACCGATAAAGGTCTTCTGGGACGATCGGAGCGGGCATCCGGTAAGCCGATTTAAGCAGCAAAAGCAGTTACTTTGCGCACCCGCTTCATTTCTCCCGCCGTATCTTCAGTCGGTACTTCAACCTAGATGACAGAAAGCTGGCGGCCCGCAGCATGGCGCGGATTCGCCTGGGGTGCCCTGGCGGGGCTCGCCCTGGTGGCGCTGATGTACCTCGCCGGCGTGTTCCTCGGCCTGAAGCCTCTGCCACAGGCGCTGAGCGGGCCGGTCCTCGCCCTCATGCCCGGCTTCGTCTTCGGCTTCCTGATCGACAACCTGCAGCACGCGGGCAAGGTGGTCGAGGAGTTTGGCCTCATCGTCGCCATGATCGTGGGCCTGGGCGCCCTCGGTGCCGCGTGGGCGGTGACAGGCAGGCGATGGAGCTTCGCGCAATCGGCACTCGTGTTCGCGGCCATCGGCTGGCTGGTCGTGGCGGCGGTGCTCCTACCCGTGTCCGGCGACGGGTTTCTCGGGCTCGCCAACGGCCCCACCACCCCGATCGTCTGGGCCCTGTTGTTCGCCATCTACGGCCTGATCCTGCAGATGGGGACGCCGAACAAACCGTTGCCCGAGCAAGCGGATCCCGGCCGCAGGCGAACCCTGAGGGCAATCCCGGTTGCCATCGGCGGGGTGAGCCTGGGGGTGCTCGCGCTGAGGCTGCTGCCGGACTGGTCGAACGCTATCTTCAACCCGCCCGAGGCCGGTCTCCGCGGCGTGTCGCCGGAAATCACGCCGATCCCCAACTTCTACATCGTCTCCAAGAACTTCAGCGACCCGGTCGTGGACGAGGCGGGCTGGAGCCTCAGCGTCGGCGGCGCGGTCGACAAGGCTATGAACCTCTCGCTCGCCGAGCTTCGCGCCTTGCCGAGCGCAACCGAGTACGTGACGCTGATCTGCATCAGCAACAACGTCGGCGGCGATCTGATCAGCACCGGCAGCTTCACCGGTGTGAGGTTGCGCGACCTGCTGGCGATGGCGAGCCCCCGTGCCAACGGCACCTGGGCGGCGTTCAAGGCGCGCGATGGGTATGCGGAAAGCCTGCCGTTGAGCCTGATCAACGGCGCGCCTGAGGTACTGGTCGCCTACGACCTCGATGGCGCGCCACTGCCCAACTCCCACGGGTTTCCGGCCCGCATCGTGCTGCCCGGCCACTACGGCATGAAAGGACCCAAGTGGCTCGATTCGATCCAGCTCGTCGACCACGAGAGCGGCGGCTACTGGGAGATGCAGGGCTGGGACCACAACGCCGTGGTGAAGACGACATCGCGCTACGACGTGCCGCGGGATGGCGACATCGTCAGCCTCGGCACGGTCTCGCTCTCGGGCGTCGCCTTTGCGGGCACGCGCGGGGTGAGCAAGGTCGAGTACAGCACTGACGGCGGAAAGAGCTGGACGATGGCCGATTTCAAGGCCCCGCTTTCACCTCTGACCTGGGTGCTATGGTCGGCGGCGTGGACGCCAGGCGCTGAAGGCTCCTATGAGCTGAAGGTGCGCGCCACCGACGGAGCGGGTGCGGTGCAAGAGTCGAGGGACACGCCGAGCTACCCCAGCGGAGCCGCAGGCCACCACACGATCCGGATCAGCGTCTCGAAGAGCTAGCCGGAAATGACTCCCACGGCGAACATGTAGCCGTTCGAATCCTCTAGGCGGCACTCGCGCCAGCCGTGTTGGAACGTTTGCGCCGGAACGTTGACGGTGAAACCAAGCTCGCGCGCCCGGGCTTCCACCTGGTCCGGGTCGATGCCCATGATGCGGATCTCAGCCCCGGTGCCCCGCTTGCCTTGCTTAGCGAGCCGTGCTACCTCCGGCGCAAACCGGTCATATGCGTGGTCGGCGTGCAGCATCATCCGGATGTCTGAGCCGAATTCCAAAGCGGCAAAGTCCGGATCGCTGTAGACGACCTTCAGGCCGATCACCTCGGTGAAAAACGGAAGGCTGGCCGAGATTTCACGAACGAGCAGGTTCACGGTGAGGCCTGTGAGCGTCCGGCCGTACTGAGTCGAAGGCATCCATGGATCGCCAGTTCGTTTGCGTGTCACGGGAATCGAATTACTTGAGCGCCCACGCAGCCTTGATCGTGTCCCACACCATCTTCAGCCCGCCCTCCTTGCGGACCATCTTCAAGATCTTCGACTGCTTCTCCCACTTCGAGGTCCCGTCGACCCTGAAGAACTCGTCGAGGGCGCGGTCGAGAATCTGTGGGTATTTCGTGAGCAGCTGCGGATTGTGCTCGAGCAGCGGCACCGCCTTGTCGTACTTTCGCATGTCGGCCATGATCCACGATGCGTCGAGCTTGCCCTTGTACTCGTGCAATCGCCGCTCCGAAAAGTCGCCAGTCTCCTTGGCGTGGATCACGGTCTCCCCGGCCATCCGGCCCGAAACCATGGCCAGGTTGGATCCCTCGCGGTGGACTGGGTTTGAAAGCATCGCCGCGTCGCCGCAGATCAGATAGCCGGGCCCGTAGACCTTGGGGATGCCGCGATACCCGCCCTCGGGGATGAGGTGGGCGAGATATTCGACGGTTTCGGCGCCGCGCAGCAGCGGCTTCACGCTGGGGTGGCTCTTGAAGTGCTCCATCAGATCGTTGGGACTACGCAGAGTCGCGTTGAACTCGCTCAGCAGCGCCCCTCCTCCAACGGAGAGGGTGTCCTTGTTGGTGTAGATGAACATGAACCCGGACATGCCCATCGTCGAGTCGCCGAAACACTCGATCGTGCAGCCCTCACCAGCTTCGCAGTTGAACCGTTCCTCGATGAGGCCGGAATCGAGCTGCATGATCTCCTTGACCGCCATGGCAACCTCGTTCGCGCGCAGCTTGCGTCGCAGTGGCTTGCCGTTGATGACGGTCTTTTCCAGCAGGCCAACGCCTAGGCCGATGCCCTCCGAGACGACGACCACGTCGGCAAACAGGTCGTCACCACGGCCCGTGCCCACGCCGACAACGCGGCTGTTCTTGACGATGAGGTTCTCGACGACCGTCTCGGGCACGACCATCGCGCCGGCTTTCTCAGCCTGCTCGGCGAACCATGGGTCGAAACGCGCACGCAAGACCGAGTATGAGTGGGGCTCCTCGCGATTACGAAGGTTCTTGTAGTCGAGGCCGATGTAGGCCTTGGGCGTCATCATCCAGCGACGTTCTTCGATGATCGGGCGCTCCAGCGGTGCGTCTTTCCAAACGTCCCCTAGGATCTCTTCCAGGTAATGGTTGTAGAGAATGCCGCCCATGACGTTCTTTGAGCCAGGCTTGGGACCGCGCTCGAGGAGCACGACCTGGAGGCCCGCCTTCGCCATCGTGTACGCCGCCGCCGTGCCGGCCGGCCCCGCGCCGACGACGATCGCGTCGAACTTTTCCTCGTCGCCCACTGACGGGAAATCCTAAGTGAAGGCAGCTTCACGAGCCAGAAGCGCGCGGCGTTGCAGCGTCCTAGGCGGCCGGGCGCCGTCTCACCCCGCGAAATCTGACGATTTGGCGGGGACCCCGAGAGAGGCGCTAAAGCCTGCGTCGTCTCCTGCGCGCGCTCAGTCACGCATCTACGCGATGCGCTCCTTCGCGTGCTCGTCGTCTCCTTGGCTCCGGCCGCCGATGCCGCTGCACCACTCGCGAGCCTCCGTCTCGTGAAGCTGATTGGCTTGACGGGTGGAGCGGGGTCGGGGAAGTCGACCGTGGCCGAGATGCTGCGGGAGCTCGGAGCCGTCGTCGTGGACGCCGATGAGGCCACGCACGCCGTCTACGAGCCCGGGACCCCTGGGTTCGACGCGGTCGTCCACGAGTTCGGCCAGGAGTACGTGAAGGACGGCCGGATCGACCGCCAGCGGCTTGGCGATGTCGTGTTCCATGACGCCGGCGCCCGGCGACGCTTGAACGACGTCGTGCATCCCCTGGTCCGCGAGTGGATGGCGCAGCGGACGGCCGAGGCCGTGGAGCGCGGCGCGGAGGTCGTCGTCCAGGACGTGCCTCTGCTGTTCGAGAACTCACTCGAGCGGTTCTTCTCGTCGGTGGTGCTCGTCTACGTCCCGGAGGATGTGCAGGTCGACCGCCTCGTCAAAGGACGTGGTTTCACGCGAGAGCAAGCGCACGCCGTGATCGGCGCACAGCTGCCAATCGAGGAAAAGCGCGGACGCGCCCACCACGTCGTCAACAACACCGGCACGCTCGACGACACGAGGGCACAGGTTGCGGCGGTCTGGAAGCAGCTGCTGGTCGACTAGAGGCGCCGGGCCTCTAAACGACGCCGTCCTTCTTCAGGTTTTCCACCTTGTGCGCATCAACGCCGACCTCGCCGAGGATCTCGGCGGTGTGTTCGCCCAGACGGGGAGCGTCGCGCCGCCGCCAATCGGCTCGCATCAATACGGCGGGCCTCACCTCGACGCCGGCGGGGCTGTTGGAGATGAGTGCTCGCGCGGCGATCTGCGGATGCGACGCCACCTCTTCCAGGTCGAGCACAGGCTCGCAGCAGACATCGAGGCCGGCGAGCTCTTGCTCCCACTCCTTTCGCGATTTCGATCGAAAGACACCTTCCATCTCTTGGTGCGCACGCACGCCCTCGGCGCCGGTCGCGAACTGTAGCTCCACCAGTTCCGGTTTCATGACAGCGCGGCACAGCTCGGTCCAGAACTTCGGCTCCAACGCCCCCACGCTGTAGGAGCCGCCGTCCTTGCACTCGTACACCCGGTAGCACGCGTAGCGGCCGGCCAGCCGCTGGTCGCCGCGCCCCACCTCCTCTCCCGCTCCCCGTTGGGCCAGGGCGAGAGCGAGCCAGGTCACCGCGCCGTCGGTCATCGAGACGTCGAGCCAGCGGCCCTCGTCCCCGCGCTGGACGCCAACCAGCGCTCCGAGGATCGCGACCGCCGGCTGCAGCCCGCCCCCGCCGATGTCGCCAACCTGCACCGCGAGCGGCGACGGTGGTGCGCCCTTCGCGCCATTGAGGCCGAGAACGCCCGCAGTGGCGACATAGTTGATGTCGTGGCCGGCGTGGGACGCCATCGGGCCGTCTTGCCCGTAACCGGTGATCGAGCACATCACGAGGGCCGGGTTGCGCGCGTGAATGACCGGCCAGCCCAGGGCGAGCCGCTCCATGACGCCGGGGCGATTGCCCTCCACGAGCACGTCCGAACGATCGACCAGGCGCAGCAGCAAATCGCGCCCGGCTTCTGACTTCAGGTTCAGGGTGAGACTCCGCTTGTTCCGGTTGAGGGCGTTGAAGAGGGCACTCTGACCGTCGACCAGGGGAGGCGTCCAGCGCATGTAGTCACCGGACCCCGGCTCCTCGACCTTGATCACATCCGCGCCCATGTCAGCCAGGAGCATGGTGCAGAAGGCGCCGGGGAGCAGCCGGGTCAAATCGAGCACGCGGATCCCGTGCAGCGGCATCTCGGCGTTCAATTCTCGTCCACGTGAAGGAGACGGTTCTGGGGCTTCCATGCGTTAATAGGTCATGAAAGGCGGCGGCAAGACTATGCGCTCCAGCAACCAGCCCCTGTCCGAGGTGACGATCAAGGTCCCAGCGCCGTTCGCCGGGATCTCCGATCTGGGGTTCACGGCCCAGTACCGCTCCCAGAGCTTCCAGGAACCGCAGCGCGACGTTCCCCTGCTCATTGAAGGACCACCGCCGCCGATGCGGCGGCTCGCGGAGCTGCTCCAGCTTCTCCGCGGTATCGAAGGTTCGGCATACGCCTGGAGCGATCCGGTGATGTTGAGCGACCAGGTCGTCGTGCTCGCTTTTCGCGATCGCAGCCTGGCCGGCCCAACGCTCTCCGATGGAGAGCCCGCGCACACGTCATACGTGCTGAATCTCGTGCGTCCCGTGGTGTTCACGTTCCTGCGCGACTGCGCCGAGACGGCGCGCCTGCGACTCGCGGATGTGATCGAGATGCGCGTGACCAGCGAGAGGGCCTCGGTAGCGGACATCGTGCTCCCCATCGAGGAGATCGTGCGCTCTAACGGCGACCGGCTCCTCTGGAAGCTGGCCGGCTAGCGCCGCCCGAGAGCTATTTCGACGGGCTCGGCGACGGCGAGGGCGTCGTGGCCGGCGATGGCGAGGGTGACGTGACGCTGCTCGCGGCGCGAGGGCTGCTGGCAGTGGTGATGTTCGGCACGGCCACCGGCGCGGGGCCCTGGTTGGTGAAGTAGAGCGCAAGCGGGACCACGACCATGCCGACGATCACCGTCAGCACGAACGTTACGGCCCCCCACTCCCTCCGCACGAAAGCCCAGTTCACGAGCGGCTACCTCTCCCGTTCATCTCTCAAAGAATGTCAAATGCGACGCTCTAAGGCCGGATTACTCCGGCCGTCCCCAGCGTGCACCATCCAGACGCCTCCATACGTGGTTAGGAGCCCACGGGCGAGGACGAAGTCCTCGACCGTAATCTCACGAGCGGTGAATTCTAGCTAGACCTAAAAGTCGTCGTCGTCGCGGTTGCCCGCCAGCCCTTCCTCTTCCTTCTTCTTACGCTGGTTCAGGAGACGAAGGAAGTCCTGGGCGCGCGCGAGCGCCTTCCAGCGCTCCGGGAAGAAGTCCTGGACCAGGATCTGCCTGTCCGGCATCTGGTAGACGGTGACGCACCATTTGTTGAGGGTGCGCGAAACCTCGACCTCGAAGTCCTTCTCCGCGGTCTCGTATTTGACAACTTTGTCGTCGTCGAACTTTCTTCGTCCTGAAATAGCCATAGGTACACCACTCGGGCGGGGATTCGGCTCATAGAGCGTATTCCAAGTATAGCCACCGGCCGCTGCCTTCCAAACCTCCCCGAGAGGCCCTCAGCTACTCCCGGAGAAGCTCCTTGAGGAGGGGCGCAAGCACGTCCCTCAGGCCCTCGCGCATGAGGGCCAAGCCGACGTTGGCCTTCAGGTAGCCGGCGACCGTGCCGAGGTCGTAATAGTCGCCTTCGAACTCGAGCGCGACCACCCGCGAATGCTGCAGCGTCCGCCTGACCGCATCGAGCAGCTGGATCTCATTCCCGGCCCCAGGCTCGGTGCGGCCCAGCTCCTCGAACACGGCCGGCAACAGCACGTAGCGACCGAGGCTGGCCAGGTTTGACGGTGCGTCATCCGCGGACGGTTTCTCGATGACGTCGGTGACTTCGTGCAGGCCGCCTTGGGACTTTCCGGTGGCGATGATGCCGTAGCGGCTCACCTGGTCCTTGGGCACGCGCCGTGCGGCCAGCACGGTGGCGCCGGTCTGGTGATACGCCTTGATCAGCTGTCCGAGACACGGCTCGGTGCCGAGGATGACGTCGTCGGGCAGAAGGGCGGCGCACGGCTCGTCGCCTACCAGCCGGCGAGCGGTCCAGATCGCGTGCCCCAGCCCGCGCGGCTCACGCTGCTGGATGTACGTGATGTCGACCTTGTCGGCAATCGCGTCGACCGCGGCCAGAATGCTCAGCAGGTCGTTCCGGCCGCGCTCGCGCAGGTAGTGCTCGAGCTCCAGCGATCGGTCGAAGTGGTCGACGATGGCGCGCTTGCCGCCGCCGGTCACCATGATCACCTCTTCGATGCCGCTCGCTATCGCTTCCTCGACGCTGTACTGAATCGCCGGCTTGTCGACCAGCGGCAGCATCTCTTTCGGCTGGGCCTTGGTGGCGGGCAGGAATCGGGTGCCGAGCCCAGCCGCGGTGATGATCGCCTTACGAACGGGCAGAGTTCTCACCGAGGACAATCTAAGGTGTGGAGAGCATCGACCGCATCGAGCCCGGAATCGAGGGCCGGCTGCAGCGAGTCGTAGACGGCGACCTGATCACGACCCACGTTGGTGGCAAAGGGACGTTTGCAACGCCGGCCATGATCGGTTTGATGGAGATCACGAGCCACCGCTCTCTCGAGAACCTGCTTCCCGCGGGCCACACCACGGTCGGCTACGAGGTGCACGTGCGCCACGTGGCCCCCGCCGCGCCTGGAACCACGATCCTCGTGACGACGAAGCTGACCGAGGTCAAGGGCAACAAGCTCTACTTCGACGTCGCGTGCCACCAGGGCGACGTGCTGCTGGGCTCCGGCACGCACAAGCGCGCCATCGTCCCGGCCGTCTTTTAGGGCTGGTCGGTCGGCTTCGGCCTGGGCTTCTTTCTCTTGCCGGCGATGTGCAGAGCGAGGGTCTTGAGTCCCGGATTGACGGCGATCACTTTCGGTCCACGGACCTTCTTGTCACGGGCCCTGACGTGTGCACTTTCACGTGGTTCGATCCGGTCGAGCTCGTCAGTCATCCACCTATCATTGACCGAGCGTTGAGGGAAGTCGAGCACGAAACTGCTGGCATTACGCCCAGCTCCGTTGAGGCCGCCGCACGTGACCTCGCGCCGTTCTTGGCCCCCACCCCGCTCCAGTATTCGCGCGCGTTCACCGACAAGGCGCGCTGCTACGTGCATATCAAGGTCGAATCGATCCAGCCCATCCGCGCCTTCAAGGTGAGAGGCGCCCTGACCAAAGTGATGCGTTTGCATCCGGAGGAGCGGTCCGCGGGCGTGATCACCGCTTCGGCGGGAAATCACGGCCAGGGCGTGGCTTACGCCGCGGCCACGTTCAAGATCCCCGCCACGGTCTACGTCCCCGAGACCGCCAACGAGCTCAAGGTCGAGGCCATCCGGCGGCTCGGCGCTCAGGTCGTGCCGGCCGGCCGCAACTATAACGACGCCTACCTCGAGGCGATGCGCCATCAGGAGCAGGGCGGCGCAATTTTCGTGCACGCCTTCGACGATCCCGACGTGATCGCGGGCCAGGGGTCGATAGCGGTCGAGCTGCTGCGCGACCTCGAAGACGTCGACACGGTGCTGGTACCGATAGGCGGTGGCGGGCTGATCGGCGGCATCTCCCTGTATTTGAAGGAGAGGCGACCGAACATCAAGGTCATCGGGGCCGAGCCGGCCGGGGCCGACGGGATGCGCCGATCGCTCGAGGCCGGCCGCATCGTCACCCTCGACCGCGTCAACACCATCGCCGACGGGCTGGCCGCATCGGCTCCAGGAAAGCTGACGTTCGATCTGGCGAGGCGATACGTCGACGAAGTCCTGATCGTCCAGGACGAGGAGATGCTGCGAGCGATTCGGCTTCTGTTCGAGTGGGAGCATCTGCTGGCCGAGCCGGCCGGCGCGGCCGCCATCGCAGCCCTTCTCTACCACTACAGCCCCAGCCCCAATGAGAAGGTGGTCGTGGTCCTGTCGGGGGCCAACGTAACTGACGAGGTCATGATCCGGGCCCTCAAGTCACGCTGACAGGGGTACGCTGAAGACCGTTCTCGCAGTGTCGGATTTGGGGGTATGTGCATGAAGGCTTATGTCCTGATCAACGCGTCTCCCGGGCGAGCCCTCGAGGTGGCCAAGAAGATGGAAGGGACCAGTGGAATTACCGCGGCCGATGCGATCACGGGCGAGTACGACGTCATCGCCGTGTGCGAGGCGCCAGATGTCAACTCCATCGGTTCGTTGATCGTCGACAAGATTCAGAAAATCGACGGCGTGTTCAAAACCGTCACGTGCCTGGCGGTGAAATAGCCTCCGGTTCACGCAGTGGCTCAAGTCCCGGCAGGTCCGATAACCATGCGGCCATCTGCGGCATCGCCTGCTCGAAGCTGCCGACCGATGGCGACCAGGTCAGCTCGCGGCGCGACCACGAGTCGTCGACCTGGTGCGGCTTGCCGATCACGTCCACCGCATAGACCCCCGGCCATACCACCGCGCCGCGGGCGGCGCCGGTTTCAGTCATCAACGCTCGTAGGTATGCGAAGTCGTAGGGCACGTTGACGATCTCGGTCCCGACGCCCGCCGCGCGGGCGCACGACTCCAGCAGGTCTCGCCACGTGGCGTCGAAGCCGCCGACCAGGTAGCTCTTTCCAGCGCGTCCGCGGTCGGCGGCCGCCAGGCAGGCCCGGCCGACGTCTTCCGCTGCGACGAACGTCTGCAAGACGCGGCCGCCACCGGGCAGCCAGACGCGACCGCGGGCCATGGCCCTCATCAGGTTCGGCAGCATCCAGTCCTCGCCGGTACCGAATATCCGCGCCGGCCGGAGGACGACCACCTCCAGATCCTGGGCCTCGTCGAGAAGCCAGCTCTCCTCGTGCAGCTTCAGGCGCTCGTACGAGTGGGTTGGTCGCAGCCTCGACTTCTCGGTGATTTTGGCGAACTGGTCGGAGCCGTAGACATCGGCGGTCGAGATATGGACGATGCGTCGAACCCCGGCGCGGCGGGACGCCTGCACGACTCTCTGGAGCAAACGTGGCGGATCGCGCCGGTACTGGAGGCGGTGCGCGGGCGACCAGGTCTCCGCGCAGCTGTGCACGACCTCGACCGTTTTGATAGCATCGGCGAGCGTCTCGTCGTCCGCGTCCGCGTTCAGCTCGATGACCGGCGCTTCGCTCGGCAGCGCCTTGGAGACGTGGCCGCCCAGGAACTCGCCGGCGCCGATGACCAGATGCAAAGCCCCCGGATTAAAGCACGGGGGCGACGAACGGCTAGCGTTCCGGTCGCCGAGTCCGGCGGCGCTGAAGACCCGAGGAGATGGCGCGCTGGACGTTTTCGACGACCTGCGCCACCCTCTGCCCGACGGTCCACCACGCCGGAGGGTCGGGGCGAACCGGAGGACCGACGTTCACGTCGATGCGGCTGAATGGTCGCAGCACATCAGTCCCTCGAACGGCGACGGGTGATATCGGCACGCCGGCCTGGAGGGCGAAGTGACCGATCCCGACCTTAAGAGGGCGCAGGGCGCGCCCGCGCGAGTAGCGGCCTTCGGGAAAGATGAGGACCACGCCACCACGCTCGAGGATCTGGTAGACCGTGCGCAGGCCGGCTTCATCGAGCTCGCCGCGATGGGGTGAGATCGGAAACACCCCGACCAGCGGCAGCAGGCGGCGCTTCCAGGCGCGATTGAAGACCGTCTCGCGCTTCGCCATCGTGTAGATCATTGGCGCTTCCGGAAAGAACGGGATGATGAAAGCCGGATCGAACCACGCCTGGTGGTTGGCCGCGATGATGTACGGCGGATCGGGGATGTTCTCCACCCCGGCCACAGTGATCCGGAACAGGTGCAGCACCAACCAGCGGACGATTCGCCGGATCAGCTTGTAGAGGCGCGGAGGATGCTTGGGGTCCGGGTGGACGAGCGGATCGAGCGGGGCGCCGACGAGCGCCCGGTATTCCGGACCGGTGTACTGCTTTGGCGCCGGCGGGTCAGGATCCGCTGCCAGACTCCTAGCTGGCGAGGAAGTCGAGGAGGACGCGGTTGAACTCCTCCGGCCGCTCTGCCTGCGGTGAGTGGCCGGCCCCCTCGATGACGGCGAGCCGCGAATGCGCGACCAGCGCATGGGCGCGCGCCGCATGGGCGAGCGGGAAGAGAGGATCGTCCGCCCCCCAGATGAGCTGGAGCGGGACCTTGATCTCGTTCAACCTCGTCGTCACGTCGTGATGTCCGCCGAAAAGCGCACGCGGATTGATCAACGACCTGACGGTCGAGAGATACGCGTTGTGGAAGTCGTCCGTCGCGTACAGCTCGCGAAGATCCTCGAGGTAGGCGTCATCCATCGACCTCTCGAGGTCCGCGCTCGTGCCCGCATAGCGGGCCGCCACGCGCCGGATCATGCTCGGCGACGCCCAGCCCAAGGCGCCGCGCGTGAACCTCATCACGGCCTCACCGACGCGGGGGATGGTCACCAGGCCGTAAGCCATCTGCGCCATCCGTACCTGCGGGCGGCCGAGACCAAGTGTGTTGACGAGCACGAGCTTGCGCGCGAGCCGCGGCTGCTCGAGCGCGAGCTCGAGCGCGATTCGCCCGCCGAGAGAGGCGCCGACAATCACCGCGGACCGCAGGCCGCGGTCTTCGATGTAACGCTCGACGAAACGCGCGAAGTAAGGGATCGTATAGCGCGCACGCGGCTTTTCCGTGCGGCCGTATCCCGGAAGGTCGGGCGCGAACACGCGATGTCGGATCGCTGTTGGCTCGAGGTTGTAGCGCCACTCCATGTAGCTCGATGACCCCAGTCCGTGGATGAAGATCACCGGCGAGCCCCTGCCGCCCTGCAGGTGGTGCACGCGCAAGGAGCCGATGTCGATGAAACCCGGTTGGATCAACTTTGATGTGCGGCGCGCCGTACCGATCACTGGCTCGGAAGTCTACGGGTGGGGGAGCGCAAACCCACGACGTCTTGACCAGACTCGAACCGCCGGACCTTATTGCCTTTGATGACAGTCACAGCGCCGGGGCCCATCGCTCGCCACCTTCCGTCGTGCCACACCGCAGCGCTTCGCTCGTCGACGCCGAGCAGCGTCAGCTCGGGGGCCGCTGCCTGCGCCGACTCTACCCAACGCCCTCCAAATGCGTCGAAGTGCGGCAGGACGGCGGTGCCGGCGAGCAGGCCGAGTGCGTCGGCAGGCCTCCGGTTGAAGCGGTTGGGCCAGACAGCCCGCACGAGCGTGTGGCTGCACAGGGCCATGGCTCCCGCCGAAGAACCGGCCAGGGATGCCCCGTCACGCCAGGCCTCGAACATCGCTCGCCATACCGTCGAGCCGCGCAGGACCTGGGCGACCAAGCCCGGATCGCCCCCGACCAGGTAGAAGAACCCGCCGGTTCGGGCCCGCTCCGCCAGCTTTGGGGACATGGCGTCTCCGCGCTTGAGGACCGGCAGCTCCTCAAGCTCGAGGCGGAACTGACGGAACCACTCCTGGGCGTGGGCCACGGCGCGATCAGGAGCCTGCCGCGCCGCCGCCGTCGGCACGACGTAGGTGGCCCCGGAGCCGGCGGCCGCGGCGAGGACGCGGTCCTGTTCTTCGTTGCCCGGGTTGAACTCGTTCCCTCCCGCCAGCGCGAGCACTCCCGGCACGTCCCTAGCATATGGAGGTGCCCGAAGCTGAAACCATTCGCGTGCGCATCGCGCCGAGCCCGACCGGGTTCGCGCACCTGGGCACCGCCTCGACCGCGCTGTACAACGTGCTGTTCGCACGCCAGCGCCAGGGCAAGTTCGCGTTGCGCATCGACGACACGGACCTCGAGCGCAACCGGCCCGAGTACGAGCAGCTGATCTATGAATCGCTTGGGTGGCTCGAGCTCGACTGGGATGAGGGGCCGGACAAGGGCGGTCCGTATGCACCCTACCGACAGTCCGAGCGAGTCGACCTCTACCGCCAGCACGCGGCCAGGCTGCTCGCCGAGGGCAAGGCCTACAAGTGTTACTGCACGCCGGAAGAGCTGGAGGCCGAGCGCAGGCAGGC
Source organism: Chloroflexota bacterium (assembly GCA_005883585.1). GTDB lineage: Bacteria > Chloroflexota > Dormibacteria > Dormibacterales > Dormibacteraceae > UBA10449. The sequence goes on from VBFD01000112.1 coordinate 38,437, forward strand.
GCAGTTCGAGAAGCGTCCGTACAAATACTCGCGCCGGTGCTTGATCGATCCGCCGAAGGATCGCACCGAGTTCGCCGTGCGGTTCAAGGTCCCTGGCGGTGACGTCAGGTTCACCGACATGGTCCGCGGCGAGATGACCTTCGACTCCGACCTCATCGGCGACTTCATCGTCATGAAGTCAGACGGCTTTCCGACCTACCAGTTCGCCAGCCCGGTCGACGATGCGTTGATGAAGATCACGCATGTCATTCGCGGCGAGGAGCATCTCTCCAACACGCCCTACCACCTGATGGTCGTCGACGCGCTCGGTTACGAGCGCCCGGTCGCCTATGCGCACATGCCGCTCATCCTCGCCAAGGACGGCGCCAAGCTGTCGAAGCGCAAGCACCCCGAGGCCAACCTGATGCTCTACCGCGAGCAGGGTTACCTGCCCGAGGCGCTCATCAACTACCTCGCCCTTCTCGGTTGGAATCCCGGCAATGCACAGGAGATTTTCACAGTGGACGAGCTCGCTCGAGTCTTCTCGTTCGAGCGCGTGCAACACGCAGGCGCGCGATTCGACTGGGAGAAGCTCAACTGGGTCAACGGGGAGTGGATCCGCGCCATGGATGACGCCGAGCTCGCGAAACGGCTTCAGCCATTCCTCCCCCAGCTCACGCTCACGACGATCATGCGCGCGGTGCCGGCGCTCAAGACACGTATGACCAAGCTGGCGCAGGCGGTGGACTACCTGGATTATCTGTGGATCGATCCGCAGCCCCCGGTGCTCGACAGCGAGACCAAGCAACGCGTCCAAAAAGCAATCGACGCTCTGAGCGGTGCGCGCTGGGAACCGGAGCCGATCGAAGCCGCCCTCGAGAAGGCAGTCGCGGAATCCGGGGTCGGCAAGGGCAAGTTCTACACGCCGCTGCGTGACGCGCTCACCGGCAAGAAGGTCTCGCTGCCGATCCACTACACCCTGGCGCTGCTCCCGAACGAGATCGCGGTGACTCGTCTTCGCAAGGCGGCGGAGTCGTGATGTTCCTGGCGATCGTGATCGACCTGGAGCCGAACCTGTTCCGGCTCGGCCCTTTCCTCATCACGTGGCACGGCGTTTTCTCCGTCCTCGGCATCCTCGCCTCGGCGCGCCTCGGTCTGTGGCTGCTGAGCAAGGACAAGGTCGACATCACGCACGGTGCGGACGGCGTGACCTGGATGGTGGTCCTGGGGTTGATCGGCGCGCGCGTCCTCTATGTCTGGGAGAACTTCAAGTTTTTCTCCGGGCAGCTCATCCATGTCTTCTTCATCACCGAAGGCGGCATCAGCCAGTGGGGCGGCCTCTTCGGCGCCGGGCTCGGCGCCTACATCTGGGCGCGCCGCGCCAGCATCTCCTATCTGAAGCTGGTCGACGCGGGCGGGGCGGCGACGATGATCGGGCTCGCAATCGGCCGCATCGGCGACGTCATCAACGGCGAGCACCACGGAACGCCCACCACCCTGCCCTGGGGCGTGCAGTACGTGAACCCCGACACCCTCGGCGAGCCCGGCAAGGTGGTGCACCCCGAGGTGGCGTACGAGATGCTGCTCACGATCGGGTTGCTGGCGCTGCTACTTCCATTCCACCAGCGCCTGAAGGCCAGGCTTCCGGACGGTGTATTGGGTTTGATCTACCTGGGCCTGTATGCCCTGGGCCGATTCTGGCTCAGCTACTTCCGCACGGACCCCGCCATCATCTACGGCCTGCGCCAGGCGCAGCTCGCATCACTGGTGATGGTCGTGATCGCCGTCGTCGGCATCCCGATCCTCATGCGCCGAGCGCGCGCTGGACGCGCAGCGCCAGCCGAGGAGCTCCCGGATCGTGCTTGAAGTAAACATGCACCTCGTCGTGTGAATCGAGAGCCGTGTGCAGCGTTTCGATCCACGGATCCAGGGTTCGAGTCGTATATCCCCGCCGCAGCCGGAAATAAGAGAGCGGACCGATTTCCACCAACGGCGCTCGCGGCCATTTTTCCTCGTCGGTGACGACCAGAGCGGCCTGGTAGGTCCTGAGCACCGCGTACGTCTCGTCGTGAAACCACGATTCGTGGCGGAACTCGGCCGCAACGCCGCGACCGAGCGCGCTCAGCAGTCCATCGAGCAGTGCCACGTCACGCTGGCGGACGGGCGGAAACTGCAGAAGCATCGGGCCCATCCTGTCGCCCAGAGGCGCCATGCGCTCGGCGATGATGCGCGCCAAGCCGATGCGATCGAACTGTGCGCCGGAGTACGTGAGGCCGCGATGGGCCTTCATGCAGAACCGAAAGTCTGCAGGGGTCCCTTCACGCCACTTGACCATCGTGGTCTCGGGCGGCGTGCGGTAGAAGCTGCCGTTCAGCTCGACACCGTGCAGCCGCTCCGCGTAGTACGCGAGCATCCGAGCGCCCGGCAGCGCGGTTGGATAGAACTTCCCCTTCCAGGTCGGATAGCTGAAACCGGACGTGCCGGTGTAGAGACGGGCTATGACGCCGGAACCGTTTGACGTTCGCGCATCACACGCTCGTGCAGCTGTCCGCACGCCGCATCGGCGTCGCGGCCGCGCGTGTCTCGCACCGTGACGTTCAATCCCTGAGCCTCTACCAGTTCCTTGAACCTGCGTACGCCGGCGCGGTCGGGCGCTCGATACGGCGTGTCTTCGACCGGGTTGAACGGGATGAGGTTGACGTGAGCCAGCTTGCCGCGCAGCAGGCTGCCCAGCTCCCTCGCGTCACGCTCGGTGTCGTTGACGCCGGCGAGAAGCACCCACTCGTAGCTCACGCGCCGCCCCGTCGTGCCGGCGTAAGCCTGCGCAGATACGACGAGATCGGCGACGGGGTACTTGCGATTGATGGGCACCAACACATCGCGAAGATCATCGCGGGCGGCGTGTAGCGAGATCGCGAGCGTCACCGCCAGCTTCTCCTGCGCGAGCTGCTCGATCCTTGGAATCAGACCGCTCGTTGAGACGACGATGCGCCGCGGGCTGATGCCGACCAGCTCAGGATCCGAGAGCCGGCGCACCGATTCGACCACCGACTGGTAGTTGGCCATCGGCTCGCCCATGCCCATGAAAACCACATGCGACAGGCGCCTGCCCTCAGCGGGCAACATGCGCGCCGCGTCGAGCGCTTGCTCGACGATCTCGTGCGCCTTGAGGTTGCGCCCGAAGGGGAACTTGCCGGTGGCGCAGAACGGGCACCCGATCGGGCACCCGGCCTGCGATGAGATGCACAGCGTCGACCGGTCCGCATAACGCATCACGACCGACTCCACCGAATGGCCGCCGTCCAGCTCGTAAAGCGTCTTGGTCGTGAGCCCGCGATCCGCTTGTGATGTGGCCACCATACGCAACGACGTGATGCGGAACTCGCGGTCGAGCTCCGACCGCAGCGACTTGGGGATGTCTGCCATCTCATCGAACGACGCCGCGCCGCGCGCCATCCAGCCCCACACCTGCTTGCGGCGATAGGCGGGCGCGCCATGTTCCGCCAGCCACTCTTCGAGCGCCTGGGATGACAACGACAAGATCGCGGGAAGCTCGGTCACGCGCCCGTTCTGAGGTTGCTGGGACACGCAATGGAGACTACGTCAGACAAAGCGCGGCCCGTAGGCCGGGTTTATCCCGGCCGTCACACAGCGTGCAGCTTCCAGCCGCCTCCCATCGTGGCCAGGAGCCCACGGCGGAAATCGCAGATTTCCGCCGTATTCATACCGAGCGCTCGTAAACCTCTTCGCCCTTCGCGGTGCGCACTTTCACCTTTCGATCGTCGATGAGCTTCTTGAGATGAGCGCGCAGCGTCATCTCCGCCGCGCGCAACAGCTCGCCGCCCAGCTCGGTGCCATAGACCCGGAGCGTCAGCTCTGGCGCGGTGCCACGGCCGCGCTTCTTCAACTCCGCCAGCACCTGGGCCTCGCGAGCCAGCCTGTGGGTCCGGTACTCCTCGAGCTTCGCCATCGCGTCGGTGACCGGGTCCCAATGGCCGGGAAAAAGCATCCTGGGGTGCAGCGCTTCGAGGCGCTCCAGTGAGCGCAGGTAGGCGGCGACATCGCCCTCGGGAAAGGTGACCATAGAGCTGCCACGTCCAAGCACCAGGTCGCCGGTGAAGAGCACACGGTCTTCGTCGAGCCAGAAGCTCAGGTGATCGGCACTGTGGCCCGGCGTATGGAGCGCGGTCACCTTCAAGTTGCCCACCCGCACCACGTCGCCGTCAGCAAGCTCTGGAAACCGCTTCACCGAGGCGTGGTGCCGCTCTGCAAGGCGCTGCGCCAGCGGCAGGTGATCGGGATGCGAATGCGTCACCAGCACGACGCCGACCGCGGTCGACCCCAACCGTTTCTCGATCGCGTTGAGATGCTCCTCGTCGTCCGGACCAGGGTCGATGACGATTGCCACCGGCCCGGCATCCACGATCCACGTGTTCGTTCCCGGTCCGGTATACGGACCGGGATTGGGCGCGACGACCCTACTGACTAGAGGCACGGACGGAGACCTCGGCGAGGGATTCGGTGACCAGGTGGTCCAGATGCTAGGCGCGGCCGAGCACCGGAGCGCGCGCATTCGTTGATGCGCAAGCGAGGAGCGAAGGCCGCAACGACGCAGATGGGCCGCATGGGCGCCGAAGATCCGTCGAGGGGCTCCGGCCGGGCCTCTCTCGTCAACGCGAGGGCTGGGCGGGCAGGTAGATGTCGGCGCCGTCGGGTCGGCTCACATCGAGCCAGCCTTCGAGCTGCGTATCGACGATGAGCCTGATCAGGGGCTCGCCCATCTCGGGCACGGCCAAGGGCCGCCGCTCAGCGCCCGGCGCGACGCTGATCTTCCACCACGACCCCACTTGCTCCGCGGCGATGGTCATTCCCGGACCGCCCATCCATTCCTGTATACGCGTGAAGGCCTCAACGAGGGCGGTCTCCGACCCGAGCACGACCGCCCCGGCGGGGAGGTCGCGGGCGGCGATGGGGAGCGCCAGGTTCAGGACCGCACCGAGCACGACGCCCCGCGCGGCGTCTTTGGGCTGGATCGCCGCCGCCTCGACCGCGGCGGCGCGTCGAGCCACGTCCTGGGCCTGCTCGAAAACGCCTTCGAGCAGCTCGGGACGGCCGAACGCGGCCTGGCGAGCCGATTCCTGCAGCGCCAGGACCGCGGACCGGAGCTTGTGGCCCAGCCGCCCGAGCAGGTAGGCGCGCTGGTCTTCGGCGAGCTGCTCGCCGATCTCAGCGCTGCGCCGCGCCTGGGCAAGACCTCCGGACTCCGCCCAGCCCACGAGCCGCCCGTTCAGCGTCAGGGGTTCCCACGGGCCGCCGGGCGGGGGAAACTCGCGATCAGCGGGTCCGTGACGCGCGTGATCCGGGATGGATTCCATCCCCCCGCCAACCCTTACCCACCGGGGCGCGGTTGATGATGGGCGCCGTCCGCCGGCCCCGTTGCGTCGAACCACTACCTACTGGTAGTGACGGATTCGCCTGTGCGAGTCTTGCCCGCCGACACCGACACGGCGGGAACGGTGAACCTGAACGTAGTGCCGCCGCGATCGCTCGAAGCCACCCAGATCCTGCCGCCGAAGCTGCGCTCGACGACGAGCCGGCAGAGATACAGACCGAGTCCCAGGCCGCCCTGGGATCGGTTGCGCCCGGCCGGCCCGGTCTTCTCGAACAGCCCCTCGAGGCTGCCGGCGGGCAGGCCGGGCCCGCGGTCCGCGACCGTCACCTCCAGCCAGCCGCGCGACGCTGCGCGCGCCTGCACCGACACCGCACCCGACGTGTATTCGAGCGCGTTGCTGATGAGATTGGTCAGGACCTGAGCCACGTGCGCGGGCTCGCAGTACGCAAGGGGTAGACTATCGCGCAGGTCGATCTCGACCGCCAGTGCACGTTCGGCGTAGCGATGGCGGATGACACCCATCACGCCCTCGAGCACGGACGGCAGGTCCACCGGCTCCGGCGTCGGCTCGAAGTGGCGAGTCTCCAGCTTGGCGATGATCAGCTGGCTTTCCACGAGGCTCAGAAGCCGGTCCGAGGATTCGTACGCCTCCTGCAACAGCTCGCGCCGTCCCTTGGCGTCGATCGTGGTGTCCCACTGCATGATGCCGGCGAGCGTGTTCTTCATCGCCGCGGCTGGGCTGCGGACCTCGTGACCGATCGCACGCAGCATCAGGTCCTTGGCCTCCAGGGCCAGCCTCTGGGCGGTCACGTCTTCGTGCAGCGTGAGGATGCCGGCAGGCTCTCCCTCGAGCCCGGGAATCACCACACGGCGGACGTGGACGATGCGCACGGGATCGCCCATGCGCAGCTCGAGCGTGCCGTCGGCCTGGTCCTCGTCGCTGCGCACCGCCCCCGCGGCGGAATAGACATCGGAGAGCTTCTTGCCCGGCATGTCGGAAGCCTGGAGGTGGTAGATGGCCTCGACCTCGGGGTTGGCATAGACGATGCTGCCGGTCGAGTCCTCGAGCATGACGCCCACCGGCGAGTGCCGGAGGATGGCGTTCATCATCTGCCGCTCTCGCTCGAGCGCGTCGACGAGCTCGAGCTGGCCGATGAGCACCGAGGCCTGGCCCGCGAGGACGGTCGCAAGGCGCCTCGTCTCGGATGCGCCCGCGGTCATTCTCGCCACGAGCAGTCCGACCAGCCGGCCCTCGACCTGGATCGGAAGGCCGAATGCATCGGGCGACGCGCCGAGCAGATCGAGCAGCGCTCGCATCCTTCTGGCGCCGGTTGGAGAGGTGAGCGCGCGCAGCAGCTGCACGGGTTCGTCGACCGGAACCCTCGGCGTCACCTCGCCGTCGGGAGCCCGGCGGACGAGATGAGCGTCTTCGAGGAGCCACAGCTCGCCGTGCGTGCTCGCGAGTGCGCGGCTGACCAGCCGGCCCATCTCGGAGCGCGCGCGATCCGGCTCGGTGGGCGTGAGCTCCGTGAACGCGGCGACGGCTTCGAGCGTGTGGATGCGACCGCGGGTCTCGGCTACCAGCCGGGAGTTCTCGATCGCGACGGCAGCATGCCGCGCGAAGTCAAGCGCCGGCGGCGGCTCGGCCATGTGCGTTGCGGCGTGGACGGAGCCGATCGCGCCGACGAGGCGATCGCCGTACCAGAGCGGGATGAGACTCCAGGCTTGTCCTCCGGCGCTACCCGAAAGCACGCCCGTGGGCGCCTCGCGCCAGCTGTCCTCAGAGTTGAGGCCCGCCCACGAAAGGACTGACTCGGCGGCGGGTTCGCCGCTGGCCCGTGTGGCGCTGATGCGTCCCTCAGTGTCGAATGCCCAGCACGCGACACCGGCGGATTCGAGCATCGTCCGGGCCTGATCCGCGATGTTCGACACCACGCTCATGAGCTCGTGGCCGGCGAGGGCGGCCAGCTCCTGGATACGCACTGATTGCGCCAGCGCGAGCTCGTTGGCGTGATGGAGGCGCATCGTCCGCAGGGCGATACCAACCACAGGCGCTGCCGCCTCGAGCAGCTTCAAGTGGGCGGGCAGGAACTTACCGCCGTCGTCGCGCATCGCCGAGATGCCGGCCACGACTCGCTCGGCCTGCATGATCGGCACCCACACGACGGCGCTCGGCTTGCGCGAAAAGATGAAGTTGCCGATCGGCCCCCCCAGGTCATCGTCGACCGGTTCGACCGAATCGAGGACGTGGTCGCCGGCGGCCATCAAGCGCCGGAAGAACGGCGCCTCGGAGATCGGCACCGGCCCGAGCATGCCGGTCGCGCCGCCCCGCGCGCCGGTGAAGCCGACGACGTTGCCGGCGGCGTCGAGGTACACGAGCACGACGTGTGTCGCATCGGTGTAGTCGCTCACGGCGCCGAACACCGCATCGGCGATCTGGCTCTCGTCGGATGCGCCGGCCACGCCCATCTCCAGCACGTGAAGCGCCTCGAGCCGCGCGCGCTCGGCCTGCGCTTCGGCGAAGTGGTCGGCGTTGGCGAGGGCCAAACTGACGTGCGCGGCCACGTCCTGCAGCAGCTTCACGTGCCAGTCGTCGAACGCGGCCTCGTGGTACGACTGCAGCGAAAGCATGGCGGTGATCCGGTCGCCGCTCAGGACGGGCACCCAGACGAACGAGCGTGAGATGAGGCGGGGGTCGCCGGGGGGTCCCGATGGAAAGATGGCCGCGCCTTTGGCGACATTCCAGCGTTCCCTCTCGAGGCCTTTGCGCGCGAACGCCTGGGCCCAGGGGTTCTTTCGGACCAGAACCGGCTGCCCCGTTTCGTAGGCCTCTCGAGAAGGGCCGGTCACGGCAAGGGCAACAGGCGGCACCACCTCTTCGACGCCGGCGACGTACTGGTAGCCCTCGGCCACCGGTCCCTCTTGCGACTGGGTGATGGTGGCGAGGATGAAGCCGTCGAAATCGAGGAAGTTCGCAAGCTCCTCGCGCAGAGTGCGCATGATCGACCACCGGTCGAGGCTGGAAGCAAGCCGGCGGCCGATGGAGTTGACGACCTCGAGCCGGCGCCTTTGGCCCTCGATCGCCTCGTAGCTGCGGGCGTTGCGGAGCGCGAGGGTGACCTCGTCCGCAACCAGCTCGAGGAAGGCTGCGGTCGACGATTCATACGCGTAGGCCTTCTTGGTCTGGATTCCAAGCGCCCCTCGTACGGAGCCTCCCTCCTTGATCGGCACCCACAGGGCAGACGTCGGCTCGTGTGTGAGCAGCGGCTTCGGGTCGCGAACGATCGCGCGCACAGGGCCGAGCTGCGAAGACCTGATCGCCAGCCAGCGCGAGGTGGGCGCCGAGTCCGCCTGGACGTTGAGCAGGCGAACCCTGTCGGGCTGGTCCGATTCCATCGCCGCCATGTGCAGCACGTCCACCGGCAGCAGCTGGCTGAGAGTGGTCTGGAGGGCGGTGAGCACGCTCGCCTCGTCGAGTGTGGACGCCATCGCCCTGGCGATGCTGTTGAGAGCTTCGAGGCGGCGCGCCTGGTTGCGGGTCAGCTCGTTGAGGTAGGCGTTGGCCAGCAGCACCCCAAGCCGGCGATGGACGTCGTCCAGGAAAGTGATTTCCGTGGGCGGCACGCGCCGGCTGTGGCGCGACTGGTAGATGACGCTGCCGATCACCTCGCCCTGGTGCTCGATCGGGACCCAGATGGCGAACTTCGTCTGGCGCCCGGCGCCTGGTCCTTTGGCAGCCTCCTGGCGCTTGGGGTCGAGGGGGATGACGACCGACCGCGGGTTGGCGTACTGCTTGGAGAACACCGACTCGCGCAGAGGGCGGCGCCGGACGTCCTGGAGCACGCCCGAGTCCATCGGAAGCGAGTGGAACCAGCCCTCCCGCTCGAGTACGTGCAGGTTGATCACGTCGTACCCAAAAAGCGGATGGAGGCCTCGGTACAGGACCTGAACGAGGTCCGCCTCGGTTACGCAGCTGCCAAGCTCGTGGACCAGGGCCGCTGAGCTCGGTACCAGCGCTTCGTGGTGCACGCGAGGGGTGGCGGCGGGTCGAGCGTGCCGGTTCCCGTTCAGTTCCGGGCCCTCGGGAGGGCTGGGCGGCCGGCGGCCCCTGAACTTGCTACGGGCAGGACTCGCCATTGCCACCGATATACTGCGCCAGAATCACGGTGCCGTTCACTCCGCCCAAGCCGATCGCCCCAACTCCCGAAGACCTTCGCGGCTCAACGATCCTGGTGGTCGACGACGAGCGGGCCTGGCGGGTCATCCTCGAAACGGACCTACGCATGCTCGGATATCACGTCTCGATGGCCGAGGATGCGGACCAGGCCCTGGAGAAAGCGCAGTCGGACCAACCCGAGGTCGCGATCATCGATCTGATGCTGCCCGAGCCGATGGACGGCTGGGGGCTGCTGAGCGAGCTGCGGGCGCGCGGGCAGAAGCTGCCCGTGATCTTTTACACCGCGTATCCCGTCTTCCCGTCGGGAACCGACGATCCCGACGTTGTCGGATACATGAGCAAGGCGGTCGACCGCGCCGACCTCTATGCCCTGCTGCCGCCTGCGATCCGGCGCTCCCGTGAGCGCCGGGGAGAAGAGTCCTAGTTGGTTTCGGTTAAAACCAGTAGGCGAGCAGGTCGTCGGCGTAGTCTGCGGCCAACGCCAGGGCGAGCGTGCCCACCAAGGCGAGGCCCAATGCGACTCGTACTAACTTGAGTTTCCAGGTCATCCCCATATCACCCCTTGGTTTTTCCAACTATTGTCAGGCTCGAGCTAGAGTATGCACTGGCCCAGTCGAATTTGAATGTTCACATCGCGCGAATAATCGTTAAGAGTCATGTAGGTTGACCCTTGGAAAATCACAGCTTTAGACGCGAACGCAACAAAAGTCGGGAAGTGCGGCTCCCGCCGCTTCCGCCTGGCCTGGAGGTCTTCAGGCCCGCGGAGGTCCTTGGTTCGGCGGTTCTGGTGGTCGAGGACGAGGCGGCGATGCAGCAGCAGCTGCGGATCGACCTCCACGACCTGGGATACCGGCCGTCGGGCTCGTCTTCGGCGCCTGAGGCGATGGAGCTTCTGTCCCGAGAGCGCGTCGCGGCGGTGCTGCTGGACCTGGTTCTTGACGAAGGCGAGGATTCCGGTTTCGAGCTGCTGACATGGATTCGTGAGCACCATCCGGGCCTCCCCGTGATCGTGCTCTCGGCGGCGCAGGTCAACTCGGCCGCGATACGCCGGGCTTACGAGCTCGGGGCCAGCTCCTACTTCGTCAAGGGCAACGTGCCCATGGCCCACATCTACTCCGACCTCGCGGCGCGGCTGGTCGAGCGGGGCACAGGGCGGCCGGGGAGCTACAAGTTCGGGCGCCTGGAGTTCGACCCGACGCGGCGCACGGTCAAGCTCGGCGAGCGCGAGATCCGCCTCACCCCACAGCAGACCGCGCTCGTTCTGCACCTCGCGCAAGGTTCGAAACCCGCGACCGCTCGCGACCTGATCCAGGCGGGCCTGTTCCGAACCGACGCCGCGCATTCCACCGTGCACTCGGCCTTGCTCACATTGAGGCGCCGCCTGGACGAGCTCGAAGAAGGATTGGGACCGAACTTCGTCAGGGCGACGGCTCGCGGTTACAACCTCGTAGCCGTCCAATGAGCGAAGAAACGCGCACGGCGCCACTGCCCAGTCGCTCCGTGCTCGATGAGGTGATCGAGCTGCGCCGGCACTTCCACCGTCACCCCGAGGTCAGCTTCAGCGAGCACGAGACCAGCACGCGCCTGGGCGATCGCCTGCTGGAGCTTGGCCTCGAGCTCAAGCCATGCCCGACGGAAACGGGAGTGGTGGCGATGCTCGATACCGGCAAGCCGGGAAAGACCGTGATGCTCCGAGCGGACATAGACGCCCTGCCGATCGAAGAAGAGTCCGGTGTCGACTTTGCCTCCGGTGAGGAAGGCCGCATGCACGCCTGCGGGCACGACGCGCACATGGGAATCATGGTCGGCGTCGCGCGCACGCTCGTGGATCGCATCTGGGATGTGGGCGGGCGCTACCTGTTCGTCTTTCAGCCCGCTGAGGAGATCGTGAGCGGCGCCAAAGCCATGATCGCGCGCGGCTTGCTCGACGACCATCACCCGGATTCGGTCATCGGCCTGCACGTCACGAGCTTCACCGAGTCCGGAACGGTGATCACGAGGCCCGGCCTCATGTGGGCAGGGTCGGACGCGTACGAGATCACATTTGCGGGACCTGGCGGCCATGGCGGCATGATGGGCCGGCGCGGCAACGTGCTGTCCGCCCAGGCCTATCTGATCGAACGGCTCCACACCGTGGTGGAGGGACTCGAGCACGAAGGGGTGCAGTGCCACACGACCGTGGGCAACATCTACAGCGACGGAGCCTGGAACATCGTGCCCCGCGGAGTCTCGGTGAAGGGCAGCCTGCGCACGTTCTCCGCTGAGCTGCGTGAAGAGGCGCTGCTGCGGCTGCGGGATTTGCTGGCCGCGGTCGACGCGGAATTCGAGGTGCGCTCGAATCTGGAGCTCGTGCACGGAACAGTTCCGCTGATGAACGAGCCCAACGTCACGCGCACCGTTCTCGACGTTGCCCACGAGCTGATCGGCGACAGAGCCAGCGTCCTCGGGCGGCCACTCACAGTCAGCGACGATTTCGCCGAGTTCCTGACGCGAATACCGGGTTGCTATTTCATGCTTGGCGCGATGCCGCCAGGAGAAACCCCGCCCGCACATCACTCGCCTGGCTTCCGCATTGACGAGGGTGCGCTCGAAATCGGTGTGAAGGTTCTCGCCGGTACCGCGTCGCGACTCGCTGCTGAATAACTAACCTCAACGCGTGCTGGTGCTCGTTCCTCTAGTCACGGGGTTGTTGATCGGCATCGCCACCGGCGGCCACATCGGCAATCTCGCGCACCTCCCCTTCCGGTGGCCATGGTTCGTGGTCGCCGTGCTCGTGATCAGAGAATCCGTCTTGCTGACGCCGCTCAACAGAATCGAAGGTGTGCAGTACGTATACGTCGCCGCGCTGGCGGCGCTGCTTGCGTGGACCGCATTACATGTCAAGCGCGTGACCGGCGTGTGGGTGGTCAGTGCCGGCGCGGCATTGAACATGGTCGTGATCCTCGCCAATGGCGGGCGGATGCCCGTGGCGCCGGCGCTGGCGGGCGTCCTGGTCCAGCGGGGCCACGTCGGCCAGTACGTGCTCATGGGTCCAGGTACGAATTTGAACTGGCTTGCCGACTGGATCGGTTTTCCCTGGCCGGTGAAAGGGGCCTACAGCCCAGGCGACCTCCTGATCGGCGTGGGGATCGGCATCGTCGTGCTTCTCGCCATGGTCCGCCCGCCAGCTCGAGACACTAAGCTGGAGTGAAACCCAAACCCGTATAGGGAGATACCCGCCGTGATCATCTTCTGGATCTTCACGCTTTTCGTCGGCGCCTCGGCGTTCGCGTTCGCCTCCATCTTCCTGCAGCTCGGCACGTGGTACTCGCTCGGCTACGCGCTGCTCGTGATGCTCCTGTGCCGCGGAATTCTGAGCATGATCCGGCGCTCGCTGATCTTGCGGGAACGCATGTCCCCGGAGAGCGACTCGCTCACACGAACCGTGGAGACGAATCGGGCCATCTTCTGGCGCCGCGCTCTCTTTTTGGCTGCGATACCGATCATCTATTTCGCCGGGTCCTATTACCTGGCGGGCCTCGCGCCACAGGACGCGCTCGACGCTCTTCCGCAAGCCATCGTGGCCGGGCTCACGAACCTCCTCTACATCCTCTTCTTGCTAGCGGCTAACTTCGCGCTCTTCCTCGGACCCTTCTACATCTACACGCGCATCGGCAAGACGATGATCAACCCCGACGACGCGAACTTCGGCGTGAATATGGATGACGTCAGAGGCCAGAGGGGGGCCGTCATCGAGATGCGCAGGATCCTCCGGCTGATCGAGCACGGACGGCTCTACGTCAAGGCCGGCGGCAAGCGCGAGCGGGGTGTGCTGATGGTGGGTCCTCCCGGCACGGGCAAGACGATGCTGGCCAAGGCCATCGCGTCGACGCTTCACGTTCCCATTTACATCGCCGCCGGCGGATCCTTCGCCGGCATGTTCCTCGGCATCGACGCCCTCAGCGTGTATTTGATGGTGCGGGCCGCGCGCAAGAAGGCGAAGGTGTGGGGCGGCTGCATCGTGTTCATCGACGAGATCGATGCCCTGGGCCAGAAGCGCTCGGGTACCGGAGGGGCCGGTCCGACGATGGGTGGCATGGGCGGGATGTTCGGAGGCGGGCAGCTCGGGTTGAACATGCTGCTGGTCCTGATGGACGGCATCGACAACCCGGGCATGATCGTCAGGCAGCTGCGCGGACTCGTGAACTTAACCCTCGATGGCGTCTTCCTGCCGCGGATGATTGCCTTCAACGGCACGAGGCTGAACCTGCGTATCCCCGCACTCAAAGCACCGAACTACAACATGCTGTTCATTGGCGCGACCAACCGGCCTTCTGTCCTCGACGAGGCGCTGACACGTCCGGGCCGATTCGGACGCCAGATCGTGTTCCGGCTGCCGAACCGCGAGGACCGCAAGGACATTGCTGCTCTTTACTTCGATAAGAAGCAGCACGACCCCGCGCTCGACACTCCGAGCAGGAGAGAAGAATTCGCACGCATCACAGATGGCTACTCGCCGGCCGACATCGAGCAGGTTCTCTCTCTGGCGCTGCTGTACGCCTTCGAGGACGGACGCGATGCTCTGTACTGGAAGGACATCCGCGAGGCGATGGGCAACGTGGAAGCAGGTCTCGCGATTCCAGTCGAGTACACGGAGCGCGACAAGATCGCAGTCGCGCGCCACGAGCTTGGCCATGCGGTCGCGTCGCACTTCTTCCAGAAGGACCACTCTCACGTGCGGCTGTCGATCCGCCGGCGCGCCAATCCCCAGATCGGTGAGATCGGCGGCTATCACAAGTCCCTGCCCATGGAGGAAGAGTGGTTGGAGTTCCGCTC
>VBFD01000155.1:0-1866 GCA_005883585.1 Chloroflexota bacterium
CGCAGGTGGTGGATTGGGCACGTGTCGATCGCCAGCGCGGAGTGCGAGCGCAGGCGATGAAAGCCGAAGCGCCAGCCGCTCGGGATTGGCACGGCCTCGAACTCGCCCCGGATCCGATAGCGCCACGGATCGTCCATCCCGAGCACGGGCGTGTCGGGCGGCAGCCGCAATCCCGCGCGCGTCCACGCCTCCTCGACGATCTGCCGCTTGAGCTCGAGCTGGTGAGGGTAGTCGGCGTGCTGCAGCTGGCACCCGCCGCACGTGCCGAAATGGGGACACGTGGGCGCCACGCGATGAGGTGACGCCTCGATCACACTCGTCGTCGTCGCTACCGCGATGCCCCCCTGCTTACCCCGCGGCTCCGCCTCCACGACCTCGCCGGGCAGCGCGTAGTTGACGAGCCACACCTTGCCCTCGTCTCGGGCGATGGCGGCGCCGCCATGTGCCGGCGAAACGGGACGCAGGATCACCGGCGCCACAGGTCCATCGGGTCGCGGGCCGATTTGAAGCCGGCGGACTCCACCATCTGGGTGGCGATCGCGAAGCCCTCCCCCACCTTGTCCGGCTGGTGGGCGTCGCTCCCGTACTGCACCGCCTGCCCCCCGACCTCGCGCCACCAGCGCACGACCGTGATGTCCGGGCAGAGCGTGCGGCCGCGGGTGGTGTTCACCTCGAGCACGCGGCCCGTGCGAGCGCTTGCGACCAGGATGGCGCGGATCTCCTCTTCGTAGTCCTTTTCGCGGTACGGCGTGGCGGTGTCAAGCCAGTAGCGCTTGGGGTAGTCGAGGTGCGCGAGGGTCTCGAACGGCTGGCCGCTCTCGACCATCGCCAGTGTCTCGCGGAAGTACTCGCGAACGGCGGCCGGGAAGTCGAGCCCGGCGCGGTCGCGGAACTGGCTGGCGTCGAGCAATTCGCCGTCCAGCCTGATGCTGTGGATCGACCCGAGCACCCGGTCGAGGGGGCCGGCGGCCAGGATCTCAGCGGTCTCCTTTGGGTACAGGTGCGGCTCCCCGAGCTCGACGCCGGTGAGGATGCGCAGGTTCGGGAATCGCGCTCGGCAGCGCTCGACCGCGTTGAGGTACCCGCCGATGTCGACGGGGTGCTGACCCTTGTGGACGAGGGCCCAATCGGCGTGTTCGGTGAAGGCGATGGCGGGCAGCCCGATCTCGAGCGCGCGCTCGCAGGAACGCTCCATGTCCCCGATCGGGGCGTCCCACGACCATTCCGTATGCACGTGGAGATCAGGGGGCAGGGGCACCCGACAAGGCTACCGGGAGTCGCCTGTCTACAATGGCCGCTCATGGGGAATGTGGTACTCGCTTTTGCGTACGTTTTTGGTGCGGCGATGGTCGCCACCGGCCTGTATTTGATCGGGCGCAAGCAGTTTCCCTGGTGGCTGAAGCAAGGCTGGCTGTGGCCCCTGACCAATGTGACCCCGCGGGTCGCGGTGCTTCAGGGGTGGGCAGGGATCGGGTTCGGAATCTCCGTGATGGCGATGGGCGCCGGGGCGCTGATTCAGGGCGTGTACGGGGGCCTGCTGGTCACCGTCGGCATCGCCGCGTACGTGGCCGGACTGCTGCTCTACGGCTACAGCACGTACGTGTCGCGCCGAGCCACGAGCTAGTGACCGAGGATCTTCGCCACCAATAGCTCGCCGGCGATCGCGATCAGCGCCGCGCCCGCAACCTTCTCCGCGCCCTCTCGCGTCGCCTCGCCCACCCTGCCGCCGATAGCGAAGCCGACCTGCGAAACAATGAAAGCCTGAGCCGCGACCAGCAGGATCGCGGGCACGATGGGGACGTTCAGCAGGCCCAGGCTGAACCCGATCGCCAGCTCGTCGAGGCTCACGCTCAAGCCAAGGACGAT
>VBFD01000156.1:0-2933 GCA_005883585.1 Chloroflexota bacterium
CAACGAAGCGTACGAGGTCCTGAGCGACACCACCAAGCGGAGCAAGTACGACCAGCTAGGTTCGGACTGGGAGCGGATCGAGCGCGAGCAGGAGTTCGCCCGCCAGTACCAGGGCCAGGCCCGCGGTCCCAGCTCCGCCGAGTTCGAGAACTTCAGCGACTTCTTCCAGACCTTCTTCGGCAGAGAGGGCGGCGGGGGCGGGTTCGACTTGGGGGGAGCGGGCCAGCGGGCGGCCACCCGCGGCGAGGACATCGAGCACCCGATCGAGATCTCGCTGGAGGATGCGGCCAAAGGCACCCAGCGCACCATCGAGACCGAAATCCCGGAAACCTGCCCCACCTGCGGCGGCTCCGGGTTCGTGGCCCGCCGGCAGGGGAGCGGGGGCCGGACGGTGATGCAGAGCGAGCCCTGCCCCACCTGTCACGGCCAAGGCGTGATCGCCAGCCGCCGCCAGATTCAGGTGACCATCCCGGCCGGCGTGACCGAGGGGTCGCGAGTGCGCGTCCGCGGCGAGGGCCAGCGGGGCAGCGCCCACCATGGCGACCTCTACCTGCGGGTGCATCTCCTGCCACATCCGAAGGTCGCGGCCAAGGGACGCGATCTGTACATGACGCTGCCGGTCTACGACGACCAGGCCGTGCTCGGTGACACGGTCACCGTCACCACCCTGACCGGACAGCAGCTGCAGCTGACCATTCCCGCAGGGAGCCAGGCCGGCCGGGTTTTTCGTCTCAAAGGCAAGGGGCTTCCCGGGTTGAAGGGCGGGGTGCCGGGCGACCTGTACGTCACCCTTGAGCTGCGCGTCCCTGAGAACGTGACGCCCGATGCCAAAGAGTTGTACGAAAAACTGCGCCGCGCGCGGAGCGCCTAAGCTCGCGTTTCTCCCCACGCTCAGGGTCTTTGAGACCCCCTCCCCGACCCTCCCCGCAAGGGGGAGGGAGACCCCGTCGAGCTACGAACGGCTGCGCCGCGCGCGCAGCGTTTAGCTTCTCCGCCACACCCTCCCCTGCCCTCCCTAAAGTCAACATGGAAGGACCGACCGCTCGCGCAATACCGTAGGTTGCGCGGGGGCTGTTGAGGCGCGAGTCCGCGCAGAGCTACATGCGGGAGGAGGCCGGTCCTAATGAAAGAAGGTATCACTCGCTACCTGGGTTTGGATGCGCACAAGGCCACCATCACGGTGGCCATCGGCGAGGCTAGCGGCCCGCCGACTCTCTACGGCACCATCGCCAACGATCCCAGCGCGGTGAGCAAACTGATCCGGCGGCTGGGGCGCGCCGCCAGCCTGGTGGCGGCCTACGAGGCCGGGCCCACGGGCTACACGCTGCACCGCCAGCTCACCGCCCTGGGCGTGGAGTGTGTGGTGGTGGCGCCCTCGCTGATCCCCCGCCGGGCGGGCGATCGGGTGAAGACGGACAACCGGGACGCGGTGACGCTGGCCCGCCTGCTGCGCTCTGGCGATCTCACCCCGGTGTGGGTCCCCGAGGTGGCCGACGAAGCCTTGCGCGATCTGGTGCGGGCTCGCTATGACGCCAAGGCCGATCTGCTCCGCGCCCGGCACCGGTTGGGCAAGTTCCTGCTCCGCCAGGGTGGGCAGCCGCCGGCGGGCACCCGGGCCTGGACGATCCGCTATCAGACCTGGCTCAGTCAGCTGCGGTTCCAGCAGCCCGCCGCCCAAGTGGTGTTCGACGACTATCGAGCCACCATCCGGGCCGCCGAAGACCGGATTCGGCGGCTGGAAGCGGATCTCCGGCGCTGTGCCACCGACAGTCGGCAGGTGGCCTTGATCGCCGCCCTGCAGGCGCTCCGCGGGATCGGGTTCCTGTCGGCGGTCACCATCGTGGCCGAGACCTTCGATCTGCGCCGCTTCGCCCGAGCGCGCGGCTTCATGGGCTTCACCGGCTTGACCAGCAGCGAACACTCCAGTGGGCCCGCGCGCTGGCGGGGGGCGATCACGCGCACCGGCAACGCCTACCTCCGGCACGTGCTGATCCAGGCCGCCCACAATGCCCGCCATGCTCCCCGGCAGAGTGCCGCCCTGAAACAGCGGCAGGCCGGTTTGCCCCCAGACCTGGTGGAGCTGGCCTGGCGCGCTCAGCTGCGGTTGCATCAGCGCTATCGCCACCTCAGTGGCCGGCTGGGCCGGCCCAAGGCCGTTACCGCGGTCGCCCGAGAACTGGCCGGCTTCGTCTGGGCCATTGGTCAGCGGATGGCCGCCGAGGCGCCGGCGGCGTGAGGTCCGTGCCTGGTGCCGGTCGCAGCCGAGGTGGGCAGCATCCACCGAGAACCCTCGGCCTCCCTTTGCGATGCCAACTCGCGCCTGAAGTCCGAGGCAGCTCGGTGACGCCTCACTGTCCTGCGGCAACAGCCTGGCTGATCCGCGAATATCAGGGTGATTACCGTCGCCAGTTCCTGACCTCGACTGCGGCCGGTGCCAGGCACCCTCTTGACAATCCCTTCCATATCAGGGAGGGGACAACTATTCGCCTGCGGGAAATGTTGGGCTAGCGGCCGCGGAAGAAGAGGTTCAGCAGCAGCGTGAGCACCAGGCTGACGACGATGCTGGTCGCCAGCGGAAAGTAGAACTGCGTGTTCCCCCGGCTGAAGGAAATATCGCCCGGGAGGCGGCCCAGAAAGGGAATGCGGGCCCCGATCATGAACACCAGTCCCACGACCGCGATCAGGACGCCCACGATGAGCAGCAACCGCCCGATTTCGGGCATGCCCTCATCGTACGCGCGCAAGCTAACGAACCGGCGGTGGCGAAAAGGCTAGAAGCCGACCCAGCCGATCGCTTGCTCGATGCGAGCCCGGTTCATACCCGGGATGGCAACCCCGTCGACTACCGTCAGGGGCACCTGGCTCACGCCGATATCGAGGCTCTGCATCTGCTTGCCGTTGAGCTTGCCATCGGCACACACGTGCTCCTCGAA
>VBFD01000157.1:0-2661 GCA_005883585.1 Chloroflexota bacterium
AGCTGAAAACCGCGACTGCGATGCTCGCATTGTCGGGGCTCACGGCGAAGCCGGCTTGCTCACTGGCGCCGAGCGCGATTCGGGTCGCGGTGCCAGTAGTGCCGTCGGGCGCCAGGAAGCGGACCTCGGATCCGCCGTTCAAGTAGTAGACCCGCGTGCGCGAGGCGCTCGTCCACGACATCATCGCGTGCATCCGGAACGGCGCGAGGTCTACCGGCGCTGTCGCGACCACCGTGCCATCCGACGCCACCAGGCTGACCGAGGTGTTCTTCGGCCCGCCCACGATCGCGAGAAAGGGGGAGCGGGACGGGGGTGACGGCGACGACTGAGGTGATGCCGCGGTCGGCGATGGGGTGACGGTCGCGGCTCGCGGCACGACCGGGCCGCAGGCCGTCAACAAGACGACCACCAACAGCAATCGCCCCATCAACAATCAAAACGGAGGGCGTTTCGCGCCGTTACGCGGAGCGGTTATTCTGACCGCCCATGTCACAAGCGACCAAGACCACCGGCGCCGAAAGCGTTCGTTGGGATCTGACCGACCTCTTCAAATCCCCAACCGACCCGGCCGTCGAGGCCACCCTCGCCGACGCGCTCAAACGAGCGCAGGCATTCGAGGAACGCTACAAGGGCAAGGTTGTTTCGCTCCCGCCGAAAGAGTTCGCCGCCATGATGCGCGAGCTCGAGGACGACGAGGAGCTCGCCGCCAAGCCTGACGTCTACGCGTATCTCCTGCACAGCCAGAACACCGACGACCCCGCCGCCGGACGGCTCCTTGCTCGCGTGCGCGAGGCCGGCGCCGAGCGCGGCAGCCACGGAGTTTTCTTCACCCTCGAGCTGGCCCAGGTCAGCGACGAGCAGGCGGCGCGCCTGTACGCCGACCCGGACTCCGCGAAATACCGGCACATGGTCGAGGAGGCGCGGAAGTTCCGCCCCCACCAGCTGTCCGAGCCCGAGGAGCGCGTGCTCACCGACTTCAGCCCCGTCGGCAGCTCTGCCTGGAACCGTTTGTTCGACGAGCTCTGTGCTCGCATCCGGGTCGACCTCGACGGCCGCCACCTGCCCCTCGAGGAGGCGCTCGTCGGGCTGCGCGAGGCGGACCGTAAGGTTCGCCGTGAGGCGAGCGCTGCCATCACAACGGCACTCGCGGCCGACGTGAAGACCCGTGGCTACATCTTCAACGTCATCCTTGGGGAGAAGAGCATCGACGATCGCCTGCGTCACTTCCCGACGTGGATCTCATCGCGCAACCTCTCCAACGAAACCTCGGACGAGGCGGTGCAGGCGCTGGTCGAGGCGGTCACGGGGCGGTACGACGTGTGCGTGCGCTACTACCGCGTCAAGAAGAAGCTGCTCGGGGTCGGCGACCTGCACGAGTGGGACCGCTATGCGCCCATCGGCGAGGTCTCGAAGAATCTCACCTGGGACGAAGCCAAGGGACTGGTGCTCGGTTCCTACAACCGCTTCTCCAAACGGGCGGGAGCGCTGGTCGAGGATTTCTTCAAGCGGGGCTGGATCGACGCGCCGGTCGTGCCGGGCAAGGCCGGCGGCGCCTACTGCATGCCGGTCACGCCGCGCCACCACCCTTATGTGATGCTCAACTTCACT
The DNA here is from genome assembly GCA_005883585.1 of Chloroflexota bacterium. GTDB lineage: Bacteria > Chloroflexota > Dormibacteria > Dormibacterales > Dormibacteraceae > UBA10449. The sequence goes on from VBFD01000157.1 coordinate 1,609, forward strand.
GGCAAGCTGCGCGACGCGCTGGTGATGGCACACGAGCTCGGCCACGGCCTCCACGACCGTCTCGCCTCCAAGAACCACATCTTCGATTTCCATCCGCCGCTGACGCTCGCCGAGACGGCGTCGGTGTTCGGCGAAGCGCTGACGTTCGTCCGCATCATGTCCGAAGAGAAAGACCCGAAGGTTCGCCTCGCCATGTTGTGCACGCAGTGCGAGGACGCTTTCGCCACCGTGTTCCGCCAGGTCGCGTTCAATCGCTACGAGGATGCCTGCCACACGATGCGGCGCAAGGAAGGCGAGCTTTCGGTCGAGCAGCTGGGCGAGCTGTTCCAGGACAAGCTGCAGGTGATGTTCGGCGACGCGCTCATCCTCACCGACGAGCACAAGGTTTGGTGGAGCTACGTGGGCCACTTCCTGCACGCGCCGGGTTACGTGTACGCCTACGCGTTCGGCAACCTGCTGGCGCTGTCCGTGTATCACCGGTACCTGGAGGTCGGGCCGAGCTTCGTCGACGACTACCTCGACTTCCTCGCCGCCGGCGGCTCGACGCGGCCGGATGAGCTCGTCAAGCGGCTGGGCATGGACATCACCGACCCCGGTTTCTGGGACGCGGGCCTGAAGATCCTCGACGGCATGGTCACCGAGGTGGAGCGTCTCGCCGCGACCAACTAAGACGTCACTCTGATTCGCCCGGCCCAAGAATCCAGCGCTGCGACCCGAACCAGAACGCGAACAGCCAGATGACCGTCATCAAGGTCCCGGCGTAGTCATGGAAGATCAAGGCAGGGGTCCGGCCGGCAACTGCCGCCAGCACGCACACTATCGCCACCCGCACCATGTTGACAAGCACGGTGCCAAGCAGCCCAATCACGAAAACCTGGACCCGCGCTTCGGTGGAAGCGCCACGCAGGCCAACAGCGAGGCTGGCGCCAAGTAGAACGAGGCTTTGCCAGCCAATGCAGTTCCACGAGATGAAGAGGTTGGTGGCGCGGCCGCCCGCATCCCAGACCACCAGCTGGCTGCCGGCCGCCGCCGCGTGAAGGCCCAAGATTTGGA
>VBFD01000167.1:0-2726 GCA_005883585.1 Chloroflexota bacterium
TTGCGTTGGGGGGGCCCTCGGTCACATCGGCGCGTGCGCGGACCCGCCAGGAGACCGCCTGTTATGACTCCCCCTAGGCCAGCCGGGGGAGCCAGTCGGGTCGGCGAGCTTCGTACGCGGCGATGGCGTCGTCAGCGCGAAGGGTGAGGGCGATCTCGTCCCAGCCGTTCAGGAGGCATTCCTTCCAGAAGGGATCGATGCTGAAGCGCGATTCGATGCCGTCCGCGCTCACGCTCTGGGCGGACAGGTCGATCCGGACCGTGCTGTCCGGCGAACGCGTCGCCAGGGCCAGCAGTTCTCGGACCGCCGGCTCGTCCAGCTCCACCGGCAGCAGGCCGATCTTCACGCAGTTCGCCCGGAAGATGTCCGCGAACGACGGCGCGATGACGGCGCGAAAGCCAGCGTCCTGCAGCCCCCAGGCCGCGTGCTCCCGCGACGAGCCACAGCCGAAGTTGGGACCCGCGACCAGGACCGTGGCCCCCCGATAGGCCGGGTCGTCGAGCACAAAGCCCCCGGCCTGGCGCCAGTCATAGAACAGAAACGGGCCGTAGCCCGAGCGCTCGATGCGCTTCAAGAATTGCTTGGGCATGATCTGGTCGGTGTCGACGTTGGCCCGGTCGAGTGGTGCCATCCGACCCTGAATCGTGCGGACGGGGTCCATCAGCCGACCTCCCTCACATCGACGAAATGGCCGGCCAGCGCGGCGGCCGCGGCCATCGGCGGGCTGACCAGGTGGGTGCGGCCCCCTCTTCCTTGGCGCCCTTCAAAGTTTCTATTGCTGGTCGAGGCGCAGCGCTCCCCCGGTGCCAGGATGTCGGGATTCATGCCCAGGCACATCGAGCAGCCGGCGTCGCGCCACTCGAATCCGGCCTGGCGAAAGACGGCGTCCAGGCCCTCGGCCTCCGCCGCCGCCTTGACGGAGGCGGACCCGGGGACAACCATGGCGCGCACCCGCGGGTGGACGTGCTTCCCCTTGAGCACGGCCGCGGCCACCCGCAGGTCTTCGATGCGGGCGTTGGTGCAGGAGCCGATGAAGACCCGGTCGAGCGGAATGTCCTGGATGGCGGTCCCCGCCTCGAGCCCCATGTACGCCAGGGCTCGCGTGTCGCCCTCCCCCGTCGGTGCGGGGACGCGCCCGGTCACCGGGACCGACTGGCCGGGGTTGGTTCCCCAGGTGACGTACGGCTCCAGCTGGGCGGCGTCGATGCGGACCTCACGATCGAACCTGGCGTCGGGATCCGTCGGCAGCCGGCGCCAGTCGTCCAGGGCCTCGTCCCAGGCGCGACCGGTGGGCGCGAAGGGCCGTCCCTCCAGATAGGCGAAGGTAACGTCGTCGGGCGCGATCATCCCGGCCCGGGCGCCCGCCTCGATGCTCATATTGCAGACGGTCATCCGTCCGGCCATGCCGAGGCTGCGGATGGTCGAGCCACGGTACTCGATGATGTGACCCTGTCCGCCCGCCACGCCGATCCGGGCGATGATGCCCAGGACGACATCTTTGGCCGTCACGCCGCGGGGCAGGTCGCCATCAACCGTCAGGGCCATCTGTTTTGGTGATCGCTGGCGCATGGTCTGGGTGGCCAGGACGTGCTCGACCTCGGACGTCCCCACCCCGAAGGCGATGGCCCCCAGCGCGCCATGGGTGGAGGTGTGCGAGTCCCCGCAGACGATGAACAGGCCGGGCTGGGTCAGCCCCAGCTCGGGGCCGATGATGTGGACGATCCCCTGGCGGGCGCTGCCCATGCCGTAGAGCTGGATGCCCTCACGCCGGCAGTTATCTTCGAGCGCCTCCATCTGCCGCTGCGCGATCGGGTCGGCGGCGGCCCGACCGCCCTGGGTGGGCACATCGTGGTCCATGGTGGCCAGCGTCAGGTCCGGCCGGCGCACCCGGCGGCCGGCCAGCCGCAGGCTCTCGAAGGCCTGGGGCGAGGTGACCTCGTGGACCAGGTGCAGGTCGACGTAGAGCAGGTCCGGCTCGCCCGCTGCCGTCGCCACGACATGGCGCTGCCAGACCTTGGTCGCCAGGGTTTGCGGCATTCAGCTTATGGTACGGAGGGGAAAGGCTCACCCGGCGGCCACGAACCCACCGGAGTCAGCGGCGCGCCGGCCAGCCGGGCCAGGGCGGCGCCCGCCATCGCCGGCGCATCGCGGGCGGCCCGGATTAGATCGGCAATGACCGCGCTGGCGGCGGCCTCCGGGCCGGCCCCCGCCCCCTGGAAGAAGAGCGGCCCGGCGGCTTGGGCGTCCACCCGAATGCCGTTCAGGGCCCCGCCCACCCGGGACAGGGGCTCGGCGGTGGGCAGGCTGCGCGGACGGACATCGGCCTCGATTCCCGAGGCCACCGCCCGGGCGGCCGCAATCAGCTTGATGACCCGCCCCCGCCCCCGGGCCGCGCTCAGCTCCTGCGACGTGATGCCTCGGATGCCCACCCGGGGGATGGCGGCCACGTCGATGCGCCGGTGAAACGCCAGCATGACCAGGATGGCGAGCTTGGCCGCCGGGTCGTGGGCATCGACGTCGGCCGACGGGTCGGCCTCGGCCAGCCCGGCCGCCTGGGCCTCGGCCAGCGCCGCCCCAAACTCGCGGCCCCCCGCCATCGCCTCCAGCAGCATGTTGGTGGTGCCGTTGAGGATGCCGCTGATCCCGGTGATGGTGTCCGCCGCCAGGTCGTCGGCGAGCGTTTCGACGATGGGGACGGCGCTGGCCACCGAGGCTTCGAACCGGAG
>VBFD01000077.1:0-9443 GCA_005883585.1 Chloroflexota bacterium
AGATGGAAAAAGCGTTCCGAGGGCCCTATGACCTGAAGCAGCGGCTCGGTGCCCTCGATGCTCGCCAGCTCGCGACCATGGATCCGGAAAAGCTCGTCAAGATCTTTCGCGAACGGCCCGCCCTACACCGCTTTCCCGGCAGCATGGCCGGCCGTGTGCAAGCGCTGAGCAAAGTCATCGTCGACGAGTACAACGGCGACGCAGGCGCGGTCTGGACGGAGGCCAAAGACGGTGCAGACCTGGCCGCCCGCATCAAGAAGCTGCCCGGCTTTGGCGACATGAAGGTGAAGATCCTGGTGGCCGTGCTGGCCAAGAAGTTCGACGTGAAACCGGCCGGCTGGGAGAAGTACGCCGCGAACTGGCACACGGTGGCCGACGTCGACTCGGAGGAGACGATGGCCGAAGCGCGGCAGGTCAAGCGCGATATGAAAGCAAACAAACAGGTCTGATACCCTTCACCTTCCGGTCCGGCCCGAGCAGGGGATTCGGGCGGCGAGATCTAGTCGAGACGGAGATGAGATGAGCAGAGACTGCACACCCACCCGGGAGGAATCCCGGGCCTTATCCGCAGACCATGCGCTGATCCCGGTGTACCGGGAGGTGCTGGCCGACATGCTCACCCCCGTCCGCGCCTACTCGCTCCTGTGCCCGCCGGATTCTCCCGGGTTCCTGCTCGAGAGTGTTGAAGGCGGCGAGCGCCTCGCGCGCTATTCGTTCATCGGCTATCAGCCCGGGCCGCTCGACCTTGGCGAAGGCGACCCCCTGCCCGCACTCAGGTCGGTTGCGGCCGAGGCGACGGTGCCGGGGATTCCTCGATTCCATGGTGGCGCCGTGGGTTACCTGGGCTACGAGACGGCCCGACACTTCGAGAGGCTTCCACTCGCGGCCGGCGCGCCGCCACCCATGCCCGAGTCGGCGTTCCTCCGCGCCGAGGACCTCGCCATCTTCGACCACGTCACGCGGCGGCTCCGCCTGCTCACGATCCACAGGCCGGATCGGGAGGACTACGCCGAAGCGGTCGCCCGCATCGACGAGATGGAACGACGGCTGGCGTCTGACGGAGCGCCGGCGTCCGCGGCCGGCGTGGACGGTGGGCGATGGGAGCCGAACATGTCGCCCGGCCAGTTTCATGCGATGGTCGACGCGGCGCGCGAGCACATTCTCGCCGGCGATGCGTTCCAGGTCGTCGTATCGCAACGCTTCCGTAAGCACCTCGCCGCGAGCCCCTTCGACGTCTACCGCTGCCTGCGGGCGATCAACCCTTCGCCCTACATGTTCTTCCTCTCGCTCGGTGGCAACCGGCACGTGGTGGGCACGTCGCCTGAGAAGCTCGTGCAGGTCGAGGGCCGCCGCGTCGAAGCGCGTCCCCTCGCGGGAACGAGGCGTCGAGGCGCCGACCCTGCCGAGGATGCTCGTCTCGAGAAAGAGCTGCTGAGCGACCTGAAGGAAAGAGCCGAGCACGTGATGCTCGTGGACCTGGGCCGCAACGACGTGGGCCGCGTGGCGCGGCCGGGGACGGTCAAAGTCGATCGGCTCATGGAGGTTGAGCGGTACTCGCACGTGATGCACATCTCGTCGACGGTGAGCGGAGAGCTGAAAGACGGTTGCACATCGATCGACGCTCTTCGCGCGGCTTTTCCCGCCGGCACGGTTTCGGGCGCTCCCAAGATCCGCGCCATGGAGATCATCGCCGACCTCGAGCCCGACCAGCGCGGTGTGTACGCAGGCTCGCTGGGCTATGTGGGATTCGGCGGCAACATCGACATGGCGATCACGCTGCGAACCATCGTTGTCGCCGACGGCGTCGCGTATGTGCAGTCGGGCGCCGGTGTGGTCGCGGACTCGCGCCCGGAGCGTGAGTTCGAGGAGACGCTGGAGAAAGCCGGGGCGATGTTCAAGGCCATCGAGATGGCGGAAGGCATGTGATGGCAGGCGCGCCGCAGGCAAGGCTCGCGATCATCGACAACTACGACTCGTTCACATACAACCTCGTCCAGTACCTGGGCGAGCTCGGCGTGGAGCCTGACGTGTTCCGAAACGACGCGGTCACTGTCGAGGAGCTCGCCGGCTACGACGGCGTCGTCATCTCGCCCGGTCCCGGCACGCCTGACGATGCCGGCATCTCCAATCAGGCGATACAGGAGCTGACCGGGAAAGTCGCCATCCTCGGCGTTTGCCTCGGTCACCAGTGCCTGGGCCAGGCGCTCGGCGCGAAGGTCGTACGCAACGAGCCCGCACACGGTAAGACGTCGTGGATTCGCCACGACAACTCTGGCGTCATGGCTGGGGTCGCCGACCCTTTCGAGGCGACGAGGTATCACTCCCTCATCGTGGAGCGGGCCTCACTGCCAGACGATCTCGTGGTGACCGCGTGGACCAACGACGGCACCGTGATGGGTCTCCGCCACGCGCGGCATCCGACCTACGGTGTGCAGTTTCACCCGGAGTCGGTGCTGACCAAAGAAGGCAAGAAGATCCTGAGCAACTTCATTCGGCGGGCCCACAAATGATCGAGTCGATCGCAAAGCTCGTGAGATGCGAGTCGCTCACCGAGGCGGAGGCATCAGCCGCGTTCGAGACGATCATGCGAGGCGACGCGACGCCCATCCAGATCGCGGGCTTCATAGTCGCTTTGCGCATGAAGGGCGAGACGGTCGACGAGATCACAGGCTTTGCGCGAACGGCGCGGGCGATGGCGACCCCGATCGAGGTAGATGGCGATCTCCTTGACACATGTGGGACCGGCGGGGACGGCCTGGCGACGTTCAACATCTCGACGCTCGCGGCCATCGTGGCGGCCGCATGCGGGGTGAAGGTCGCGAAGCATGGCAACCGCGCCGCTTCGTCGCTTTGCGGCTCCGCTGACGTTCTCGAGCAGCTCGGCGTGAAGATCGACCTCGGGCCGGAGGGCGTGGCGCGTTGCATTGACGAAGCCGGCATCGGCTTTCTCTTCGCGCCGATCTTCCACCCCTCGTTTCGATTCGCGGGCTTGCCGCGCAAAGAGCTCGGCGTGCGGACCGTGTTCAATGTGCTGGGTCCGCTGTGCAATCCCGCGGGCGCTCGTTACCAGGCTTTGGGCGTCGCGGATGCGAACCTCGCCGGCAAGATGGCCGACGTGCTGGCCCGGCTCGGCGCTGAGCGGGCGATCGTTTTTCACGCCGGCAACGGGATGGACGAGCTGTCTGCAAGCGGACCTTCGCTGGTGATCGAGATCGACGGCGGACGCAAGGAGTACCAGCTCGACCCGAGTGACCTCGGTCTCAAGGCCACATCCCCGGAGTCCGTACGCGGGGGCGGTCCCGAAGAGAACGCCCGCATCGCCCGGGAGATTCTCGACGGCGCGACCGGGCCACGTCGTGATGTCGTGCTCTTGAACGCCTCAGCTGCGCTGAGGGCGGCCGGCCGCGCGAAGGATTGGCGCGAGGGGATCGGCGCCGCGGCGGAGGCGATCGACTCGGGCCGTGCCGGCGAGGTGCTTCAGCGGTGGGCGACAATCTCGCAGCAGTGACCACCGACCCCGATCTCCTCGCCCGGCTTGTGGCCGAGGCCAGGGTGGATATGGACCGCCGGCGTGCGCTGACCACCCCCGATGAGCAGGAGCGCGCGATTCACGACTACACCCCCAAGGATTTCGTGGGCGTGCTGCGCCGGCCTGGGCTTGCGGTCATCGCGGAGATGAAGCAGCGCACGCCGAGCATGGGCGTCCTGACCGAGGAGTACCGGCCGACAGATCTCGCTCGCGCCTACAGCGATGGGGGGGCGGCGGCGATCTCGGTGCTGACGCACATGGCGGGGTTTGGCGGCCGCCCAGAGCACCTCGCAGTCGCGCGTATCGCCACCGACCTGCCGATCCTGCGGAAGGACTTCATCACCGATCCGTACGAGATCGGGGAGGCGAGGGCCGCCGGCGCCGACGCTGTGCTTCTCATCGTGGCCGCGCTTCCGGGCGCCGCGCTGCGGCGGCTCCTGGCGGTCGTGCGAAGCCGAGGGCTTTCGGCGCTGGTTGAGGTGCACACGCTCGATGAGGCGAACGCCGCGGTGGACGCGGGGGCGCCGGTGATTGGGGTCAACCATCGCGACCTGCGCACGTTCGAGGTCGACCTCGGGCTGACCGAGAAGCTCCGTCCTGCGATCCCGGACAGCGTGCTGATGGTGTCTGAGAGCGGAATCCGCACCGTCGGCGACGCCCGCCGCATGCGAGAGGCCGGCGCCGACGCGGTCCTGGTCGGCGAGATGCTCATGCGGGCCGCCGACCCGGTCGCGTGCCTGCGCGAGTTAGCCTCAATCAAGTGATTCAAGTGAAAATCTGCGGCATCTGCGACACGGTCGCCGCCCAGTCGGCGGTCGAGGCGGGGGCGGACCTCCTCGGATTCCATTTCTGCTCTTCGGATCGGCGCGTCACGCCGGAAGAGGCCAAAGCCATCGTGGAAAGCCTTTCGGTGCGGCCCTCTATCGTCGGCGTCTTCATCGACCAGGACGCCGCTGAGGTTCGGGAGATCGCCGACTTCGTAGGCCTCGACATGCTGCAGCTGCACGGTTCGGAAACGCCAGCCTTCGACGCCGGCCGGCCGGTGATGAAAGTGCTGAAGATCCGCGACGACCAGGTGCCCGACGCGAGCGAATGGCCTGATCCAATCATGCTCGATTCCTGGTCGGTGGACCAGCGCGGGGGCACCGGTCGCACGTGGGATTGGGACCTCGCACGCGAGCTGCTAGCGACTCGGAAGGTGTTCATCGCCGGCGGTCTCGAACCGGGTAACGTGGGCAAGGTCGTGAGCCGCTTCAAGCCGTATGGCGTTGACGTGTCGAGCGGGGTCGAGGCCTCGGTGAGGGTCAAGGACCCTGACAAGGTGCGCGCGTTCGTGCATGCGGTGCGGCTTGCCGAGGTGCTTGGTTGATCAAGCATCCGGTCCGCGGGCGGTTCGGTCCTTACGGCGGCCAGTACGTGCCCGAGACGTTGATGGGGGCGCTACAGGAGCTCGAGGACGTATGGCATGAAGCCAAGGCCGACCCCCAGTTCCAGCTCGAGCTCGCCGGCCACCGCCACGCATTCATCGGCAGGCCGACGCCGCTCTACGCGGCCAATCGCCTCGGCGCGCATTTCGGCGGGGCTCATATCCACCTCAAGCGAGAGGACCTGTGCCACACCGGGGCCCACAAGCTCAACAACGCCGTCGGGCAGGCGCTGCTCGCCATCAAGATGGGCAAGAAGCGCGTCATCGCCGAGACCGGCGCGGGCCAGCACGGCGTCGCAGTCGCCACCGTGTCCGCGCGGTTTGGACTCGAGTGCGTGGTCTACATGGGCACCGAGGACATGCGCCGCCAGTCGATGAACGTCCGCCGTATGAAACTGCTCGGTGCCGACGTAAGAGAGGTGGCTATCGGGACACGGACGCTGAAGGACGCCACATCTGAAGCCATCCGCGACTGGGTGACGAACGTGCGCACGACCCACTACATCATCGGTTCGGTGGTCGGTCCGCACCCGTACCCCGAGATGGTTCGCGACCTGCAGCGCGTCATCGGCGATGAGGCGCGCGAGCAGTACCTCTCCGTCGACGGCAAGCTGCCCGATGTCGTTGTCGCATGCGTCGGCGGCGGCTCCAACGCCATTGGCATGTTCACCGCCTTCCTCGAAGACAAGGACGTTTCGCTTGTCGGCGTCGAAGCGGCCGGCTCAGGAATCAAGAGCGGAAAGCACGCTGCCTCGCTCGTCGGCGGGCGCCCGGGCGTGCTGCATGGGGCGTTCTCGTACCTGCTCCAGGATGGCGACGGCCAGGTGCTGCCGACTCATTCGGTCTCGGCCGGCCTGGACTACCCAGGGGTCGGCCCCGAGCACGCGTTCTTGCGCGACCTCGAGCGGGTCGACTATGTCGCCGTCGGCGACAAGGACGCGATCGCCGCGTTCAAGCTCTGCACTAAGCTCGAAGGCATCATGCCGGCGCTCGAGCCGGCGCACGCGCTGCACCAGGCGGGCGTGATCGCACGCGACCTCGGTCCGGGCGGCCGCATCCTCGTGTGCCTCTCGGGCCGCGGCGACAAGGACATGGACTCAGTCGATGAAAACTGAGACGTCGAGGCTGGAGGGGGCGCTCAAGTCAAGCGGCGACCTGAAGCTGGTCGGGTACATGATGGCGGGACACCCAAACAAGAAACGGTCGCTCGAGGTCGGAAAGAAGCTCGCGACATCCGGGATCGCGGCATTGGAGATCGGCATCCCGTTCTCCGATCCGCTCGCGGACGGACCCGTCATCCAGCACGCCGGACAGACCGCGCTGGAACATGGGATGACGGTCGGAGCTTCGCTCGAGCTGGCCGCCGCCGTTGCCCGCGAGGGTATTCCGGTGGTGCTCATGACCTATATCAACCCCATCCTCTCCCACGACCCCCGGCGGTTCGCGGCGGAAGCAGCGCAGGCGGGCGTGGCGGGCGTGATCGTTCCCGACCTGCCGGTCGAAGAGTCCGAGCCGGTGGCGGGATGGCTCAGGGCGGCGTCGCTGGACACGATTTTCATGGTGGCTCCGACGACGTCGAAGGAGCGCATGACCTCGATCTGCGACCACTCGAGCGGCTTCGTCTACTGCGTGACCGTGACCGGAATCACCGGGGCGCGGAGCGAGCTGCCCGAAGGCATGAAGGACCTGTTGGACGAGGTGAGGAAGCACACGAGCCTGCCGCTGGCGGCTGGGTTTGGCATCTCGCGGCCGGAGCACATGAAGTCGCTGCGCGGGAACGCAGACGCCGCCGTGGTCGGCAGCGCGATCGTGGCCGAGATCGATGCCGGCGGCGATGCGCTCGCCCTGGTGAAGGGGCTTTTGAAAGCGTGCCGGTGAGGGGTATCCGCGGCGCGACGACGGCGACCGCAAACACGGAGGAGGCCATCACCGAAGCCACGGATGAGCTGCTTCGCGAGCTGACGCAGCTCAACGACCTGGACCTCGCCGAGATCTGCTTCGCGTACTTCACGACCACGCACGACCTCACCGCCGAGTACCCGGCGTATGCGGCTCGACGATTGGGCTGGATCGACGTGCCGCTCCTGTGCGGCCACGACATGGACGTGACCCTCCCCAACCCGCGCGGCGTCCGCATGTGCATCCGCGTCCTGCTCCTGTACAACACGCCGCGTCCGCAATCGACCATGCGGTTCGCCTACATGCGCGGCGCGGGCGCCATCAAGGCCGACCTGGAGTCATTCAGGAGCCCGTTGATCCCGTGATCATCGTCATGTCCCACCAGGCCACCAAAGCCGAGATCGACGCGGTAGTCGATCGCGTCCACGAGATCGGGCTGAAGACCGAGATTTCGAAAGGCGAGGAACGGACGCTCGTCGGGGTCATCGGCGGCAACGCTTACGCGTACAAGGAGGCGTTCTCCCACCTGGGCGGGATCCACGAGATCATCCCGATCACCAAGCCGTTCAAGCTGGCGAGCCGGGAGTTCCGGCCTGTCGACACGGTGGTCGACGTCGGCGGCGTCAAGATCGGGTCCGACGAGGTCGTGATGATGGCGGGACCGTGCTCGGTCGAGGGCGAGGAGATGCTCCTCGAGACGGCTCGGCACGTGGCCGCGCAGGGCGCGAAGATCCTGCGTGGCGGCGCATTCAAGCCGCGCACTTCGCCCTATTCGTTCCAGGGTCTGGGCGAGTCGGGACTGAAGATGATGGCGACGGCGCGTGAAGAGACCGGGTTGAAGGTCGTGACCGAGGTCGTATCACCCGGTGACGTGGAGATGGTCGCCCGCTACGCGGACATCCTCCAGCTCGGGACCCGCAACATGCAGAACTACGCGCTGCTGCAGGAGGCGGGCAGGTCGGGCAAGCCGGTGCTGCTGAAGCGGGGCATGTCGTCGACGGTTGAGGAATGGCTGCTGGCGGCCGAGTACGTGCTGTCGCAGGGCAATCGTGACGTCATCCTCTGCGAGCGCGGGATCCGGACGTTCGAGACCGCGACCCGGTTCACGCTGGACCTCAACGCGATACCGCTTGCGCGCGAGCTGTCGCACCTGCCGATCATCGTCGACCCTTCGCAGGCGACCGGGAAATGGTCGCTGGTGCGGCCGATGGCGCTGGCCGCGGTCGCGGCCGGGGCGCACGGCCTGATCGTCGAGGTGCACCCGACCCCGAACCAGGCGCTGTCAGATGGCGCGCAGTCGCTTGATTTCGAGAGCTTCGACCGCCTGATGCAGGACCTGCGCAGGCTGCTGGGCGCGCTGGCCAAGCAGCTGGCCTGACCATGCCGACCATCGGGGTGGTTGGCCTGGGCGTGATGGGCTCTTCGTTCGCGATGGCTTTGAAGAAGGCGCAGCCGGATGTCACGATCGTCGGCTCCGACTACAGCGCCGCCACCGTGCGCAAGGCGATGGATCGCGGGGTTGTCACCGCGGCGGGCACCGACCTCGGCGCCATCGAAATGGCCGACGTGGTGGTGGTCGCAGTCCCCATCCTGGCGATGCGAGACGTGCTGGACAGCCTGCGCGGCTACGTTGAAGGCAAGGTCGTGACGGACATGGCGAGCACGAAGGGCAGCGTCATGGAGTGGGCCGCGAGCGCAGGGATCGACCTCGTCGGCGGGCATCCGATGTGCGGCCGCGAGGCAGCGGGCATCGATGGCGCGGACGCCGAGCTGTTCAAGGGTGCGCCGTGGATCCTGACCCGCGACGATCCGACCGTTCGCGGCCTCGTGGAATCGGTGGGCGCGCACCCGCTGGTCATGGACGCAGCGACGCACGATCGACTGGTCGCGGGCGTGAGCCACGCGGCGCTGCTGTTGTCGGTCGGTTACGTCCTCGCGCTGTCGGGGAGGGCCGACTGGCCGGAGGCGTCGAAGGTCGCGGCCTCGGGGTTTCGCGACATGAGCCGCCTGGCGGCGGGAGAGCCGGAGCTGGCCGCGGGCATCTCGCGCACCAACCGCGAGAACCTGCTGGAGCAACTCGATGCGATCAGCAACTCCCTCACGCGATTGCGTCGCCACCTCGAAGCCGACGATCCTCGGCTCGTCGAGCTTTTCGAGGAAGCGCGTGCTGTTCGGGAGCGTTGGACCAAGGAATCACGTGATAGCGACGGTTAGGCGGGCACGCCGGCTGCAAGGCGAGGTCCGCGTGCCTGGAGACAAGTCGATCTCGCATCGCGCGCTGATCCTCGGGTCGATCGCAGATGGCGATAGTCACTTCCGCGGGTTGTCGACGGGCGCCGACGTGAAATCAACGGCGTCGTGCATGAGGGCCCTGGGCGTTGACATCGATGATGCGGCGGTTCGCGGTGTGGGCATGCGCGGCCTGAGAGCGGCTGCGAGCGCGCTCGACTGCGGCAATTCGGGGACGACCATGAGATTGCTGGCGGGATTGCTTTCCGCGCAACCCTTCGCTTCCGAGCTGAGAGGTGACGAGTCTCTGTCGACTCGGCCTATGGACCGGGTTGTGACCCCGCTGCGCGAGATGGGCGC
>VBFD01000168.1:0-2715 GCA_005883585.1 Chloroflexota bacterium
GACCCGATGATCCGGATCTCGTCGTTGTAGACGCGGAACGGCGAGATCGTGGCTTTGGCGTCGGTGTTTGCGACGCCAAACATCAGGAACGTGCCGCCGCGCGCGACTCTTCGGATGCCGTCCTCGATGGCGGGTACGGCGCCGGTAGCGTCGATCACCACGTCCCAACCCCCGGGCTTGTCGAGCTCGTCCGCCGAGACGGCTACGCGGTCGGCAGCCAGCCGTTTGGCCAGCGCGTGGCGCTTGGGATTGGTGTCGATGATGTCCAGTCGCTCGGCGCCGCTGTCCTTGACCAGCTGCCCCAGCAGCAAACCCATCGTGCCGGCTCCATAGATCAAGTAGTCGTTCGCGGCCCTGATGCCGACCTGGTCGAGACCGTGCACGGCGCACGAGAGGGGCTCGACCAGGGCACCCCAGCTGCGGGGAAGGTCGGTGGGCAGGCGGAAAGCGTTGACGGCGGGCACCGCCACGAATTCGGCGCACGCGCCGTTCGCCGCGCCGACGCCAATGGCATTCCAGTTCTCGCAGAGATTGAAGCGGCCCATGCGGCACTGCCGGCAGGTGCCGTCGAACAGCGACGGATCGACGGCGACGAAGTCGCCGACGCGCAAGTTGCGGACCTCGCCTCCCAGTGCGACCACCTCGCCACAGAACTCGTGGCCGGGAATGATCGGGTAGCGAGTGGGGGCGAACTCGCCGCGGATCACGTGGATGTCCGTGCCGCAGATGCCGCAGGCCTCGACTTTGATCAGCGCCTGGTCCGGCTCCGGCGTGGGATCGTCGACCTGTTTCACCGAGACCTCGTTCGGCTCTTCGATGACGACCGCCTTCATTTCACCGCTCCCATCGTGAGGCCTCGGATCAGCTGCTTCTGGGCGATCCAGCCCGCCAGCAGGACGGGCAGGCTGGCGAGTGTGGCCGCCGCGGCGAGCTTGGCATAGAACAGTCCGCGGCCGCTGATAAATCCGACCAGGAAAATCGGCGCTGTGGCCGCCACTGAAGAGGTGAAGTTGACGGCGTAGAAGAACTCGTTCCAGCTGAAGATCAGGCAGATCAACGACGTGGCCGCGATTCCAGGCGCGATCAGCGGCACGACTATCCGTGTCAGCTCACGGAAGAACCCCGCGCCGTCCACACGGGCAGCCTCGAAAAGATCGTTGGGGATCTCCAGAAGGAACGAACGCAGGAGCCAAACCCCCAGCGGCAGGTTGATCGTGGTGTAGATGAGCACCAGGGCAAAGATGTTGTCCAAAAGGTGCAGGTCTCGAGCCAGCAAATAGAGCGGGACCAGGCTGGCCGCGAAGGGCAGGAACCGTGTCGAGATGAAGAAGAAGAGCGCATCTTGCGTTCGCTTCACCGGCCTGATTGACAACGCATATGCGGCGGGCAGACCGAGGATCAGCACCAATAGAGTCGACCCGATGCTTGCGATTGCCGAGTTGATGAAAAACGGCGGAAAGTCACCCGACAGCACCTCCTGGAACTCGGCCAGGGTCGGCGCGAAAAGTATCGTCGGCGGCGAGCTGGCCGCCTGGGGCTCTGTCTTGAGACTTTCCAGCCACATCCACAGCACCGGAAAGAAAAAAATGAATACGACCAGCCAACCGACAATCGACCACACGACCTTCGAAATCACGGCGCGCCGGCCATCTACACGGGCGGCGATCACCGTCTCGCCTCCACCTGAAAGATGGAGAACAGCGTGCGCAGCGCAAATGTGGCGACCACGGTGGTGATGATCACCGCGACGACTCCGATCGCGGATGCCTGCCCGATGCTGAAGCCCTGGAACGCGACGAGGTAAAGCAAGAACGGCAGGTTGGTCGTGTCTTCACCAGGACCGCCGTAGGTCAGCATGAAAATCGAGTCGAACGTCTGCACGACGAAAAGCGATCCCAGGAGCGCACCCAGCTCGATGAACGGCCTGACCAAGGGCAGCGTGATGCGCCGGAAAGTCTGAATGGCGTTCGCGCCATCCACCTTCGCCGCCTCGAGGATCTCGAGGTTCTGCGACTGGAGGCCGGCGAGGATGATCAGCATCATGAACGGCGTCCAGCGCCACACCTCCACGGCAACGACGGTCACCATTGGGAACTGATTGACCCAGTCCACACGACTGAGCCCGAATGGGGTCAGCAGGTAGGGAAGGAGCCCGAACAAGGGGTTCAGGAGCGTGTCCTTCCAGATCAGAGCGCCGGCTGTGGGCATGATGAGAAACGGCGCGATCATCAGCGTCCGCATCAGGCCCTTTCCGAAAACCTCGGAGTTCAGGAGCATGGCAACCCCCAGGCCGATGACCACCGAGAACGCGATCACAGACAGCGTGAGCAGCACGGTGTTGAAAATCGCGGTCCTGATGCTCTCGTCAGTGATGAGCCTCGAGTAGTTGTCGAGGCCGGAGAACCGAAAGCTACCTTCCTTGAGAAGGTTCCACGAGAAGAAGCTGTAGTAGATCGTCAGCGCAAATGGGATCTGGGTCACGAGGACGACGTATATGAACGCCGGCATCAGGGGCAGGCGGCGGAGCCAGGCATCCCGGCGCGCGACGGAGGCGGCGGTCGGTCCCCGCCTGCCTCCGCTGCCCGACGCCGATTGGAGGAGAGTCGCGATAGCTATTTAATGCTGGTAGTTCTTGCCAACGGCTGCTGCCAGCGCCTGCGCTTTTTGCAGCGCCTGATCGACCGTCTGGCCTCCCGCGATCACCTTGGCGAACTC
>VBFD01000113.1:0-59569 GCA_005883585.1 Chloroflexota bacterium
TCCCGTCTCGATCGCGATGCATGTCCGCCTCGTGCCAGGTGATCGTCCGCCGGTGTCCGTTGGCCGCCCTCCCAAAGCGAGGCCGGGGGTCCGAGGACGCCGTCGACCGCGGCGATCTCTGCCTCTGTCGGCGGCCCCCCGCTTGTTTTGATGTCCACTAAGCGATCTTGTCGACGCGGATGGCGCTCGCCTTGAACTCCGCGGTGCCCGACTTGGGATCGGTGGCGTCGATGGTCAGCACGTTCGTCGCCACCTGGTCGGGGAAGTGCAGCGTCATGAAAGCAAGACCAGGGCGAAGCGTCGCGTCGAAACTCACCGGCACCTCGACCGATCCACGCCGCGAGCTCGCCTTCACCCGTTCTCCGTCGGCGATTCCCAAACGTGCGCCATCCGCGGGCGAGAGAAGCAGCGCCTCGCCCTTGCGAAGCGGCGATGTGTAGGCGCCGGTCTGGACGCCGGTGTTGAAAGAGTCGAGACGGCGGCCGGTGGTGAGCCGGATCGGAAACTCGTCACTCAACCTGTCGACCGGCGGATCGTGCTCGACCACGCTGAATGGCGCGCGCGGGCCTTCCACCGGGTCCTCCCACAGTCGCGCGTGCAGGAATTGCGTTCCGGGGTGGGTCTCGTCAGGGCAGGGCCACTGGATGCCGCCGAGCTCGTCGATCCGCGCGTAGGACATCCCGGCGTGCATCGGCGAGAGGCTCCGGCATTCGTCCCACACCTGCTCGGCTGTCGGCTGCCCCCAGTCGCAGCCGAGACGCTTCGCGATCTCGCAGATGATCTCGACGTCGTCGCGCGCGCCGGCGGGTGGTTCGAGAGCGCGCCGTACGCGCTGCACGCGGCGTTCGCTGCTCGTGACGGTTCCCTCGGACTCGGCCCATCCGGCGGCGGCCGGCAGGACGACGTGTGCAAGCTCGGCGGTCTGCGTGAGGAAGATGTCCTGCACGACCAGGTGCTCGAGGCCGCTGAGCAGGCGGACGGCTCGCGTCTGGTCGGCCTCCGACCGGGCGGGATTCTCGCCGACGATGTACACGGCGCGCATCTCGCCGTGCTCCATCGACTCGAACATCTGGCTGAGGTGGTAGCCACGCTTTTGCGGCACCGATGCGTTCCACGCCCGCTCGAAGGGCGCGCGAATCGCGGGGTCTTCGAGGTCCTGGAAGCCCGGAAGCCGATTCGGGATCGCGCCCATGTCGCCGCCGCCCTGCACGTTGTTCTGGCCGCGTAGCGGGTTGAGGCCGCATCCATAGCGGCCGACCTTGCCGGTGAGCAAGGCGAGGTTGATGAGGGCGAGCACGTTGTCGACGGCGTTGTGGTGCTCGGTGATGCCGAGCGTCCAGCAGATCATTGCGCGGTCGGCACGCCCATATGCGTCAGCGACCTCCTTTATCGCGCTCGCCGGAACGCCCGTCTCGGCCTCGGCGCGCTCGAGCGTGTAGATTCGGCGGAGCTGGTGCGCCGAGGATCCACTGCCACCAATCGCGCTCCGTTGCGGACCCCGCGCAGCAGGTGGTGGAAAAAGATCGGGTGGGTCTCGCGCGCGTTGGAGCCCCAGAGCAGGACGAGCTCGGTCTCTTCAGCCTCGCGATACGAAGAGGTTCCTCCGCCCGCCCCGAACGCTGTCGCCAGACCGACGACGCTCGGAGCGTGTCAAGTCCGGTTGCAGCTGTCGATGTTGTTGCTGCCCATCACGACGCGCGAGAACTTCTGGGCCATGAAGTTCAGCTCGTTCGTGGTCTTGGAGCAGCTGAACATGCCGAATGCGTTCGGCCCGATCGACTTTGCTTTTGCAAACCCGTCCGCCGCGCGAGCAAGCGCTTCGTCCCATGAGGCGGGGCGCAGGCGCCCACCCTCGCGCACCAGCGGCTGTGTCAGGCGGACGCTGCCGTCGTCCATCGTGCGACCAATATAGCCCTGCACGTCGACGCCACCGGGCGTTGTAACCTCGCCCGTTATGCCGGTTGTGGGGATCAGTGCCGAACCGGAGTTTCCCGCCTACGAGCCCGGTTCACGCGACGACTTCGATCGCCTTTATCGAGACAGCTACCCGCGGATTTACAAGACCATGCTCGCTGTCCTGGCCGATCCTGCCGCGGCCGAGGACTGCACGCAGGATGCATTCGTGCTTGCGTTTCGAGCCTGGGCACGTTGGCGTCCCGATGCTCCCGCGGAAGCCTGGCTGCACAGGATCGCGATCAATGTGGCCGTGTCATATCAGCGCAAGGCGAAGCTGCGATCCATTGGCGCGATCCTGCGCCGGCTGGGCAGGCCGGCTGCCGGCCCAGACCCCGCGCAGGTGGTGCTGGACCGCGACCTGGCCGCGGCGCTGCGGCGCCTCACCCCGAAGCTGCGAGCTGCGCTGGTCCTGCGCCACTACCACGGCTACACCAACCGCGAGATCGCCGCGGCAGTCGGCGTCTCGGAGAGAACGGTGAACAAGAGGCTGCGCATCGCCGCGCAGAAGATGCGGTCCCTTCTAACCCACGATCTCAAGGTGTTCCCAGTCGACGGCCCTGCTTCGTTCTCTTCTAAAGGGCGGACCGATGACTGACCAACTGGGACCTTCTTTCGACAGGCGGCTGAGGACGGAGCTTGATCGCTTCAGCCCGCCGACGCCGCGCCCGGAGAGCGCCCGCTATAACCGAATCCCGCCCGGATATGGCCGGCTGAGTTTCTTGAAACCCGCGGTTGCCGTGGCCGCGGCGCTCGCGCTCGTGGCGGTGGCCGCCTCGGCCGCTTCGGGCAGCCCCAACCCGAGCGTATGGAAGCAGCGCGCCGTGACCACCGTCCAGGAGGTTACCCAAACCGCTCCAGCGAGCCCCACTCCCGAGCCGCCGAAGGCCTCGCCCATACAACCCGCGCCGGCGGCGCAGCCGGAACCGTCCAAAGCTCCCGAGCCGAATCGCGAGTCGCCCGAACCTTCTGGCGACACGCATCAGGAACCCTCGGAGTCGCCTGAAAGTTCCTACATCGATAGGGCAGAGCGTTATCAGAGTTACCCCCAAGGCGGGGCACCATCCCACGGAGGTAACGATGCTTAAGAGTCCATTAGTGAAGATAGGCGGCGCGGGGTTCGCGGCCGTCGTGGGCGTGATCCTGGTCGTGTCGTCGGTCGGAGCGCACCAGAGCCACGCTTCAAGCCAGGGCGGGCTGAAGGTGTTCACCGGTGTGACCACCTCGACCGGGACGGATGTCGGAGAGGATGCCGCGGCTGACGCGGCCGCAGCGGCGGCCGAGGCGCAGAAGGAAGCTGCCCAGAAGGCGGCCGAGCAAGCAGCTGAGGCCGCCGATACGGATACCGAAACCGGCGACACAGAGACAGAAACAGAGACAGCCGACACCGAGACAGAGACCGAGGCGGCTGACACGGAAACCAAGGCGCCAGCGACCACCACTACGACTGAGACCGACACGGAATCCAAGGACAGCGGCGACTAGCGATCCACGTATCGGGGGTGGAAGTTGGCCGGGCGGCACAACCGCTCGGCCCGTTCTTTAGTCCGGCCCGCGCGGAAGGCGTTCGAATCCAGTCTGCGGCGGGATCGTGAGCATGCGTCCGTCGTCGGTGCGAACGATCTGCCATCCGCCTTCGTGGACCATCCAGTGATGTCGATAGCAGAGAAGAGTCAGGTTCGGAAGGTCGCCAGGACCGTTATGGATCCAGTGGATTAGGTGATGCCCTTCAGTCATGCTCACCGGCCGGTCGCATCCTGGCCAGGTGCAGCCACCATCGCGGACCTTGAGCGCCTTGCGCTGGGGTCCGGAGATCGTCCGCTTGGCGCGCCCAACGTCAATAACCGTTGAGTCCGAGCCGAGGACGATGCGCGTCACCGCGCAGTCGCACGCGATTCTCTCCACGGCCTTGGCCGAGATCGGCAGCGAGAACTCCATGTTCGCCCCCGGCGCGCCGGGAAGACCGAGCAGAGTCTCCATGGACGCTGTCACCTGCAGGTGCGCGCGCTGCGGCACGAGCCCGTTGTCGAGCGCGCGCATCGAGAGGTCGACCAGCGCGTCGGCCAGCCGGCGCTCGCGGTCACGGTGGTCGTCTTTGCCCGCGCGCTTGGCCAGAGGCTCCAACGCCGTCTTCAGCGCCGCGCCGCCGAGCTTGTCGAGGATGCCGCTGATAAGGACCACGCCGTCGTCGGCGGTGCTCAGGGTGAGGCCCCTCGCTTCGACTCCTTCCTTCTCCTCGTCGACGAAGCCCTTTGGGTCGCCCGCGTGGCGGGCGTGAGTGCATGTGTTGCGGAACTTGGCCACGCTCTGCTTGCGCGCCTGGCGCACCAGCCTGGCTTCATCAAAGCCCTCGCCCACCGCGGCTGCGGTCTTGGCGATGAGCGCGAAGTGGGCGAAGCCGATCTCGCCCATGCCAAGCGCCATCCGGCTCTCGCCGAGGTTCTCGAGCTGCTCACCGACACAGACGCGATCGGCGGCCGCCCCGCCCGAAAGGTGGCAATTGGCCTTGATCCAGGAGATGGGGCTGTCGAAGCCCTGCTCGTCGTATTCGTCGGTTGCGGCGAAGGCGGCGGCGACCTTGGCGAACTCGAGATTGATCATGTCGGCGACGAAGGCGAGGTGGGTCAGCCTCTGGGCGAGATCAACTCCGCTTACACCACCCCCACACCCCACTGTCATGATCCCATTGTACGAACATCTGTTTGGAGAGTCAAGAAAATTGGTGTTAATTTCGTGACCTGACTCCGACGAGGCCCATGCCCTCCAGGCCCACCCTTACTCCCTCTTCCCAGTCCGTGGTATCTATCTAGGAAGGCGGCGAGGTCACGAACTCCTTGATGCGCTGCAGCCCCCGCAGCAGCTCGTCCTCCGACTGCGTGTAGGCAATGCGAATGTACCCCTTGCCCGCATGCCCGAACGCAGTCCCGGGCAGCACCGCGACGCCCGCCTCAGACAGCAGCCGATCCGCCAGCTCCCGCTCTCCGAACCCCGTGCCTTCGATGTTCGGAAATGCATAGAACGCTCCCTGCGGACGGGTGCATCGCATGCCAGGAATCTCGTTGATGCCGTCGACGATCAAATCGCGGCGGTGCTCGAACACCTTGACCATCCGCGTCACCGCATGCGCCGACTCCGGCGCGGACAGCGCCTCGATCGCGGCAATCTGCGTGAATGCGGCCGCGCAAGACGATGAGTTGATCATCAGCTGATCGAGCTTCGCCGCCACCGCCTTGGGGGCGACCGCGTAACCGAGTCGCCAGCCCGTCATCGCATACGACTTCGACAAACCGTCCATCAACACCGTCCGCTCACGCATGCCGGGCTGAGACAGCGGCGAGACGTGACTGAAGCCGTACACCAGCTGGCTGTAGATCTCATCGGAGACAACGATCAGGTCGCGCTCCTGCGCGAGGTCGCACACGAAACGAACGTCCTCCTCGGTGAGCACTCCGCCCGTCGGGTTCTGCGGCGTGTTGATGATCAGCATCCGAGTCTTCGGCGTGACCAAGGATGCGAGCTCGTCGAGATCCATCCGGAATCCTGTTTCCTCGCGCAGCGTCACGACCCTGGGCACCGCGCCGATGAAGTTCACTTGCGATGCATAAGCGGGGTAGCCCGGGTCGGGGAGGATGACCTCGTCTCCAGGCTCGATGCACGCGAGCAAAGTGAAGAGCAGGACATTTTTGGAGCCGGGCACCAACACGACCTCCGCGGGGTCGACCTCGGTGTTGAGCGTGCGGGTCACGAAGCCCGCGACCGCCTGCCGCGCCTCATAAATTCCAGCCGCCGGCGTGTAGTGCGTGTAGCCGTTCTGCATCGCGGAGATACCCGCCTCGACGATGTTGTCGGGCGTGGCGAAGTCGGGCTCGCCGATCTCGAGATGCACGATCCGCTTCCCTTCCGATTCGAGGCGCCTCGCCTTGGCCAGGACTTCGAACGCGCTTTCCGTGCCCAGGCGTGACATGCGCTCGGCGAACTTGATTGTCACGCTCGGAATCCTAATGGACACCAAGTAAGGAACCGCCGTCGACCCCCAGCGTCTGCCCAGTGATGTAACCCGCTTGCTTCGAACACAGGAAGGCGCATGCCGCCGCGAACTCCCTCGGATCGCCCAGCCGCCCCATCGGTGTCGCAGCGGCCTGCTGCTTGATTCGCTCATCGGGATCGACACCGGCCGCAATCGCCAGGTCTCGAGTGCGGTCGGTCAGGATGGCGTCGGGCGCGAGGCAGTTGACTGTGATGCGGTCCGATGCGAGCTCGCGCGACAGCGTCTTGGCCAGCCCTGTGACTGCGCCCCGCATTGCATTCGACAAGGCGATGTTCGGGATCGGCTGCCGCACGGAGATCGAGGTGATGAACACGATCCGCCCCTGATCGGATTTCTTGAGATGAGGCAAACCGGCCCGAACCAGACGCACAGCGCTCATGAGGGTCAGGTGAAACGCCACATCCCAATGCTCGAGCTGCGTGCTCTGGAAGGTGCCCGGCGGCGGGCCGCCGGCGTTCACGACCAGCACGTCCAGGCCGGACAAGCGCGCGATAGCAGCATCCACCAGTGCCTCGGGGTCGCCCGGCCTGGAGACGTCGGCCGCGAACCAGCCCGCGGCCCCGATCTGCTTTGCCGTGCTCTCGATCGCGGCCCCATCCCGCGATGAGATGAACACCTCCGCCCCCTCGGCGATCAGCGCTTCCGCGCACGCCCGCCCCAAACCCTTGCTCGCAGCCGCCACCAGAGCGCCTCGTCCTTTCAGCCCAAGGTCCATCCCATCCTCCTGTCAGCTCAACCGCTCGTGTTCACGTACCACTGCGTCACGTACTGAAATCGATCGCCCGGCTCGATCACGCTGTTCAGGTGCACTCCATGAACGCGCTGCGAGATCGCGTAGTCGTAGTGGGGCGAGTAGAGGAAGATCGCAGGCGCCGCGTCCGCCATCTGCGATTGGAAGTCCAGATAAGCGGCCAATCGCGATTGCTGGTCGACGGCAGCGCGTCCGTCCTCGAGATCTTTGTCGATGAGGCCCCATCCGCGCGAGTATGCGAAGTTGAGCGCACCGGAATCGGCGCCCGAATGCCACACCGAGTTCAGGTCGGGATCAGGGCCGACATCGAACGCGACGAGAGCCGCCTGATAGTTCCGGCCGACCAGGTACTTCTGCACCAGATCCGCCCCTGAGACCGGCTTGACGTCAGCCTCGATGCCGATCTCGAGAAGCTGCCGCGCCACCGCATCGGCGACCTCCTTGTTCGGGAACGGGCTGGCGACCGCCAGCTCGAACTTGAACGACTGCCCGCCTTTGGCGCGCACCTTGGTGCCTGGAGCCAGCAGCCAACCCGCAGCGTCCAGCGCCTTGGCCGCTGCGATTGGATCGTATGGATGCGTGGTCGCGGCCGACGGAGAGTAGGCCCAATCCCCAAACGGAATCGGGCTCGGGTCCGCGTCGCCCCGCCCAGCGAGCACTTCAGTCACCACTCGCTGCCTGTCGATGGCCTGCGTCAGCGCCAGCCGGACCTTGACGTCGTTGAAGAGAGTCTTGGCGGCGCCGTCCGGATTGAACGTAACGAAGGTATTGGTGAACGTCCTCGTGTCCTGCACGGTCACGTCGGTGCGTCCCTGCAGGGCGAGAACCTCTTGCGGCTCGAGGCCGCCGACCAGGTCTGCCGCGCCCGACAGCACGGCCCGGATCGCCATCTGCGGATCGGAGACCGGGTAGGTCCTCAAGATCAGGTGGTCGAGGTAAGGCTGCGGGTCGGCGTACGGGTTGCGATCGAGCGTGATCGCCAGCGAGTTGATTCCGGCAACCTTGAACGGCCCGGTGCCGATCGCGCGGATTCCGCTGTACGGGCTCGCCACGATCTGTGCCGGCGCCATGCCGTCAAACAGATGCTTGGCGATGATGCCGATGCGCAACGCCAGCGGAAACGCGGCGCTGGGCGACTTCAGCGTGAACACGACCTGGTTCGGGCCTCCCGCCGCGATCCCCACCTGCCGCCAGTCCACCGCGCCCGGCTGCTGATACTCGAGGTCCTGCAGGACGTGGTAGCTGAAGAGCACGTCGTCGGCGCTGAACGGCTGGCCGTCGGCCCAGCGCACGCCGGTGCGAATGTTGAATGTGTACGTCAGGTGATCGTTCGAAATCGTCCAGTCGGAGGCGAGCTGGCCGACGACGTTCTGCCCCGCGTTCACGGTCGTGAGGCCCTGGTAGATCACGCTGTCGACGTCGCGAGCCGAGTCGTCGGCCTCGAAGAGCGGATTGAGGACGCCGGCTTGACCGACGAGAGCCTCGACCGCGGTGCCGCCCCGAGCCGGTTTGGGCACCGTCGCCACCGGCTGGCAGGCCACGAGCGCCAACACCGCCGCCACCGCGGCGGTGAGCAGCCGCCTAACCGAGATTACGGGCTCGTATCCAGGTGAGGGCGATCGAGCAGATCAAGAAGGCCGCTGCCAGCACCCAGGTCGTCCAGTAGACCTGCCGCTCCAGCCCGCGGCGGGTGCGGTACCCGCCGCCCAGCCCGTCGCCGCCACCGCCGATGGTCCCCCCGAGGCCTGATGCCTTCGGGGTCTGGATGAGGACCCCGGCCATCAAGAGGACCGCGAGCACCACCTCGATGATGATCAGGGCGTTGTTGAGCTGCTTCACGTTCGCCTACTTGTAGCGGGCCTCGATGGCCTTCCAGTTGAGGGTGTTGAACCACGCGGCGACATAATCCGCGCGCTTGTTCTGGTACTTCAAGTAGTAGGCGTGCTCCCAGACGTCCACGCCCAGGATCGGCGTCAGGTTTTCCATGTAGGGGCTGTCCTGGTTCGGATACGACTTGATCACGAGCTTGCCGCCCGAATCCTTCAGCAGCCATGCCCAGCCGCTGCCGAACTGTCCCACCGCCGCCTTCTGGAGCTGCTCCTTGAACGTGTCATAGGAGCCGAAGGTGCTCGTGATCGCGTCCCCGATGTGTCCGGTCGGGGCTCCGCCGCCGCCAGGTCCCATGATCGTCCAGAAGATCGAGTGGTTCGAATGCCCTCCGGCGTTGTTGCGCAGCACGGTGCGTACGTCCTCGGGCACCGAGCTGATCCCGCGCAGGAGGTCCTCGACCGACTTCTTCGCCAGCTCCGGGTGCTTCTCGAGCGCACCGTTCGCGTTGTTCACATAGGCGGCGTGGTGCCGATCGTGATGGATCTCCATCGTCTTCGCGTCGATATGCGGCTCGAGCGCGTCGAATGCGTATGGGAGCGGTGGAACCTCATAAGCCATTGCGGGTAACCCCCCTTACAAGCGGTCTGTGATCTTGATTACGAAATCAGTCTAGCGAGAGCCGGTCGCTTGATCGCGGACCGCGGCCGCCCGCCGCTCGATCTCCTTGGGGTCGCCGAGGTACCTGCTCGACCGCGGCGCGAAATCGCTGTCGAGCTGGTAGACGCGCGGCACGCCGGTCGGAATGTCGAGGTCGACGACCTGCTGCTCGGTCAGGCCATCCAGGTGTTTGACCAGCGCCCGCAAGCTGTTGCCATGGGCGGATACGAGGACGCAATCCTCGCGCAGCAGGTCGGGCACGATGGCGTCGTACCAATAGGGGAGCATCCGCTCCACGACGTCTTTCAGACACTCCGCCGCCGGGAGCACCTCGGGTGGCATGGCGGCGTAGCGCGGATCGTGCGATGGATGCCTCTCGTCGCTCTTTTCCAGCGCCGGCGGCCGCACGTCATAGCTGCGGCGCCAGACCTTCACCTTGTCCTCGCCAAAGCGCTCGGCGGTCTCCCGTTTGTTGAGGCCCTGCAGCGCGCCATAGTGCCGTTCGTTGAGCCGCCAGCTGCGCCGGACCGGTATCCAGGTCCGGTTCATCTCGGCCAGGGCGAGGTCCGCCGTCTGGATCGCGCGCACCAGGACCGAGGTGTGAACGGCGGTCGGCGCCAGGCCCGCTGCTTGCATCAGCCTGCCCGCTTCTCTGGCTTCAGTGACGCCGAGCTCGCTGAGGGGCACGTCGTGCCAGCCGGTGAAGAGGTTCTCGAGGTTCCACGTGCTCTGGCCATGCCGGAGCAGGACGAGAGTTCCGACTGAACTAGCGATGGCCGTAAACCCCCGCCGTCACCTCCACGATCCTGGCGAACTCCTCCGCGTTCAGGCTGGCCCCGCCGACGAGACACCCGTCGCAGAGCGGCAGCTCGACGTAGGACTCGACGTTGCTCGCATTGACGCTCCCTCCGTAGAGGACCCTGACCTTGCGTGCGGCGCCCGCGCCGATGAGCTCCCCCACCGTCTTCCTGATCATCCTCATCGTCTTGTATGCGTGCTCAGGGTCGGCGCTCTTGCCGGAGCCGATGGCCCACACCGGCTCGTAGGCGATGACCAGGCGGGCTGAATCGTCGGCCGAACAGTTCGCGAGCCCGGCCCTCACCTGGGCGGCGACGACCTCGCCGCTCTGCCCGGCGACGTAGTGCTCGTCGAGCTCGCCGACGCACATGATCACGCTGAGGTCGTTGGCGAGCGCCGCGGCGGTCTTGCGCGCGACCATGTCGTCCGTCTCGCCGAGGTAAGCGCGGCGCTCGGAGTGCCCGGTGATCACCCACTGGCACCAGCCCGTGAGCATGGCCGGCGAAACCTCACCCGTGTAGGCGCCTGACAGCTCCCAGAAGCAGTCCTGGGCGCCGAGCTTCACTGTGGTGCCCTCCAGGACCTCGGCGATTCCCAGCAGCCATGGGTAGGGCGGAAAAACCGCGACTTCCACGATGTCAGGGTTGCTGGTGGCGGCGGGCATCACACCTTTGATGAGGTCGAGGGCGTCGCCCGCGTTGACGGGATTCATCTTCCAGTTGGCGGCAAGCAGAGCTTTGGGGCTCACCCGAGCCGGGGCCATCTAAAGCTCTACGCCTCCTTCAGTATTGCAACGCCAGGCAGTTGCCTCCCCTCGAGGTACTCCAAAGTGGCTCCGCCGCCGGTCGAGACCCATGAGAAGCGGCCCGTAAGCCCGAGCGCATCGATGGCTGCGGCGGTGTCGCCACCGCCGACGAGAGTGTAAGCGCCGGAACTGGCGATCGCTTCTCCTACGCCGCGAGTTCCCGCACCGAACTCCGCGATCTCGAACATCCCCATCGGACCGTTCCACACCACAGTGCCCGAGCCACGGAGCCGCTCGGCGAAAAGGGCCACGCTCTGCGGTCCGATGTCGAGCGCGATCCACCCCGGGTCGACGGCGTGAGCCGGAAAGATTTGCGTCGGCTGGCCGGGCTGGACCTGCTGGGCGCAGACGAGGTCGACCGGAAGGACGAGGCGGTTGCCGAAGATCTTCCAGACCTCGTTGGCGGCCTCCAGCGCGCCTTCTTCGACCAGGCTGCGCCCGGTGGGATAGCCCTGGGCGCGGAGGAACGTGTTCGCCATCGCGCCGCCGATCACCAGTGCATCTACCTTCGTGATGAGGTTGTTGAGCAGGTTGATCTTGGTCGACACCTTGGCGCCGCCGATCACCGCGACCAAGGGTCGCGCGGGGTTGTCGATGCCGGCGTGAAGCGCCTCCAGCTCGGCGACCATGAGCTGACCGGCGTATGCGGGCAGGTACGCGGCGACCCCCACCACCGACGCATGTGCGCGGTGCGAGGCCGCGAACGCGTCGTTGCAGAAGATCTCGCCGTGCGCGGCCAGCTGGCGGGCGAACTCGGGGTCGTTGTTCTCCTCTTCGGGATGGAACCGCACGTTCTCGAGCAGCAGCACCTTGCCGGGCTGTAGTCTCCCGACCGCGGACTGGGCGATCGGGCCGACGCAGTCGGCGGCGAAGGGCACCTCACCCCAGAGATGCTGGGAGAGCTCGCGGGCGACGGGGCGAAGCGACAGCGCCGGGTCGGGACCGGTCGGACGCCCGAGGTGAGACATGACGATCGTCATCGCGCCGCGATGCATCAGATCGCGCAGCGTCGGGATGGCGGCCTTGATACGGGTGGCGTCGGTGATCGCCCCGTTGGCCGTTGGGACGTTGAAGTCCTCGCGCACGAGGACCCTCTTGCCGCTGACGTCGACGGATTGGATCGACGCTTTCAGAGTCGCGCCGCCATGTACGTGATCAAGTCGACCATCCGGCAGCTGAAGCCCCACTCGTTGTCGTACCAGCTCACGACCTTCGCCCAGTCTCCGCCCAGCGTCTGCGTCAGCGGCGCGTCGACGATCGAAGAATGCGGGTCGCCCTTGAAGTCCGAGGAAACAAGCGGTTCCTTGCTCACGGAGAGGATGCCCTTCAGCTCGCCCCCGGCGGCCTCGTCGAAGGCTGCGTTGATGTCCTCGGCGGTGGTCGTCTTGCTCAGCTGCACGGTGAGGTCGACGACGGACACGTCCAGTATCGGCACGCGGAACGCCATGCCCTCGAACTTGCCTTTTAGGTCTGGCAGCACCTCGGACACGGCCCGATTAGCGCCGGTGGACGTCGGGATGATGTTGTCGGCGGCCGCCCGCGCGCGCCGCAGGTCCTTGTGCGGCAGGTCCTGCAGCTTCTGGTCCGCGGTGTACGCGTGGATCGTGGTCATCATTCCGCGCTCGATGCCGTAGCTGTTATGAAGGACGTGCGCCAGCGGCACGAAACAGTTGGTGGTGCAGCTCGCGTTGGAGATGACGTTGTGCTGCTTGGGGTTGTAGGCCTTGTGGTTCACGCCCATCACGACGGTGAAGTCCTGGTTGGTCGCCGGAGCGGAGATGATCACCTTCTTCGCACCGCCCTTGTCGATGTGGACGCGGGCTTTGGTCGCGTCGGTGAAGAGCCCGGTCGACTCGACGACGATGTCCACGCCGAGGTCCTTCCACGCCAGGTCGGCGGGGTCCTTGTAGCTCATGAACTTCATCCGGCTGCCGTCGACGACGATGTCGTCCCCTTCAACGCTCACAGACGGGCCGAACGTGCCGAGAGCGGTGTCGTGCTTCAGGAGATGGGCGAAGGTGTGCGCGTCGCCGATGTCGTTGACGGCCACGATCTCGAACGAAGCCTTGAGGGCGTCGGCGGCCCGGTAGATGTTCCGGCCGATGCGCCCGAAACCATTGATTCCAACCCTGGTCATTGATCACCCCTCACCTTACGTGCGGGCCCGAGCACGACCGGCATTTAGAAGGACAGCGCGATGGGCCGACGTAATGTTAGGCGGAGCGGCGCGCGGGTTTCGGCGATACGCCGCCGTCCGAATGTTCGGCGACCTGCTGCAGACGTCGCAGTCGATGGTTCACCGCCGACTTCGAAAGCTTCATCCGATTGGCCAGCTCGCCGAGGTTCAGCTCCGGGTTCGCGCTGCGCCAGCGCGCCATCTCGCGCAACGCCGGCGGTAGTCCGTCGAGCTTGCCGGTCGCTTCCAGACTTTCGATCGCGGCCGCCTGCCGCAAGCCGGATCCGATCGTCTTGCCTATGTTGGCGGTCTCGAAGTTGAGCCGGCGGTTGACCTCTCCGCTCACCTCGCGAATCACGCGCACGCTTTCGAACTCCATGACCGCACGGCTCGCGCCCATCCACGACAGGAGCCGGACGATGCCGTCGCCGTCCTTCACGTAGACCACGTGCTGGCCGCTGCGTTCCATGACCCCGACCCTTGCGCCGGCCGACTCGACCACCTCCCCGATCGCGGTCGCCCACGGCTCATTGGGCGCCACGAACTCGAGGTGGTAGCGAGCTGACGGCGTGTTGACAGAACCGCATCCCAGGAACAGGCCGCGGAGCATGGCCTTGCGATCGCAGGTGGCGTCGGGAACAACTCGCGCGGCGGCCTGGGTGAAGGCGGGCGTCAGGCCTGAGGGCAGTGCGAGCTCGATGAAGAACGCCATGCGCTTCTTGGTCTTCACCGCCTGGTACTTGGCCTCCATGTGGCCGACCGAGCGGCCGAGCCTGACGACCTTTCGTGCGATGGCGTTTCGGAGCAGCGAGAAATAGGCCGCCCGCCCGCCCGGAACCGGAATCAGGCGGCCGCGCGCGCCGAAATAAATGCCCAGCAGCTCACTCAGCTGACAGCAGGGCCTGGCCGGCAGAAACCCGGCCATCTCGTTCTTGACATCGGCCGAGAACGAAATGCCAACTACCTCCCCAGGGACTCTTTGTTGCCCTCGTCCCCCCGCTAGTGGTACTTGGTGCAGTCTACTGAGCCGGTGACGGCGCGCGCTTTCGGTAGCGATCTTCAGCCGCACACGCTGCTCGCGCTCTATCACACGATGGTCATGGCGCGCGCCATCGACCGCCGCCTCTGGGTGTTGCGCCGTCTCCAGAAGATGGATATTCCCGCTCGAGTCGCCGGCTTCGAAGTCGTCCAGGTCGCGGCCGCGGCAGCGTTGCGACCCGGCCGTGATTGGGTGTTGCCTTGTCAGCTCGACCTCGCCCTGTGTCTCGCGATGGGCTCGTCCCCGCTCGACGTCATGCAGGGCAGGTTCGGCTCCAGGGCCGCGCGCGTTGTGACGACGCCGGCCGTTGCCGGACGCCACGTGCTACACGCCGCCGGCATCGCGTACGCCGATCAGGTCTCAGGTCGCGACGAAGTGACTCTTGTTTGCACGGATCGGGACGCCATCCAGGCCGGCGACTGGCACGAGGGCATCAACTTCGCCGGCGCCCACTCGCTGCCGCTCATCTGCTTGGTGGAGGACCTTGCGAGCGCTCTCCCCCATGCCCACCATGGCGACGCATCGCCGGCGGCCCGAGCCGAGGGCTACGGGCTCGCCGCCGAGACGATCGACGGCGGCGACTTCACTGCCGCGCTGGCCGCCTTTCAACGAGCCGTGGCGCGTGCGCGAGCAAAAGGCGGCGCGACACTGATTCACGCCTCGGTCGTCGAGATCACCTCGAGGGCGCCAGGTGGCGGGATGCGGCCGCCCGAGGAGCTCGAAGCGCTGGCCGGCCAGGACCCGATCGACCGGATGCGCCGCCGGCTGATGGCGGCAGGCGTCCTCGATGAAGCCGCGGACGAACAAGTCGGGCGCGAGTGCGCGAGCACCGTCGCTGCGGCGGTGGACAATGTGTGGTCGAGGGATAAAGACGGTGGCTGAGATGCGGATGATCGAGGCTGTGCGCGCGGCCATCAGCGAGGAGATGGAGCGCGACGAGCGCGTGCTCGTGATGGGCGAGGACGTCGGACGCAAGGGCGGGGTCTTCGGCGCCACGGATGGGCTGTATGCGAAGTTCGGCGAGGCACGCGTGCTCGACATGCCGCTCGCCGAGTCCGGCATCGTCGGCATTGCGATCGGCGCGGCGCTCAACGGTCTCATCCCGATCGCGGAGATCCAGTTCGCGGACTTCATCCACCCCGCGTTCGACCAGATCGTCAGCGAGGCCGCGCGCACGCGATATCGATCCAATGGAGATTGGTCTGTGCCCATTGTCATCCGCACGCCGTTCGGCGGAGGAGTGCATGGAGGCCTCTATCACTCGCAATCGATAGAGGCGTTCTACGCGCACGTGCCTGGATTGAAGGTCGTGGTGCCGAGCATGCCGGCCGATGCGCACGGCTTGCTCAAGTCGGCGATCCGCGACCCGGACCCGGTCCTGTTCCTCGAACACAAGAAGGTATATCGGCTTGTCGCTGAGGAGATCCCCGACGGCGATCACCTCGTGCCGATCGGGCCCGCGATCGTACGCCGTGAGGGGACCAAGCTGAGCTGTTTTGCCTGGGGCCTCATGACGCACTACTGCTTGCAGGCCGCCGAGCAGCTCGACGCCGAAGGCGTGAGCGTCGAGGTGATCGACCTGCGATGTTTGGCGCCGCTCGACCGTGACACGATCCTCGAATCGGTTCGCAAGACCGGCAAGGCGATGATCGTGCACGAGGACAACATCACCGGCGGGTTCGGGGGGGAAATCGCAGCCATCATCTCGGAGCATGCTTTCGACAGCCTCGACGGGCCTGTCGTCCGCGTCGCCGCGCCAGACATCCCGGCAATGCCGTTCAACACCCCGCAGGAGGAGTTCTTCATGCCCAGCCCTTCGAAGATCGCGGAGGCGATGAGGAAGCTTGCCGCGTACTAAGAAGAAGACCCCGGCGAAAACGACGACTTTTCCGCAGGTCGGACCCGAGGAATATGCGGCGAGGCGCACAGCCGTGTGCGCGGGCATGGATGCCGCCGGCCTCGACGCGCTAGCCGTCTTCTACCCCGCCCGTATCGCGTACCTCACGGGTTTTCATCACATCCCGACCGAGCGGCCCATCGTCCTCATCCCAAGCTGGTCGAGATCAATGCCAAGCCGAGGCGCACAGGTGCCGACAACGACGGGTACGCGCCGTACTGGGGTTACCGCGGACCGCTATTGAGCGACCTCACCGGCGAGCGTCCTCTCGACGCGGAGATGCTGGTCGAATCTCTTCGGCGAGTGAAATCGCCGACCGAGATCGCATGCATCCAGCTCAGTTGCGACTGGGCCGGGCGCGCACATCGCCGCATGCAGGGCGCGATCGTGACCGGAAAGACTGAGATGGAGTGCTACGCCCCAGCGGCCACCGAGACGCTATTCGAGATGGTCGCCGAGATGCCCGGATGGCGTCCGCGCGGCTTCAACGGCACGGGCATGGAGGCGATGTTCGTGGGCGGGCGATCGACCGCCATGCCGCACGGATTCGTGATGGGTCACGGCATCCAGCCCGGCGATGTCCTCGTCAGCGGAGCGGGTGCAGACATCGACGGCTACCACAGCGAGCTCGAGCGGACGATGATCGTCGGCGCCCCAACCAAAGAGCAGGAGCGGGCGTTCGACGCGATGCTCGCGCTGCAGGCGCGCGCGTTCGACGTCATGGCGCCGGGGGTTCCGGCGGGCGAGGTGGAGCTGGAATGCGTGCAGCTGGCCCGTGAGCTCGGGGTCGAGGGCTCGATCCGGCACCACGTCGGCCACTCGATCGGCCTGGAGGGCCACGAGGCGCCGTTCCTCGATCGCGGCGACGACGCCGTGCTGGAGCCAGGGATGGTGTTCACCGTCGAGCCGGGCGTCTACTTCCAGGAGCTGGGCGGCTTCCGCCATTCCGACACGGTGGTGATCACCGACAGCGGCTGCCGCTTGATGACGGACTACCCGCGAGAGCTGAAGGACCTCCTCATCCCGGCCTGATTTCCCAACGTATGGATTCTCAGCCGATCGATTACGCTCGGATCCGATGAGCCCGGACTCTGTTTCTCGCCGGGGCTCCCGCCCAGGCGACCTGCGCGTGGTTGTCCGGCGCCCCACCAAGATGCCCCGAACACTCGGCGCCCCTGCGTTGTTCGCGGCGTCTTACGGCAACGTCGGCTCGAGCATCTACTACGCCCTCGGCGTAACCGCGGCGTTTGCGCTCGGCCTCACACCGCTCGCTTTGCTGCTGGCCGGAGGCATCTTCGTCACCACTGCGCTGAACTACGCCGAAGGCACGGCTGCAATCCCGCATGCGGGCGGCAGCTCGAGCTTCGCGCGGCGGGCATTCAACGATCCCATTGGATTCTTAGTCGGTTGGGTCCAACTCCTCAACTACATGGCGACCGTGTCGATCTCGTCGTACTTCGCGATCAGCTACCTGGGTGTGTTTGGCAAATACGTGCCTCTCTTCCAGCAGTTGAAGGCGAACGAGTCGTGGCACGTCGGCGCGACCGTTGTGATGATCGCGTTCCTAATCGTGATCAACGTCATCGGCATCCAGGAGTCGAGCGCCCTGAACCTCGTGCTCGCCCTGGTGGATCTTGTCACCCAGTTCGCGCTGGTGATCCTCGGCCTCTACTTCCTGCTCAAGATCGACATCGTTCTGCACAACATCCATTGGGGCATCGCTCCCACCTGGGGCAACTTCCTTGCGAGCGTCTCCATCGCGATGGTCACGTACACCGGCATCGAGACCATCTCAAACCTCTCCGAGGAGGCCAAGAATCCTGGGCGGTCTGTGCCTCGGGCGACCTACGCCGTAATCGTGGCGGTGCTGTTCGTCGCCGCGTTTCTACCGACCATCGGGCTGAGCGTCTTTCCTGTGCACCCGGACGCCCATGGGGGCTACATAACCGAGCTCGCCACAACCTGGAAGGCGGACCCTGTGGCGGGCATCGTTACGGGGTTCAGCAGAGTGTCAGGGACACTTGCGCTCTGGGCCGGGATCTGGGTGGGGTTCCTCGCGTTCACTATCCTGCTCATTGCGACCAATGCCGGGCTGATCGGCATCTCCAGGCTGAGCTATTCACTCGCCGGGGCGGAGATGCTGCCGCGGCGGTTCGCCACTCTGCACCCGAAGTTCAAGACCCCCTACATCTCGATCATCGTCTTCGGAGTTCTGTCCGCGATGCTCGTGGTCGCTGGAATCCTGATCCATGCCAAGGTCATCGACCTCATGAGCGCGGTGTATTCGCTGGCGGCGACCTTCGCCTTCGCGTCGGCCCATCTTTCGGTGATGCGCCTGCGATTCATCGAGCCAGACCTCTATCGGCCGTATCGCATGCCGCTCAACATCAAATTTGGACGAGACAGCGTACCGGTCCTTTCGCTAGTCGGAGCACTCGCCATCGGCACAGTCTTTACGCAGCTGCTGTTCCAGAACATATCCAACTCGACCTGGATCTACATTGGTTGGTTGGCGCTGGGCGTCCTCAGCTACGTGCTGTACCGCATGTACAGCAAGCGGCCTTTGTGGGAACCGCTCGAGGTACCGCCGCCTCCCGACCGTGAGATCGAGCACCTGCCTCCCGAGCCGATGCCGCAGATCGCGCGCTACCGGCACGGGCGGCGCGAGCGCATCTCGGCGCACGTGGCGGCTGTCCGGCGCACGCAACCCCGGCATCGCCGCACGTGGCGCGTCGGCTGGGAGCTGTACTGGAAGCGGCACGGCAATGTTCGAGGCGGCTTGATCGTGCTCGTGTTTGCGGCGGTCAGCGGCCTGGCGGTCGGCGTCGACCTCTCGCCCTTCGACCCATTCGGACCTGGAATAGGCTGGTCGCCTGGAATCGTCCTCGTGGCCTTGATCGCGGCTTATCTGCTCAACCGAGGGCATCAGGAGCAGTA
Organism: Chloroflexota bacterium; assembly: GCA_005883585.1. GTDB lineage: Bacteria > Chloroflexota > Dormibacteria > Dormibacterales > Dormibacteraceae > UBA10449. The sequence goes on from VBFD01000113.1 coordinate 18,892, forward strand.
AAGGTCGGTCCGCGGACGCGCCTCGCCAAGACGCGATCAGACGGGATGAATCTGACTTCTTCGTCGACTTTGATCACCTGCCAACCGCCCTCGTGTACGAGTCGGTGGTGGTAATAGCAGAGAGCTACTCCCTCTTCCCAGTCCGTTCTCGCACCAAGGCCAGCTCCCCGGGCCGGTTGGCATAGCCCGGATGAGATGGCCGGGCCACCCGATACCAGGCGAGCGTCTCCGCCAGTGCATCCTCCAGCGCAGAGGGCTCAAAACCCAGCTCGCGCCGGGCACGGTCGAGGTCATACCCGGCCGAGCGACGCGGATCCGGCCCGTACGGGCTGGCGTCCGGCGGCAGGTCGGCAAACGGAATCGGGTGGAGCCGAGCCCGCACGCCCATTGCGCCCGCGATGCCCTCGATCAGATCTCGCAAGGTCACTCCTTCGAACGCGGCGTTGTACGCCTTACGAGTCGTGGTCTTGCGCAGGTCGCAGGCCAGGGCGCACGCGAAGCCTATGTCTTTGACCCACGCCAGTCCCGCCTGGCGCTCATACGATTCCTCGGGCACGAGCAGCGGGCCGCCGTCCGCGACGCGTTGGATGTAGGCCGCGATCCTCAGCGTGTGGTCGGCGGGGCCGAAAACGGCGGGCGGGCGCACGACAGTCCATGGAAAGTCGCGCGTGCGCGCGAGCATCGTCTCGCACCAGCGCTTGCCCTCCAGGTAATCCAGCGATTCCGGTGGTTCGCCCTCGAGCGGCACGAAGTCTCCCTCGCTGGCGCGCTTGCCGTGAAGATTCGGATACACCCCGGTGGAGATGAACACGTAGCGCTCGCCCTTGAAGTTCCGGGCCACCGCCGACACCTCGTCGGGCCGGTAGCACGCTAGGTCCAAGAGCACGTCGGGCCGCACAGTTTCCAGAGTGCGGCGCAGCTGGTCCTCGTCTGTGCGATCGAGTGCGACATAGCTCGTGAAGGTGCCGTACGGCCTCTCCTTGCGGCCGGCCGCGATCGTCTCGACGCCGCGCCGCATCAGCTCCTTGCAAGCCGCAGTCCCGACGAACCCGGCGCCGCCGATGACCAGCGCTCTGGTCAATCCAGGTCCCGCGGTGTGAATTCGACGTCGACACCCTCAAGGCGCTCGAGGCGTCCCGCCATCTCTTTCGCCATGGCCACGGAACGGTGCCGCCCGCCCGTGCAGCCGAACGCCACGATCAGCTGCGACCGCCCGCGCTCCCGGTAATGAGGCAGGGCGTCTGTCAGGGTTCGCTCCAGGTTGTCGAGGAGGTCTTGGGCAGCCTGCTGGCCGACCACGAAATCGCGCACGCGCGGATCCCGGCCGTCGAGCGGTCGCAGCTCGTCCACCCAGTAAGGGTTGTCCAGCAGCCGAACGTCCACGACCCATGCCGCGCCATCGGGAATGCCGCGCTTGTAACCGAAGGCCAGGCACGTGATGAGCATCCGCTCGCGCGACTTGAGCTGCTGTGCAAGCTCGCGCAGCTGCGCGATGTCGACCCGATGGTGGGCGCGGTCGTGGCTGCCGCCCCGCTTGCCGTCGTCCGACCCGACGTGCACGAGCACGTACCGGATGCCGCGAGAATCCGCGTCCCGCAGAACGACGGCGCTGTCACCGGTGAGCGCTAGCACCGCATCGGAGTCGTCGTATGGCGAAAGCCACCGCGCCAGCTGGAATCCGGTGTCGATAAACACGCCCACGGCCTCATCGAGCTGCGGCTTTGTTGTGCCGCCCACAATCACGAGCGTCATAGGGATTCTTTCAAGCGCTTGGCGAGGCGCTCCGGCACGCCCAGCGCAACGATGTCCTCGACGGCCGCTTCGCGGATCGCCTGCACCGAGCCGAAGTGTCGCAGGAGGGCTCGCTTGCGCGCGGGCCCGATGCCCTCGACTGAGTCCAGCGGCGAGGTCAACGCCTTGCGCGCGCGCACCTTGCGGTGGTGGGTGATGGCGAAGCGGTGCGCCTCATCGCGAATGCGCTGGACGAGGAACATTCCCGGCGAATTCCGTTCCTGGACGATCGGCTCCGATCGGCCCGGTGCGAATATCTCCTCGCGCTCTTTCGCAAGAGCGAACGTCGGAATGTCCGCATAACCCGCCGACTCGAGCACCTCGAGCGCTGCGCTGAGCTGGCCTTTGCCGCCGTCGATGAGGATCAGGTCGGGGCGGCTCGTGAACGACCGGTCGCCGACGACGTCCGCGTCCTCGCGCCGCTGCGCCGACTCGAGCCGCTCCAACCGCCGTCGCAGCACCTCCTGCAGCATCGCGAAGTCGTTTGGGCCGGGGACGAACTTGATCTTGAAATGGCGGTAGTGATCGTTTCTCGGCCGGCCGTCCTCGAACACGACCATCGCGCCGACCGCGGAGTCGCCCTGGATGTTGGAGATGTCGTAGCACTCAATGCGCTTCGGCGGACTCTCGAGGTCGAGCGCTTCGGCCAGAGCGGCGAGCATAGGCTCGGTACGGCTGCGGTCGTAATCGATCTGGATGCGCAGCTGCTCCAACTCTTGCGCGGCGGTCTCGGCGAGCTGGGTCACCAGCGCACGCTTGCGACCGCGCTGCGGCACCTCGATCGTCACCGGGCCGCCTCGCTTCATCGTGAGCCAGCTCGTCAGCAGCTCTGGCTCCTCGACAGCGCCCGGCACGATGACCGTGCGGGGTACGTGCGTGGCGCTCTCGTAGTACTGGAGCAGGAAGCCTCGCAGGAGCTCCGGCTCGGTCGCGTCGCCGGCTCCCTCGAGCGCGTGGCCGTCATGGCCGACCATCTTCCCTTGGCGGATGTAGGCGACCTCGACGAACACCTGATCCCCGGTGTGCGCGTAGGCAACGATGTCCTGGTCGTCGCGCCCCTGCACGACCACCTTCTGGCGATCGGCGATTCGCTCGATCGATTGCAGCTGGTCGCGGTAGCGAGCCGCATTTTCGAAGTCAAGCCTCCCCGAGGCGCCCTGCATGCGGTCCTTGAGCTCGTTCACCAGCACATCGGATCGCCCTTCCATGAACAGCGCCACCTCGTGGATCCGCGCCTTGTAGTCCTCCGCGCTGATGCGCCGCTCGCACGGTCCAGGGCAGCGCTTGATGTGGAAGTCGAGGCACACCTTGCCCTGCTTGAAGATCTCGTCGGAGCAGGTGCGGAAAGGAAGCAGCTGACGGATCGATTTCACCGTGCCGCGCAGTGACTGCGCCGACGTGTAGGGCCCGAAGTAAAGAGCGCCGTCCTTCAACACGCGCCTCGAGTAATGGACGCGGGGATATTCCTCGGTCACCGGCAGCTTCAAATACAGGTAGTTCTTGTCGTCTTTCAAGCGGATGTTGAAGCGCGGCTTGTAGTTCTTGATCAGGTTGTTCTCGAGGACGAGAGCCTCGACCTCGTTCGCGGTTGTGACGAACTCGAAGTCGTGAATCTTTCGAACCAGCTCCGACACACGCGCCGTCTCGGCGTAGCCCGGTGTGAAGTACGAGCGCAGCCTGTCGCGGAGGCGCAGAGCCTTGCCGACGTAGATGACCTGCGTGCGGTGGTCCCGAAACAGGTACACGCCAGGTCCGTCCGGGACCGCGCGCAGCCTCCGCTTGATCGCGTCTTCTTGGGTGACGGCCATTGAATCGATTCTAGGTAGGGCCCACTACACTGGGCGGGTGCAGACGCCCACGGCGCTGCCAGCCCAGCCGCCGCCACCGGCGCCCACCCAGGTATCGCGCCCTTACAACCCGTGGGCGATCGTCAGCGCGTCGTTCGCGGCCTCGACCATCCTGGGCACATGGTGCCTCGGGGGAATCATCGCCGTGATCACCGGCCACGTTGCCCGGAGCCAGATCAAGCGAACGGGTGAAGCCGGCGAAGGCCTTGCGCTGGCCGGCCTGATCGCCGGTTACATCTCGATCGGGCTCTTTTTCCTGTTCGTGCTCGCCTACATCGCGTTCTTCGTCTTCATATTCGCCTTCGCAGCCACCCACCCCGGCGCCTCGCCGTCGCCATCGCCGATCCCAGTCCCGATCGGGCAATAGACTGACGACGTCGTGGGCACACCATCCAGCGAGCTGCCACCGCCTCCCCCACCTCCAACTCCGGCGCCGTCGTCGACGCGCATCGTCGGCCAGGAGATAGCCCCGGCCACCCCTGTGCCGACGACTCCCGCGCCTCCCATTGCAGCTGGTCAGACGAACACGCTGGCAGTGGTGAGCCTCGTCTCGGCCATAGGGGCTCCTTTCGGGCATCTGATTGGAGTGGGCGGGATCACGCTGATCATCGTCTCGATCGTCACCGGCCATATGGCCCGCTCCCAGATAAAGAGGACGGGCGAGAGAGGCGATGGTCTGGCGATTGCGGGGCTGATCATCTCCTACGTCCACCTGGCCCTGACTGTTCTCGTGGTCATCTTCTTCTTAGGCCTGATCCTCGCTTTCGTCGCTGGGATTTTCGGGGCCGCGTCAACTCGTTAAGAAAGACGTAACGATCCGGGCGAAGGCCATCGGAGCCTCGAGGTGCGGACCATGCCCAGCTCCCTCGATCACCTCGAGGCGAGCTCCCGAGATGGAGGCCGATACCGTCCGAGCCCCCTCCACGCCGGTGAGCGCATCCTGGGAGCCGACGATCACGAGCGTCGAGGCGTCGACGTCGCGCATGACCGGGTTGAGGTCGAGCGCCCGGTTGCATTCGACGTAACGCCGGATTGTGGCGCGGGCCAGCGGGTGCCGGTCCATCTCGTCGACGATGGCTCGCACCGTACCGTTCTCGAACGCGCCGCGTCCAAACGAGTTGACCACGATGCCCAGGTGCACGACGTGGTCGGGCAGCGCGGATTCAGATAGCCCAGCCCACAGGTCCAGCACGGCGCTGAGATACGCGTCGGGCGCCGCCGCCGGCGAGCACGCCACGAGGCGCCGCACCGTTTCGGGCCGGCGGGCGGCAAGGATCACGGCGACGGCCGCACCCAGCGAGTGCCCGACGAGGTGCGCCCTGTCGAACTTCGCGGCATTCATTGCAGCGGCGACGTCATCGGCGAGGTCGTCGGCGGTGAAGGGCGTGCCGGGATCTGGCGTCTCGTTGGTGCCACGCGGGTCGAATAACAGGCAGCGAAACCGAGCCGAGAGCCTGCCCACGACCCGCGACCAGGTCCGGCGATCGGCGAAGGTCCCCGGGATGAGGACGAGCTCCGGACCTTTGCCAATGACTTCATAAGAGGGGATCAAGTTGCGGACCTCCACCCTTACCATTCCGCCCATGGCAGACATACCCCCACCGCCGCCTGGTACCCCAACACCAGGCCAGCCACCGGCTTCGCCGAGCTACTCGGATATCCCTTACGGGCCGGACCCGGGCACGCCCGGCTACGTGCCGCCCACTGGCTACTCACCCCTTCAGACCGGCGCGGGCGTCATGTCGCAGTTCACCGGCATGGCACTGTGGTCCGTCATCCTCGGCCTTCTTTCGGTCGGCGTCCCCATCCTGACCGGCCTCACGAGCAACGGCCACATCGTCTACTTCTACGTGATTCCAATCTTCGGCTTCATACGTGGAATCCAGGCCGTCACACGCGGACAGGTGATCGGCGGCATCGTCGGCATCGTGTTGAACGCCATCGGCGGCCTCATCAGCTTCACGCTTCTGATCCACTAGCGCTGACGGCGACTCCACCGCCGCGGGGGATCGTCAGCAGCGGGAGTAGAGCGGCCGCGAAGCAGGCGGCCGCGGCTGTCCACAAGGCCGCATTCACAGACAGCGCGATCAGCGGGCCCGCCAGCGCCGAGCCGATCGGGTTGCCCAACGAGTTGAGCGACATCGACACCGCGAACGCGCGTCCGAACCAGGCGGGGTCGGTTCGCCGCTGGCGCAACGTGAAGAGGCCGATGTCGAACGGCCCGGTCGCCAGTCCGAGCAGGGTGACCGCGACCGCCACGACGCCAAGGTTGTTGGCAAACGGCAGGATGGCCACGGCCAGAGCGCCGATGAGGATCGCAACGACGATCATCTGACGCTCGCGGCCTTCGCTCGGGAAGCGGCCGGCGATCAGCGCCGACACCAGCCCCGCGGCTCCCATGGCGCCCCATAGAAAACCCACGGTCGCCGGCCCCGAGTGCAGCCGCCCCAGGACGAGCACGGGCACCGCGATGACCAGGATTCCGTTGCCGATGTTGTAGGTGCTCAAGGTCAGCGCGAGGCCGCGCAGGGTTGGATTGCGCAACATGTAGCGGAGCCCGAGCCACGAGTTCCGCAGCACCGATCCGGTCTGGACCGCTTTGTTCGGCGGGTCGGACAGGCGGACCATGATGGCGGCCGCAACGACGTACACCAACCCGGTCGCGGCCAGCGCCCACTCCCCACCGACAAATGCCACCAGAGTCCCGGCCAGCGGCGACGCGATCAACGTGGCAATGACATGGCCGCTGCTGTCCAGCCCATTGGCGTGCTCCCACAGGTGCCGCGGAGCCAGGATTGGAAAGAGCGAGCGAGCACCTGCCCAGCTGAGGGGGTTGGTCAGCGAAGCGACCGCGACGATGGCGAGCAGGACCGGCGCGGGGAGCAAATGCAGCGCAGAAAGGCCCGCGATGGAGCCGAGCGCGACGGCGGCCAGAGCGTAGTCGAGGGTGACGAGCCGGGCGCGTCCATATCGATCGAGAAGCGCACCAGCGACCGGTGACACCACGATTCCTGGGAGCGCGGCCATGAATGCGGTTGCCCCCGCAAGCTGGGGCGAGTGATACCGCTGGAGCACGAACAGCACGAGCGCCACGAACAACATCGAGCCGCCCATGCGGCCGAGCAGCAGGCCGGCGTACAGCCGGGCAAAGCCGGGCACGCGCATCAGGTCGCCGTAGCCGCCCGACCTTCTTTGTTGCAGCGGAGGTCCTGTTTTAGACCGCGACGCGACTGCGGGCTGAGGTCCTTGCGGGGCGCCGGGGCTTGACAGCCCCATTGAGGCGGCCCTTCTTCTCCAGGATCCGGCGGAGGTACTGGCCGGTCGCCGACTCCGGCTGCACCGCCAGGTCCTCTGGCGTGCCCTCGGCGATCACGAAGCCGCCTTTGTCACCGCCCTCCGGACCGAGGTCGACGATCCAGTCCGCGGTCTTGAGCACGTCGAGGTTGTGCTCGATGACGACCACCGTGTTGCCATGGTCGACCAGCCGGTGCAGGACCTGAAGCAGCCTCTCCACGTCTGCGTAATGCAGCCCGGTCGTCGGCTCGTCGAGCAAGTAAAGAGTCCGGCCGGTGTCACGACGCGACAGCTCGGCCGACAGCTTCACCCGCTGTGCCTCACCGCCCGACAGCTGCGTCGCCGGCTGCCCGAGCCGGATGTAGCCGAGGCCGACGTCGTGCAGCGTGCGGAGCTTCACCTTGATCCTGGGCACGTTCTCGAAGACCTCGAGCGCCTCGTCGACCGTGAGCTCGAGAACATCCGAGATCGAGTGACCGCGGAACTTCACCTCCTGCACCTCACGCGAGTAACGCGTTCCGTGACAGACCTCGCAAGGAACGTACACGTCGGGCAAGAAGTGCATCTCGATCTGGATGATCCCGTCGCCCTGGCATGCCTCGCATCGCCCGCCCTTGACGTTGAAACTGAATCGCCCCGGCTTGTAGCCGCGCATCTTGGCTTCGGGCAAGCTCGCGAACAGCTCCCGCATGTAGGTGAACATCCCCGTGTACGTCGCCGGATTCGAACGCGGTGTGCGACCGATCGGCGACTGGTCGATGTCGATGGCTTTGTCGAGATACTGGAGACCCTCGACCTCCCGATGCGGTCCTGGTTTGTCCTTGGCCCTGTAGAAGTACTGCGCCACCTTCCGGCTCAAGATGTCCGTCACCAGCGACGACTTGCCGGATCCGCTCACGCCCGACACCGCCACAAACGTGCCTAGCGGTATCGCGACGTCGACGTCCTTCAGGTTATTGGCCCGTGCCCCACGAACTACCAGCTTCTTGCCGTTTCCGATACGCCGTTGCGCCGGAAGGGGAATCTCTCTATCGCCACGCAGGTACGCCGCCGTGAGCGAGTTCGGATCGTTGATCACCTGCTCGACCGGCCCCGCGGCGATGATCTCGCCACCATGCTCGCCGGCTGCCGGCCCGATGTCGACCATGTAGTCGGCCGATCGAATCGTCTCCTCGTCATGCTCGACCACGATCAACGTGTTGCCCAGATCGCGCAGCCGCAGAAGCGTGTTGATCAGCCTGCGGTTGTCCCGCTGGTGAAGCCCTATCGACGGCTCGTCCAGGATGTACAGGACGCCCATCAGCTTGGATCCGATCTGCGTGGCGAGCCGGATCCGCTGCGACTCGCCGCCTGAGAGCGTGTTCGCCGCACGCGAGACGGTCAGGTACTCGAGCCCGACGTCGATCATGAACTCGAGCCGCTCGCGTATCTCCTTCATGATCCCGCGGGCGATCAGCTGCTCGCGATCGGTCAGTGGCAGGTTGTCGAAGAAGTCGATCGCTCCGCCGATCGAAAGCGCGCACACGTCCGCGATGTTGCGATCCGCGACCGTGACCGCGAGCGACTCCGGCTTCAAGCGGCGCCCCTTGCACGCCGGGCATGGCTTGTCCGACATGTAGCGCTCCAGCTCGGCCTTCAAGAAGTCCGACTGCGTCTCCTCGTAACGACGCTGCAGGTTCGCGACGACGCCCTCGAACGGAGCCTCGTACCACCGCTCGTGGCCGTACTGGTTCTTGTAACCGAACCGGATCTTCTTGTCGCCGGTGCCGTTGAGCAGCACGTTCTGGTGCTGCTTGCCGATCTTCGACCACGGCTTGTCCATGTCGATCCCGAAGTACTTGCTCACCGTCTCGAGAAGCTCGGGATAGAAGAACTGCGATTTGCTCCAGGCCGCGATCGCGCCCTCCCGTAACGACAGAGAAGGATCAGGAACGACCAGGTCGCCGTCGACGACAAGCTGCGAACCGATTCCCGTGCACACCGGACACGCCCCATGCGGGCTGTTGAATGAGAAGTTGCGTGGCTCGGGCTCGGGCACGTTCGTACCGTCGTACGGACACGCGTAGTCCTGCGACATCTGGAGCTCATCACCTTCCGCGGGCACGATGATCACCGACCCCCCGCCCAGCCTCGCCGCCGTCTCGATCGAATCAACCAGTCGGGTCCGTTGATCCGGTCCGACCACGATGCGGTCGACGACCACCTGGATGTCGTGCTTCTTGTTCTTGTCGAGCGGGATCTGCTCGCCGAGCTCATACAGGCTGCCATCCACGCGGACGCGAACGAAGCCCGACTTGCGCACGTCCTCGATCAGCGACTTGTACTCGCCTTTGCGGCCCTTGACCACCGGGCCCAGGACCATCACGCGCATGCCCTTCGGCAGCTTCTCGACGTGGTCAGCCATCTGCTCGACTGTCTGGCGCCGCACCTCGCGACCGCAAACCGGGCAGTGCGGGTGGCCGACCCGCGCATAGAGCAACCGGAGGTAGTCGTACACCTCAGTCACCGTGCCCACGGTCGACCTCGGGTTTTTCGACGTCCCCTTCTGGTCGATCGAGATCGCCGGCGACAAGCCTTCGATGACGTCGACGTCCGGCTTCTCCATCTGACCGAGAAACTGCCGGGCGTACGCGGACAGCGACTCCACGTACCGCCGCTGGCCTTCGGCATAGATCGTGTCGAAGGCGAGCGACGACTTGCCCGACCCCGACAGGCCTGTGAAGACGACCAGCTTGTCGCGTGGGATCGACAGCGTGACGTTCTTGAGGTTGTGCTCGCGCGCCCCTCGAATCGTTATCTGGTCAATCGGCATTCGAACCTTGCGTTATTCCTTTTCTCGCGTTACTGCAAACGTGGCGCTGCCTGTTGCCACCAGCCGGCCGTCCCCACCTTCCACCCGGCACTCGGCCACCACCGTCCGCCGTCCGGCGTGGATCACATGGCCGCTAGCGCGCAGGTCCTCGCCGACCTTGGCCGCGTTGATGAAGTTGAGCTTGAGGTCGAAGCTCATGGCGCGAACGACCCCAGGCTTCAGCGTACGCACCGAGCGCCCCATGGCGGAGTCCGCCAGCGTGCTGATCATCCCCCCGTGCACGAAACCGGAGTGGTTGGCCATGTCTTCCGTAGTGGTCATCTCCACCACGGCGGTCCCGTCGCCGGTCTCGACGAGCCGCATGCCTAGCCACGCCCAGGCACGGGATGGCGCGGCTTGCGTGATGTCACTCACGGCCCTGGCCCTCCGGCACGGGCATGCAGGTGGAGGACGCGCGCGCGACGAGCCGGCCCTTGTCGTCGAGAACATCCGCCGCGCTGAACAGCAACGTCTGCTTCATCTCGACGACGCGACCCACGGCGCGAAGCCGTCCCTCGACTACGGGACGCAGGAAGTTGATCTTCAGCTCGATGGTCGTGTTCCACAGGCCATCTTCCTGGAGCGTGGCCAGCGACATCCCCATCGCCGCGTCAGCGATCTGCGTGATGACGCCGCCCTGCACGACCCCGCCGCCGTGCCGGTGCTGCGGCCCCGCCTCCAGCTCCAGCACCACGCGGCCGGGCTCGGCTTCGGTGATGCGCGCGCCCAACGTCTCCATCCATCCGGCGGGCTCGGCAGAAAGCAGCGCCTGCGCGCGGTGCACGTTCTTCACGGGCCCCGTCGCGTTTTCCTCCAGTTTCGGACCGTCGTCCGCTGCTTCGGTGCCGCCGCAATCGCGAGGGCAACGTCGGAATCGTCTTCTTTGACAGACTCCTCGCCCGATAGCCGTTTGCGCAGCGCGATGATCCGGTCCCGTACGCGAGCCGCATCCTCGAACTGGAGCTCCTTCGACAATCGCCGCATCTCCTTCTCGAGGTCCCGCACGATCGCCAGCAAGTCCTCACGCGGCACTCCCGCGCCGATCATCAGCTCGACCGCGTCAGCCTGGATGTCCTTGTCCTTGAGGTCGATCGCATAGATCGCCTTCTTCACCGACTCGGGGGTGATGCCGCGCTCGGCGTTGTACGCGATCTGCCGGTTGCGCCTACGCTCCGTCTCGTCGAGCGCCATGCGCATCGAATCGGTGATCTGGTCCGCATACATGACTACATGGCCCTCGACGTTGCGCGCGGCCCGGCCGATGATCTGGATGAACGACCGGTACGCGCGGAGGTAGCCCTCTTTGTCAGCGTCCAGGATGCCGATGAACGCGACCTCCGGCAGGTCGAGACCCTCGCGCAGCAGGTTGATGCCGACCACCACGTCCACCGCGCCTGTGCGCAGGTCGCGCAGCACGTCGATGCGCTCCATCGCATCGAGCTCGGAATGGAGGTAGCGGACCTTCACCCCGTACTCGCGCAAGTAGTCCGCGAGGTCCTCCGCAAACCGCTTCGTCAGCGTCGTCACGAGTGAGCGCTGCCCCAGCTCGGCGCGCCTCTTGACCTCCGCCAGCAGGTCGTCGATCTGTCCGTTGGTCGGGCGAACCTCGACCGTCGGGTCGACGAGACCCGTGGGCCGCACGACCATCTCTACGGTGCGCTGCGATCGGCGCATCTCGTAATCGCCCGGCGTCGCCGAAACATAGACCACGTTCTGCGCGCGCTCCTCCCACTCGTCGAAGCTCAGCGGCCTGTTGTCGAAGGCGCTGGGTAGGCGGAATCCGTACTCCACCAGAGCCGCCTTCCGCGATCGGTCGCCGCCGAGCATGCCGCCGATCTGCGGCACTGCCACGTGCGACTCGTCGACGAAGATGATCGTGTCGTCCGGGAGGAAGTCCATCAGCGTGTAGGGAGCCTCTCCAGGCTGCCGGCGCGTGAGGTGCCGGGAGTAGTTCTCGATGCCGGCGCACGTGCCCGTCTCGCGCAGCATCTCGAGGTCGAAGTTGGTGCGCTGGCGCAGGCGCTGCGCCTCGAGAAGTCGACCGTGCTCCTCGAACCATTTGCATCGCTCTTCCAGCTCGGCCTCGATGTCAACCATCGCGAGACGGAGCTTGTCCGCGGGAGTCACGTAGTGAGACGCGGGGAAAACGGTGAACTCGTTGCGCGCGCCGAGGATCTCGCCGGTGACCGCGTCCAGCTCCTGGATGCGCTCGATCTCGTCGCCGAAGAACTCGACGCGGTAAACCTTCTCTTCATTGGCGGGGACGAGGTCGACGACATCGCCGCGCACGCGAAAACGAAGACGCGCAAGGTCGTAGTCGTTGCGCTCGTAGAGCATCTCGGTGAGCTTGCGAAGGAAGACCTCGCGACGGATCGACTGGCCCTTCTCCACCTTCAGCGCCTCGCCCATGTAGTCCTCGACCGAGCCGATCCCGTAGATGCAGCTGATGCTGGCGACCACGAGCACATCGCGCCTCGTGATCAGCGACGACGTGGACGAGTGGCGCATGCGATCGATCTCGTCGTTCCGGCTCGAGTCCTTCTCGATGTACGTGTCGGTGCGCGCGATATACGCCTCGGGCTGGTAGTAGTCGTAGTAGCTGACGAAGTATTCGACCGCGTTGTCGGGCAGCAGCCGGCGGAACTCGGCGCAAAGCTGCGCCGCGAGCGTTTTGTTCGGGCTCAGGACCAGAACGGGGCGCTGGAGCTGCTCGACGGCCCAGGCCATGACGTTCGTCTTGCCGCTCCCTGTGACGCCCAAGAGGACCTGCTGCGAAAGCCCCGACTGCACGCCTTCGACCAGCTGCGCGATGGCTTCCGGCTGGTCGCCGGCAGGCTTGAAGGGTGCGTCGACACGAAAACGGGAAGGCATGGGACTCTTAATTCTAAGTCGAACGGACGTTCGAGAGCCATCTCCCATGGGGAGTTTTTTTGGCGGCGCGTTATACAAATATGGGGAGGCGGAGCGCTCACGACATCCGGCAGGACGTCCGCGCTGAGGCGAGGCGGCGTCGCGAACGCAAGGCGGACCAGGAGCTTGACCGGCCGCGGCTAGGGCAGGGCCAGAATGATGGCCTCCACGACCCTCCCGGCCTTGACGCCCAGGTCTCCGGGCGCGATGCGGACCAGGGCGTGAGCGCCGGCCAGCGACAGCAAGCGCGATGAGGACTGGGACCCGGTAGTTTCGGCCACCAGCTCCGCGCCTTCGCGCCTGAGGGTGACGCGCTGGTATTCAGTGCGGTCTGCCGTCGCGCGCGCGTCGTAACCAAGCCGCACCGGCAGCGTCGGCCGTTGCAGTCGGGCAAACCCCTGCATCTTGCGGAGCGACGGCCGGACGAAGACTTCGAACGTCACCAGAGACGAGACAGGGAATCCGGGCAGCCCGAAAGCCAGCTTGCCTTGGGGCAGCGTTGCGAACGTGAACGGCTTCCCAGGCTTGAGCTTCACGCGGCCAACATGCACCGTCCCCAGCGATTCGAGCAGCGGCTTGACCAGGTCATGCGTCCCCACCGACACGCCGCCAGAGGTCACCAGCACGTCTGCGCTCTCCAAAGCATCGACCACGAGCCTTCGCAGCGCCTCAGGCTCGTCTGGCGCGATGCCGAGCAACGACACATCAGCGCCGGCCTCGCGCAGCGCTGCGAGCAGGGCCCATCGGTTGGAGTCTTGGATCTGGCCCGGGCCGGGTTTCTTCCCCACCTCGACGAGCTCATCGCCGGTCGACATCAAAGCGACTCGCGGGCGCCGGCGCACCGGTAGCATCGCCTGCCCGATCGCGGCGGCGATCCCGATCTCCGCGGCCCCGAGCTGGGTTCCCGCGCTGAGGACGCGATCGCCTTCGTGCACATCGTCGCCCACCTTGTGGTAGTTCGTGCCGGCTCGAAGCGGTGACGGCACCTTAACCACCTCGCCGTCGACGTGCACGTCCTCGACCATGACGACGCAATCGGCGCCTTCGGGCACGACGCCCCCGGTCAGAACTCGTGCGGCGGTACCCGGCCCGACCGGCCCGGCAAGTGGACGGCCCGCCGCCGATTCGCCGATCACGCGCAGCGTGCGCCCCGCATCGACAGATCGCACCGCGTACCCGTCGACCGCGCTGGACGGAAATGCGGGCAGCGCCGACGGAGCGATCAAGTCTTCGGCCAGCACACGTCCGGCGCTTTCATCCAGGCTGCGGCGTTCGACGCCGAGCACCTGTGTGCGTTCGAGAACGAGCGACGCCGCTTCATCAGCATCGACCAGCGGATACGTGGACGCCCTCACGGCGTCCTGAGCTTAGCTATTCGTACCGCAGCGCTCGACTCGGATCCTGACGTGCGGCGCGCACGGCCGGCAGCAGGCCGCTCCCGGTGCTGATGATCACAGCCACGAGGAGCGCGACGACGGCGATGAGCGCGTCGGTCCTGAACACCTCGATGCCGGCGCCGGCGACGCTCTGGGCCAACCGGTCGACAGCAGCGTTGCCGGCCTGGGCCAGCGCGACGGCGCCGAGGGTTCCGATGATGCCGCCGGCGAGGCCGATCACCGCCGCCTCCGCGACGAACAGCAGGAGCACGTCATGCGACCTCGCCCCGAGCGCCTTCAGCACACCGATTTCTTTGGTTCGTTCCAGCACGGCGCTGTACATCGTGTTGGCGATCCCGAGACACGCGAGGAGGAGCGCGACCACGGCAAGTGCCAGGAGCGCGATGCGCAGCCGGCTCAACAGGTCCTCGAATCCGCGGAATAGATCACCGAAGCTCTGGGCCTGGAAGCCGAGCGCGGTGACACGATTGCGCAGGCCGTCGACCGCGCCTCCCGAGTCCGCGAGCAAGGTGATGTTGGCGAACTCGCCGTTCTTCCAGCCGTTGTTCAGCGCCAACCGCGTCCAGTACTCCTTGGCCAGTGAATAGGGCACCATGCCGCCCGCGGCGCCCGCGGGCATGTACTGGGTCGAGATGATGCCTACGACCTTGAGGGGAAGGACGAGCTGGTGGCCCACCGGGTTGGCCGGCGGACCCGACACGACCAGCGTCCCCGAGGTGGCGCTGTAGTCGACCGTCGAGCCGATCGCCCACGCCGGATTCAGGAAACCGAGGGCCATCGCCGTCCGGTCCGTGAGCACGACCTCGGTCGCCGAATCAGAGGTCGGCATGCGTCCGGCGATCGTGTTCATGAGTGGTGATGTGCTCCTGGGTGGGAGCGAGACCAGCGCGCCTTGAGGCAGTACCGCCGAGGCGGTGGAGCCTTCGACCAGGAACGTTCCGGTCATGGCGACCTCGCCCCATGCCGCACGCACGTGCTGCAGCCGGCCCAGCGTGGTGAGCGTGCCGGAGCCGAAGCCGACCGGAGCGCTACCCGAGGGGTAGACCGCGACCTGATGCAGCTGGCTGCGCGCCAGCGCAGGCGACGAGAGCGCTCCCTGCAGCCCGCCGGCGAGGGCGGCGATGAGCGTCATCGCGGCGATCCCGATCGCGACGCCGGCGGTCGTCAGCAGAGTCCGCAGCGGCCTCCGGACCGTCCCGCGCATGCCCACCTTGAGCGTGTCCCGCCAGTGGAGCCTGTTGGGCGGAGTGACTGGGTCCTGGTTGCGGATCGTGTCGTTGCCACGTTCCAGCTCGATGGCGCGGCCGTCGACCATCCGGATCACCCGGTGCGCGCGGCGTGCGACCTGGGGGTCATGGGTGACCAGCACGACCGTGGCACCCCGCCGGTTCAGGTCCTCCAGGAGTTTGAGGATGACTTCGCCGGCAGCGGTGTCGAGGCTGCCGGTGGGCTCGTCGGCGAGGATCAACCCCGGCCGATTCGCGAGCGCCCTTGCCACCGCCACCTTCTGCTGCTCGCCACCCGATAAGCGGCTCACCCTCGTCGTCGCGCGGTCGGCAAGTCCGACCAGCTTGAGGAGGTGTCGAGCCCTCTTCGTCCGCTCGTCGAGCTCGATTCCCGCGAGCGTGAGCGGAAGCGCGACGTTGGCCTCGGCGGTCATCGACGGGATTAGGTTGAAGGTCTGAAAGATCGTGCTGACCCGCTGCAGGCGATAGTTCGCGGCGTCGCCGTCGGACAGCTGGTCGACCGGCAATCCGGCCGCGTAGACGTGGCCGGACGTCGGCTTGTCGAGGGCGCCGATAAGGGATAGCAGCGTCGTCTTCCCGCAGCCGGAAGGGCCGACGATCGAGACGAACTCGCAGGGTCCGATCTGCAGCGAGATGTCTTTCAGGGCGGTGACGTGCATCTCGTCGCGGCCGCCGAACTCACGCCACACCGAATCGAGCCGGATCCCGACCGCCTGGCCGAGGAGGTCCGTGAACTCCTCCGCCGCCGGGGCCTCCGTTTCCGGCAGCAGGACCGCCGGCGCCAGGTCCGGCGACTCGACGGCGCTCTCCTGGAGAAGCGCCATAGGTTCCGGAGCGTTCACCAACGCGACCGTCTTGGCCAGAGTCTCGAGGTCGTCTGGGGGTTCCGGCTGAACCGCTTCTACCGGCGGGATCTTGATCTCCTCCGCCGCGGCACGCTTTCGCTGGCGACGCTTGCCACCCGAACGACGCCCCCCGCGATCGTCAACTGCGGTCGCCAACCCATGAGAGTCTAAGTGTTCACTTAACGCTTCCGACCCTGGTTATACCGGTCGTTCGGCGACCTGCTCTGCGAGCCACTGCAGATACCGAGGCAAGCCGTCTTCGATCGCGACCTGGATGATCTCGGGCAGCTCGTAGGGGTGATTCTTGCGCACATAGTCCTGAACGGCCTGGGCGCGCGATTCGACGGTCTTGACGAGCAGCAGCGACTCGTGCTCGCGCCGCAGCTGGTCCTCCCAGTAATAGAAGGAATGAACCATGGGAATCACGGTGCAGCAGCCGGCCAGGTGCTCGACGACCAGGCCTTCGCCCAGGCGCTCGGCGTCATTGCGGCCGCCGGTCGTGACCAGGATCATCACCGGGCGATCGTCCATTACGCCCTAATTGTCGGTGCTAAGGGGTCGGTCGAGCCACACGGTGCCTGCGACCAGGCCGATTGCGCCGAGCAGCAGCCCGCCCACCACGTCCGACTCCCAGTGCACGTCGAGGTACAGGCGGTCGAATGCGACCAGCAGCACGACCACCGTCGCCACGGGGATGGCAAGAGATCGCGCGAGCGGCCAGGGCGCGAGACGCTGGACGACGAATGCGATCAAGCCGTAGGCGATCACCGCTCGCACCATGTGGCCGCTTGGAAAGCTGTTGGCCAGGGGCCCATTGCTCGAGACCAGCTCGGTGATGCTCGGACCGTCGGCGTGCGACACGCTGCGCGGAGGCCCGAGGTGATGCAGGTTGGCCTTGTAGAGCACCTCGAGCACCTGCGCGGCGACGAACACGAGCACGACCCACGCGTCGGCCCCGAAACCTCCACGGATGAGGAAGACGGCGAGCCCGATCATCAACAGCGTCGTCACCTCGAGGCCGCCGAGCTCGGCGATGGCCTGGAAGAGCGGATGCAGCGGCTCGCTCCAGAGGCTCGCCATCGCCTGCAGCACCTGCTTATCGAGGCTGTTCAGGGCCCCGGCGGCGAGCGCCATCGTCAAAGCGACGAATGCGACCGCCAGCGCGGAGGCGGCAACAAGCCGCGCCCTCAGTGCTGGCAAGGGATCAGTGCTGGCAACGGCGACAGAAGACGGTGGAGCGTCCCGCGATGCGAACTATGGACAGCGGCCGGCCGCATGTCGTGCAGGGCTCGCCGGCGCGGCCGTAGACGAGAAGCTCTTCCTGCTGGCTGCCCATTTCGCCCCACGCGTCGCGATACGTGTCGACCGAGCTGCCCCGATTGCGAATCGCGACCTCGAGCGAATCGCGAAGCGATTCGTGCAGGCGCCGCACCGATTTTCGGCTCAAGCTCCCGGCGGCGCGATCCGGCCGGAGGCGCGCGCGGTGCAGCGATTCGTCGGCGTAGATGTTGCCGACGCCCGCGACGGTCGACTGGTCGAGCAGCACCGCCTTCACTGGTGCTCGCCTTCGACGAAAACGCTTGAACAGCGCTTCAGCGTCGAACGAGGGATCGATCGGCTCCGGTCCGAGCTTGGGCAGCGTCCCTGAGATGAGCAGCTCGTCCTGCGTACCCAGCAGGAGGCGCCCGAACCTCCTCGGATCGCGATAGCGAAGCTGCCTTCCATCGTCGAGATCGAAGATCGCATGTGTGTGGTTCGCGATCTCGGTTGCGGCGTCGACGAGGCGTAGCTGTCCGGTCATCCCGAGATGGACCACGAGCAATCGCCCTTCACCTAGCGCGATGAAGATGAACTTCCCTCGCCGACCCACCGCCTCGATGCGCATTCCGGTGATCGAGTCGATGAAGGTCTCGGGCTCCGGATGCCTGACGATGGATGGGAAGCGAAGCTCGCAGTGCACGATCGTGCGGCCGACGAGGTGCGGCCGCAAATCGGCGACGATGGTCTCGACCTCAGGAAGCTCAGGCACGAGTTAGACCCGGACCACGGCGAGTTTTCTCATGTCCGCCCAATTCGGACCGACCTTGGCCTCCACCTCGATCCCGGTTTCGAGCTCATACGCGCCGGTCATGATGCGAGGGACCTTTTCCGCAAACTGATCCAGCTCAGTTTCGGGAACTTCGAAGAGAAGCTCGTCGTGCACCTGCAGAAGCATGCGACCCTCGATGTTGTCCGCCTCGATCTCTCGCTGCAGCCGCACCATCGCGATCTTGATGATGTCCGCCGCCAGCGACTGCATGGGGAAGTTGATCGCCATTCGCTCGGCCGCGCTGCGCAGTTGAAAGTTCGGCGACCGCAGGTCGGGGATCGCGCGCCGCCTGCCAGTCGCGCTGACCACGAAGCCCTCCTCGCGCGCCTTGCGCTTGACGTCGTCGAGGTACTCGCGCAGGCGTGAGTACGTCGACCAGTACTGGGCGAGGAACTCCCGAGCCACATCGCCTGTGATGCCCAGCTGCTGCGACAGCCCGTACTCGCCCTGGCCGTAGATCGACCCGAAATTGGCCACCTTGGCCAGCCTTCTCTGGTCGCGGTCCACCGACTCGATCGGGACCTTGAACACCGCGGCCGCCGTCGCGGTGTGGATGTCGTACCCCGCCTTGAACGCGTTCATGAGGTTGGGATCGCCACTAAGGTGCGCGGCGATGCGCAGCTCGATCTGCGAGTAATCAGCCGAAACCATGACGTGCCCGGGGCGGCTGGCCTTGAACGCGCGGCGGATGCGCTGGCCGAGCTCGGTGCGAATGGGGATGTTCATGAGATTCGGGTTGGACGACGAAAGGCGTCCGGTCGCCGTGCTCGCCTGCCCGAATGATGTATGGACGCGGCCGGTGAGCGGGTCGACCAGCTGCGGAAGCGCATCGACGTACGTCGACTTCAGCTTCGAGAGCTGCCGGTGTTCGAGGATCAGGCCGACGATCGGGTGCTTGTCGCGCAGCGCCTCGAGCGTGTCGGCGTCCGTCGAATAGCCCGTCTTGGTCCGCTTGCCCACGGGCAGCCTCAGGTCTTCGAAGAGCACCTTCGCCAACTGCTGCGGAGCTCCCAGGTTGAACTTCTGGCCCGCCACCTCTTCGACCTCGGCTTCGATGGCGGCGAGCTGAGTGCCCAGCTCTTCCTGCATGGCCTTGAGGTAGGGGACGTCGACGGCGACCCCTTCCGACTCCATGTCCGCCAGCACACCGGCGAGAGGCAGCTCGATTTCGTGGAACAGGTAATCGACGCCGAGGTTCTGCATCTCCGCCTCGAGCCGAGGCCTCAGGTTGAGGATGGCCTCGGCTCGCCGCGCGGAAAACTCCGCGGCTTCATCGACCGACACATCAGCGGGCTTGCGGGCGCTCCGCCCAGTGCCCAGCAGCTGCTCGGTGCTGACCAGGGTGACGTCGAGGAATTCACGAGCGAGGTCCTCGAGCCGAGGATCGCGCGACCCGGCGCCAAGCAAGTACGCCGCGAGGAACGTGCTGAAGGCCCACTCGCGCGTTCCGCCTCCAAGAGCTCGCAAGGCCAGCTCTGTCTCCTTGGCGTCGTGGCCGCTGATGGGCTTGCCCTCGGTGAGCTCGCTGGCGACCGCGTCCATCGCGTCCGGCCGCGCCACGTAAAAGGTGTCGCGCCCGGTGGCCACGCCCAGGCCACAGGTGCGCGCGCCGCGGCCTGACGTCTCGGTGAATGCGAACACGCCCACATCCGTCGCGCCGGCCACGAGGCTCGCGGCTTCGGCCGCGTCGTCGACGATCTTGAGTCCCTCGGTTCGCGGAGCCGTCTCAAAAGTGAGCGTTGGCTGCACGGGCACCTGGTCCGGCGGCGGGAAGCGGCTCAGCAGCTGGCGGAACTCGAGCCGGTCGAACACGGTGCGCACCTTGTCGTAGTCGTAGCGGGTCCAGCGCGAGCGCTCGAGGTCCAGCTCGACAGGGACGTCACGAACGATCGTGACCATCCGCTTGCCGAGCCTGATTTTGTCGGCGTGCTCTTTGAGGGATTTCTTCAGCCGTCCCTCCGGCAGCTCCTCGACGCGCTCGAGGATTGCCTCCACCGACCCGAAGTCCTGGACGAGCTTGGCGGCGGTCTTGTCGCCGACGCCGGGCACCCCGGGGATGTTGTCGGACGTGTCCCCCCTCAGCGCCTTGAAGTCGATCAGCTGCGGCGGCTCGAAGCCGTAGCGCTGCCGGACCTGGTCGGGTCCGTACACGAATGTGTCCGTGATCCCGCGCCGGGGCACCAGAGCCTCCACTGATTCGGTCACGAGCTGCAGGCAGTCGAGGTCGCCCGACACGATCGTCACCGCGTGTCCTCGCTCTTCTGCGATTCGCGCCAGGGTGCCGATGACGTCGTCAGCCTCGAAGCCTTCAACGCTGTAGATCGGTATGGAGAACGACTCCAGGACGTCGCGCACCTTCTCGATCTGCGGACGCAAGTCTTCGGGCATGGCGCGCCGGCCTGCCTTGTACTCCACGTACTCCTTGGAGCGAAAGGTCGGCGCGGCGAGGTCGAACGCCGCCGCGGCGAACTCCGGGCGCGATGCCAGGACGATGGCGAGCATGGATGTGAAGCCGTAGACCGCGTTCGTCACCTGACCGTCCGAGGTGCTCATCGGCGGCAGCGCGAAAAACGCCCTGTAGATGAGGCTGTGGGCGTCGATCAGAACCAGGCGCCCGCGCTTCCCCTTCGCCACGTTCGGATTTTACGAGCGACCTGCCTGTAGGCCCGGCCAAGGCAATTCAAACAGGGGGGTAGCCAGAAGCCCCCGGGGTAGAATGGGCCCCGAGGATGAAAAACCTCATCGAGGTCTCGGTCGACAGCATCCGGATCCACATGCCGACGGCGCAGCACCTTGTGATCCTGAAAGAGAAGGAGGCCGACAGGTACCTCCCGATCTGGATCGGGTCTTTCGAAGCCCAGGCGATAGCGACAAAGATCTCAGGCAACCCGCTGGGGCGCCCGCTCACCCACGACCTGATGGCAGCCGCGTTCGGCGATCTGGGCGTCAGCGTCAAGCGCATCGTCGTGACGCGGCTGGCCGACCAGGTCTTCTACGCGCGTCTATATGTGAAGCAGAACGGACGCGACCTCGACTTCGACGCACGGCCGTCCGACGCAATCGCGCTTGCGGTGCGGATGGAATGCCCGATCTTCGTGGCCACCGATGTCATGGAGGCCGCCGGCATCATCCCGGAAGCCGATGAATCGGCTGACGACAAGGACAAGGCCGAGACCCCCATCGACGATGAGCGCCTGGCGGTGTTCCGCGACTTCGTCAACAGCCTTGACCTGCCCGAGCTCCCCGACGAGCCCAAGGCCAAGGACGAACCCGGCGGAAGCCCGGGCCGAGGCTGAAGCCTCTGCCAGTCAGCGGCGATCTGGATTTCGCCCTTCGCATCGTCGTCACCCTCATCCTCGCCATCGCCATCGGCTCGGAGCGCGAATGGCACGGTCACGCGGCGGGCATTCGCACGATGGCCCTGGTCGGAGTGGGCGCCTGCATCTTCACGGCCGTCGGCCTCGAGCCGATCTTCGGTAACCGCACCGATCCCACCCGTATCGCTGCGCAGATCGTGACCGGCGTCGGCTTCCTGGGCGCCGGCGCGATTTTCAGGCAGGGCGTTGAGGTCAGGGGACTGACGACCGCCGCCTCGATCTGGGTGGTTGCGGCGATGGGCATGGTGGTCGGCTTCGGCTACTTCGCGATTGGGATCTTCACCACAGTACTTGTGCTGGCCACGCTGGTGGCGATCCGGCCGCTGGAGCGCCGGCTGTTCCACCACCGAAGGGCCCAGCACGACGAAGAGGAACACTTCAGTTGAGCAGGCGCCAGGTCGCCATCGTCACCGATTCCACCGCCGATCTCCCACCTGTTCTCGCCGCGACGAGGGCGATATCAGTGGTGCCCCTCACGCTTCATTTCGACGGCCAATCGTTGCTGGACGGCGTCGACATCACACCGGAAGAGTTTTACCGCCGGCTGCCGACCGCGACCACGCATCCGACGACATCGCAGCCGTCGCCCGGCCGCTTCGCCGAGGTCTATGCGGCGCTGCTCGAAGACCACGAGTCGGTGGTCTCCATCCACATCTCGGAAAAATTGAGCGGCACCGTCGACTCGGCGCGCCAGGCGGCGGACATGACCGACCCGAAGCGCGTGCGCGTCATCGATTCCGAGGTCGTGTCCATGTCGCTGGGCCTCATCACGCTCGTCGCGTCGGCATTGGCGGCGCAGGATCTCGACGCCACCGCCATCGAGAGCCGGGTCCGGGCCATGCGCCCGCAGCTCCACACGTACTTCTCTGTCGCGACGCTCGAGTTCCTCAGGCGCGGCGGGCGCATCGGACGTGCGAGCGCGCTGCTGGGATCGGTGCTGCAGGTCAAGCCGGTGCTGTGCATTCGCGACGGGCTCGTGACGCCGCTCGAGCGGGTGCGTACATTCGACCGAGCGCTGAATCGCGTCGTCGAGCTGACGCGCGAGGTCAACAACGGCAAGGGCGTGTGCCTCATCGTCGGCCACGCAGACGCCCAGGCCGACGCCGAGCGCGTGGGGCGCGAGCTCGAGCCGATCGCTGATACGTTGATGATCCAGCCCCTCGGACCCGTCGTCGGCGCTCATGCCGGACCCGGTGTCGTGGGCGTCGGCTGCTATCCAGCCGACCTCTTCCCGCTGGGCATCAAGCCCGCGCTGTCGTCGGCCGCCACCTCACCGCCGAGGGCGTGACCAGCTTCACGACCCGGCCCTCGACCGCGAGGGCCTGCAGGTGCGCCAGCCCTTCCTGCAGCGCAAGCCGCTTCTCGTAGAGGTTCTCGCGCGGACCCCACAGGTCGAGCGCAACGTCCCAGGCGGACCTCTCGCCACCCGCCACGATCTCGAGGATTTGATCCAACCTCCGATGGTGATGCGCCGCCAGCGTGGCGACACGGGTCGCTGCGTCCTTGAAAGGACGGCCATGAGCGGGCAGGATGAGCGCCGGATCGTAGGCGGCCATCCGACCCAGCCCGTCCAGGTACTCGTGCAGCGGGTCGGGCGTGCTCTGGGGGTGGAGGCCGATGTTCGGCGACAGCTCGGGCAGCATGTGGTCGCCCGCGAAGAGGAGCTTGTCCTGGGTTTCGTACAGGCAGATGTGCCCGGGCGAGTGGCCGGGCGTCCACTCCACGCGAAGCTGACGCCGGCCCATGTCGAGAAGCTCCGCCCCATCGAGCTGCACGGCCGCCTCCGCGGGGCTGACCACCTGGCTGAGGGCGCGTTGTGAGTTGCTCAGCACCTCGGCCTCTTCCGGGGGCACGCCGTTGACGAGGAGGTACGTGTGGACCTCCTTCACGAGGTGCTCGAGCTCCACATACCGGGGGTTGACCAGCGGGACCTCCAGGCGGTGTAGGTAGAGGTCCGCACGCCCTTCACCTGCCAGCGTGCCGGCTGCGCCGTAGTGGTCGGGGTGGATGTGGGTGACGACGAGGCGCCGGATTCTCTTGGCGCCCACCTCAGTCACGGCCGCGCGTATGGCCTCCACCGACTCGCCGGAGTTCATGCCGCAGTCGAGCAGGTCGACGTCGTCACCGTCCGCGAAGAGAAAAACGTTGACGAGGCCGTCCTCGAAGGGGATCGGCAGCCGGAGCTCGAACACCCCCTGCGCGACTTCGCTCAGCGCGATCTCAACCACGTTTCCCGCATTCTCTAAGATGGGCGAGTCGGCCGTTGCTTTTGCTCAGGAGGAGCACATGTCTGAAGCCCAGATGTCACCTGACCAGATTGTTCAAGCCATGCCCCAGTACCTCATCCCCGAGAAGGCGGGCAGCACCAAGGCCACCATCGTCTTCGAGCTGAGCGGCGAGAACGCCGGCAAGTGGTGGGTCAAGATCCACGACGGCACGGCCGAGTCCGGCAAGGGCGATGCTCCCGAGACACCGAACCTGACCCTTCAGGCAGACAGCAACGACTGGGTGAAGATCATGACGGGCGCGATGGACGGCACCTCGGCGTTCATGCAGGGCAAGCTGAAGATCAAAGGCGACATGGGCCTGGCGATCAAGATGCAGACCCTCTTCAAGAGGCCCTAGAGACTCAGTAGACGAACTTCCAGGTCCCGAGGCGCTTGGACATCTGCGCCTCGAGGTCAAGCAGGCCCTGTCCCGAGCGCAGGTCCATGATCACCACTTGATGTGGCGTCAGGGCGATACGCCGGCCGTCAGGCATCAAGGCGGCCTCCGTCGAGTTCCCCCACACGATCGGCAGTAGAACCAGGGGCGACGGGCTGGGCAGCGGGCTCGGGCTGACCTGCGAGGTCGGACTGCCCTGCGGGCTTGGGGTCGGCTGCGCCGGGGTCAGGTTGGTCTGAACCCACGCGGCCAGGTTTGCGGAATTGCCCCGGGAGTAAGTCGAAACGATCATGAACGCGAACAGTCCGGCGCCCGGTGAGCACACCGGCCGCGGGGAAGCGTTGCCGGCGACCGGGGACGGCGATGCGCACGGGATGTCAGTGATGTCGAAGGTCAAATCCAGCTCGTTTGCCGAGACGGATTGGGCCCGCTCGTTGTACTTCCAGGTCGCGGGATAGCAGAACCCCCATCCGACCTGCGTGTCCTCGAACCCGTGGTCCCCGCCGGTGCAGTGGAGATCCGCGCCGATCTGTACTACGCTTGGCACGGGGTGAGTGTTCGTGCCAGGCTGGCACGCGACGAGGACCAGCGCCAAAAGGGCGAAGGTCATTTTCCGCATGGTCCCGGTCACAGGCGACTAATTGTGAGCGACCGGGTAGGCGGAACGATCCCCGCGTTGTGTGAACGAATCCGACTGTAGCGCGCTGCGGTATTACAGAGGAAAGGGGGGTTTATCTGATGGCGATTCGCAAAAGACCCGACGATGCACCCGAAGAAAGGCTCGAAGCCAGCCGCAGGTCCCTGGTGCAGCTCGCGAATGCGTGCGGAGAGGAAGCGGGGCTGCACCGGCCCCTCGCCGACTTCGTGGGCGGGGTGATCACGTCGATTCCCGAGGACACCGACCTGGCGCAGGCTCTGTCCGACCGCCAGACCACCGACATCCTCGTCCACCTCCTGGAGGAGAACCGCGAGCAGGTCGAACGGGCCCTGGAGCGCGTGCACGAGGGCGCTTACGGCGTTTGCGAGAGCTGCGGCCATCGGATTCCTGCCGCGAGGCTCAAGTTCCAGCCCGCGGCTACGCGCTGCGTCGAATGCCAGTCCCATTGGGACCGGCTCAACGGAAGAACCGCCTAGGTCTTGTTCGGGCGGCGGATCAAAGTCGCGGCGAGGATCGCCAGCCCGACCACGACCATGGCGCCCCCGATCCAGAACCAGTGCATGTCGCCGGTCATGAAGCTGCCCGGGATGTAGCCGAGCCCCTGGCCGGCAAAGACCGCACCCACCAGCACGACCAGCACTGCGATGACACCGGCTCCAGCTCTCACGGCAACCAGTACCGGGCGCGGTTACTCGCTATTTCTCAGACACCGCCATAGACGATCGACTTCTGCTCCGTGTACTGGTAGAAGGCCTCGACACCGTGCTCCTTGCCGAAACCCGACTGCTTCGTGCCGCCGAAGGGCAGCTCGTCGTGCGCGATCTGCAGGGCGTTGACCCAGGTGTAGCCGGCCTCGAGCTCGTCGACCGCACGGCGCGCGGCGGGCATGCTGGCGGTCCAGATCGATGAGCCCAGCCCGAAAGGCGAGTCGTTGGCCAGCCGGAGTCCCTCGTCGAGGTCTTTGATCTTCCGAACCGGCAGGGCCGGCCCGAACACTTCCTCGGTCCACATGCGCGCGCCGTCGGGAACGTTCTCGAGGATGGTCGGTTCGATGAACCACCCTTTCTCGTAGTCGGCGCCCTTCGGTCTGCCGCCGCCGAACAAGACCTTCGCACCGCGATCGATGGCGTCCTTGACCTGGGCCTCGACCTCGGCGCGCTGCGTTTCCGTGTGCATCGGACCCATTCGGCTGTCCTTGTCGAGACCGTTGCCGGGCTTGAGTTTCGAGGCGCGGGCGATCAGCTTCTCCATCAACGCGTCGTACGCGCCCTCCTGGATGTAAAGGCGCTTGACCGGCCGCGCGCGCCATCACCTTCTTGCCTGTCGGCGTGGAGCCGGTGAGCGCGATCTTCCGGATCAGCGGGTGGTCGACGATCGCCTCGCCTGTGGCCGCGCCTAGAACGACGTTGACGACACCTTCGGGCAGCCCGCCTTCGATCAGCGCCTCGATGCACGCGAGCGTCGCCAGCGGTGTCGTGCTCGCGGGCTTGAGGACGACCGTGTTGCCGGCGGCGATCGACGGCGCCACCTTGTTGGCCGCCAGCGTCAGCGGGAAGTTCCACGGAACGATCGCCCCGGTGACGCCGATGGGCCGCCGGACGACCAGCCCGTAAGTGGTGGTGTCGGGCAGCGAGACGTGCTCGCCGTGGATCTTGTCGGCGAGGTCGGCGAACCAGGCGATGTTCTCGCCGAACCGCTGGGCTTCGAGCCTCGACTCGAGCAGGGTCTTGCCCTGCTCCTTGGTCAGGATCGGCGCGATCTCCTCGACCTTGCCGAGCATGTGCCTCGCCGCCTTGTGCAGGATCTCGGCGCGCTTCGCTGGTGCAAGTTTGGACCAGCTCTTGAAGGCCTTGGCGGCCGCCTGCGCGGCCTTGTCGACATCGGGCGCGCCGCCGGCGGGAACCTCGTCCACGACCTCGCCCGTGGCGGGGTTGCGGACCTCATACGTCTTTCCGGAAGCAGCCTTCGTCCGCTCGTTTTCGATGATCATCGTTGCCATAGCTACTTATTATCGAGTCGACCGACTTGTCAGGAGGGTGAGCACATGTCAGGTGTCAGGCTGGAGAAGGAAGGCGCCGTTGGAATCATCGTGCTCGACCGTCCGCCGGCGAACTCGTATGACTACGCATTCTTGAGGGAGTTTGCGAGCGCCATCGACGAGGCGCGCGTCGATCTGGGCATCAAGTCCGCGCTGGTCGTGACCAGCGCGGCCGAAAAGTTCTTCTCGGCCGGAGCCGACGTGGGTGTGTTTGCATCGGGTACGCCGCGCTCCCGCTTCATGCTCGCGCTCCTGGCGCACGAGACCTTTCGGAAGATGGAGAACACTCCGCTGGTCTTCATCGCAGCAATCGCCGGCCACTGCCTGGGCGGTGGTCTCGAGCTCGCCCTCGCATGCGACCTGCGTTTCGCCGCGGAAGGTTCGTACCAGATCGGCCTGCCGGAGGTGAACCTCGGCCTCTTTCCAGGCTCGGGTGGAACCCAGCGCCTGCCCAGGCTCGTTGGCCTGTCGAAAGGAATCGACCTCATCGCCAACGCAACGACCATGAATCCGACACAGGCCAAGGAGCTAGGGCTGGTCGACCGGCTGTTTCCGGACGCCGCGGCGTGCCGAGCAGGCGCGATCGAGTACGCGGCCAAGCTGGCCGCCGGGCCGAGCGTCGCGATCGGCCACGCCAAGCTTGCGATCACGCATGGCTATGGCGCGCCGCTCGACCTCGGGCTTGCGATCGAGCGCGAGGCGATCAGCCGCGTATTCGTCTCGCAGGACGCGGACGAAGGCATCAAAGCATTCGGCGAAAAGCGAAAGGCGGAGTTCAAAGGCGAATAGATATGTGTCTTCCCCACGTAGTGGGGAAGTACCGCCGCTTGCGGCGGGGATGGGGCAGCGCCGTTGCCCCTTCAATTCGCCTCCCAGCTCTCGTTGTTGGGCTGGGATGACTGGTTTCAAGAACGTTTCGCGCTGTTCGCCCGCGAGGGATACGCGCCCGCGCGCGTGACCGCGGACTTCGGCGCGGAATACCTGCTGCACGACGGCGAGGAATCGCTGCGGGCCGCTGCGGGTCGACACCTACGAAACGACGGTGGTCAGCTGCCGGCCGTGGGCGACTGGGTGGCGCTACGCCATCGCGAGCCGGTCGGGACCATCCATGGCTGGGTCGAGCGCAAGACTGCTTTCTCGCGCAAGGTCGCATGGGTCGAGACCAAAGAGCAGGTGCTTGCCGCGAATGTCGACATCGCCTTCGTGGTCGCGTCCGCGCAGGACGTGAATGCACGGCGCATCGAGCGGTACCTGACGATGGCGTGGCAGAGCGGAGCGCTGCCGGTCGTCGTGCTGACCAAGTCGGATATGGCTGCATCTCCGGACGACTTGCGATCAGAGCTCGAGGCTGCCGCGATCGGCACGGCGGTGGTGGTCACAAGCGCGATCACAGGCGAGGGAGTCGAAGCTCTGGCAGAGCTGCTGCAGCCCGCGCGCACCGGCGTGCTCCTCGGCCCGTCAGGCGCGGGCAAGTCGACGCTCATCAACCGCATGGCGGGCGCCGAGGTGATGAAGACGCGCACCGTGCATCGCTCCGGCGAAGGGCGCCATATGACGAGCCACCGTGAGCTCATCCAGCTTCCGAGAGGCGGGATGATCATCGACACGCCTGGGCTGCGCGAAGCGCAGCTGTGGAAGGGCGAAGAGGCTCTCGAGAACCTGTTCGAAGACGTCGAGGAGGTCGCGCGGCAGTGCCGCTTCAATGATTGCGAGCATCGCAGCGAGCCCGGCTGCGCGATCAATGCCGCGATCGACAGGGGTGAGCTGGACACCGCGCGCCTGGAGAGCTACCGCAAGCTCCAGCGAGAGCTGCGCGCGGTGGCGGCTCGGAGCGACGCGCGTATGCGCTCCGAAGAGCGTCGTAAGTGGAAGCAGATCGCCGTCGACAACAAGGTTCGGTCCCGGCTGATCGGCAATAAATGAAATTCGCCTCCCCGCTATGGGGGAGGTCGGCCGGCCCGCGAAGCGAGCCGGCCGGATGGGGAGCAGCAGCCGGCTACTTCTTGTGGTGGTGGATGCCGTCCCAGAACGGGATGTAGCCCTTCGAAATCCGGTCTAGGACCCTGTCGGCCTGCGCCTGCGTGATCTCCTTCTTGTCGACGAGCGTCTCCAGGCGCGGCTTGAGGACATCAGTCAGCCTGGCGGCGAACTGGTCTTTGGCCACGCCGTGGTCCTTGGCCAGATCCGAAACCTTCTGGCCTTGCCTCAGATCCTCACGAAGCTGCGCGGGCGTGATGTGGAGGACGTCGGCCTCAGACTCGAAGACCGCCGCCAGGATCACGCGGCGGTCCTTGTGCGGGTCGGGTTTGGTCGGGTTGGTGGATGCCGCCGGCGATGGGTTCGGGGTGGGCGATGCGGCCTGCGCCAGGCCGCCGGCGACGCCCAAGCTGATCAGCGCGGCGGCGGTGCCGGCGCCAAAAGTCTTGACTGCGAGTGCTGCAAACGGATTCATGTCGGTCTCCTCGTTTCCTTGTGATTTCGACCCTTTGTGGGTCGATGCTCACATTCGAGGAGCGGTGTCAGACGGTCGTACTGCCGCAGTGAGTCTTTTGTAAGACGGACTGCGAAAAAGGGAGTTTGGATCAGGCTTGGTGGTTTTCAGCCATGTGGGGTGTTAACGTATTGAACTCCAAACAGATGTTTGGTATACTTCTTTCATGCAGGGGGAAGGGGGCACACCCCTCTCGAAACTAGAGGCAGCGATTCGCGAGTTTCAGGCTCGCGAGCTCGACAGTGGCGACGACGATCCGAAACGCTTGCGCGCCGCCATCGACGCTCTGGAGGGCGAGTTCTCTTCGGTCGTGAGGCGCGCACAGAAGCGTGGCGATCACCTCGTCGAGGGCAACATCACCGCCGCCTCCTGGATCAGCCGCACCTGCGCGATGTCGGTGACCTCAGCCGCCGACCGGCTTTGCGTCGGCGAACAGCTGCAGTCTCTGACCAAAGTCGCCGCGGCTTTGAGCTCGGGCGAGATCGGCTACCAGTCGGCGTCGGTCCTCTGCCATCTGCGCGACCAGCTCGGCGAGAAGCGAGATCTCTTCGACGAGGAGGAGATGCTCGACTACGCCCGCCGGTTCTCGGTCTTTCACCTCCGCATGTTGTGCAGAGTGGCGCGGCATGCCGCCGACCCTGACGGCTTCTTCACCGAGGCGGAGGAGAACTACCTGCGCCGCCGCTTCCACATCAGCTTGATGTCGGACGGCATGTTTGCGGTCGACGGCATCCTCGACCCCGAATGCGGAGCGGCGCTGAAGACGGCGCTCGACTCCCTGGCCAAGAGGCGAGGTCCGGAAGACGAACGCATCCATTCCCAGCGTATGCATGACGCCGTCATCGAATTGGTTCAGCACGCCATGAACCAGGGCACGCTGCCGCGGCGCAACGGAGTCCGTCCGCACATCAACCTCACGACCACGTTGGAAGGCCTGAAGAATGAGGTTGGTGCTCCGCCGGCGGACCTGGAGCTCTCGCTGCCGATCTCCACCAGGACGCTGCAGCGCATTGCCTGCGATTCCACGATCTCGCGCGTTCTGCTGGCTGACTCGATGGTCATCGACGTCGGTCGGGCGACGCGAGTCAACTCGGCGCCGAGGCGAAGGGCGCTGCGAGTGCGGGATCGTGGTTGCCGCTTCCATGGTTGCGACCGGCCGGTCAACTGGACGAACCCGCATCACATCGTCGCCTGGGCGCGAGGGGGACCAAACAACATCGCCAACGAGGTCTTGCTCTGCTACTACCACCATCGGCTGGTGCATGAGGGCGGCTGGCAGGTGATCAAGGCCGGACGCGAGTTTCGCTTCCTTCCGCCACACCGTGTTGTCATGAGACGAGCGCGAGGACCCGGAGTGCGCTGGGCCGCGTAGGCCGCTAAACCTCTCGCCAGCCGCCATTCAGCCATGTTGCCTCTGGCAGCTGTAGCAAAGCCTCGGCCGCATCGTTCTTGCGTTTGCTGCCCAAGCCGGCCGTAACGCCTTTGAGGTTCGGAAGGCCGACGAGGGGCCTGAGGTCTTTCGGCTGGAGGTGCCGCATATCAATCAGCAGAAGCTGTTCGAGCGCTGGCGCGGTCGCCAGAGGCCGCAGGTCACGCAGTCCCTTGAGCGTCTCGATGTAAATGCGTCGCAACTCCTTGTCCATGCTGAGGTCGGGCAGCGTCTCTACTCGTCGAAGGGCTTGCAGGAACAGGTAGCGCAGGTACGGCAGCTGGCCGATCGCGGAGAGATCTGTCAGCCCCTTCACCATCCACAGCTCGAGGTACTCCAACGTTCTGATTCTCGGCAGCAGGCTCAAGTCCCTGGTCCCACCGAGCTTTATATCTAGCGCGCGAAGGCCAGTCATCGGCAGCAGCAGCGAGAGGTCCGGCAGCGTTATCGACCGGAGCGTCAGTCTTCGAGCGCGGTCAGCTTCGAAATTGTGGCGATGCCTTTGGTCTGCCCTTCGAGCGTCAGGGACTTGAGTCCGGAGAACCGCCCGAGGACTGTTAGATCGAGCTTGTGTTTTGTCGCACCGATGTCGAGACTTTCGAGGTCCGCTGAGACGTGACGCAGTCCCTCGATCGACTGCAGCGAGTGGTATAGGACGACGGCGCCGAAATGCCGGATGAACGGAAAGAACCGAAGAAACTCGAGGTCGGTGATGCCGCTATCACGCGAGCGGCTGACCCGCAGGCTCAGCTGCGGATAACCGCGCATCCAATCCGCCAGCCGTTCGAAGTCGAAGTCGGTCAGCAAGCTGGTAAACGTCACCGACCCTTCCGGTGTCGGGAATGGACTCAACATCTCCTCGGTCAGCGGCGAGCGGACTTCCCGGGAGCTAAAGTTCGGCCGGGCCCTAATTGTCGGCAAGGCGCCTCCGGATGGCGGTCAGCTCGGCCCCGGTCGGCGGCGCGGTCTCACCCATCTGCGCGCCGAGCTTCACAACCCACCCGGTCTGCTCGCGCACTTCTTCGACGGTGTGACCCGGATTCAGGGTGTCCAGGTAGGCCTCCCCGCCCCCTTCGGGAAATCGGAACACGCACAAGGTCGTGATGATCGCCACCGGCCCTCCGCCCAGCAACCCGTTGCGCTCGCGCCAGCCGCGCGAGCCATCGCCGTGCCCAGGTGAGGTTAGGAACGAGACCCGATCGACCAGCCGCCGCCTCTCGTGGTTCATCAGCGTGACCCAGCGGCGGCTGAGGATCGCGATGTCGGCCCCTCCCCCGCTCCCCGGCAGCTTGACCGCCGGCCGCCCTGGATCGCCGACGTATGACGTGTTCAGGTTGCCGAAGCGATCCACCTCCGCACCGCCGATGAAGCCCAGGTCGACGCGGCCCTGCGCCATTAGCGCCATCGCATTCGACATGCGCGTCGCCCACACAGCGCCGGCGACGTTGGGCGGGTCGCCCATCGTCCCGAGAAACGCGTCGGCCGGCCGGTCTCGCATGAGCCCGACCTCGAACAAGCCCCGAGCGTTGGGCGCATGAGTCTCGAGCGCGACCGCGTAGGCGAGGATCGGCAGCCGCATACCGACGAAGACGAGGTCGCCGTCGTGGATCTCGCGCGAGGCCACGGCCACCATCAGCTCTTGCGCTGTGTAGACCTCACTCATCGCCGAAGTCGGTGGGGGCCGAGTACTTGTGGTGATGGATGCGCAGCCTCTCGACATCGATGCCCTGCAAATAAGTTGCCCGGTCGGTAACGTCGAGGACCCAGCGCTTCAGCCAGCTTGCGAAGCCGTTTTCGCTCCGCGATTGCTCTGCGTAGTCGCGATAGAACGCGTGGTCGCGCTTGAAATATCCCTGCACCGGCGAAGGGTGCGCGCCGCCAGGCTCGTGAACGACCGCGACGACTTTCGTCTCCGGAAGAAGGATCCGGTTCGGATCGCTCAGGGTGACGTTGGAGTCGACGAGCTCTTCGCAGCTGACCACGACCCTGTCCGCAGCCAGCCCCGCCTCTTCAGTGATTCCGAGCGGCCCCCACAAGTGCGCCCGCCCGATCGCGTCGGCCCGCTGCGCGTGGACGATCGCGACGTCCGGCCGAACCGCCCCAACGTGGACCATCCCGAAGCCCGTCGAGAGATTGGGGTTGGTATGCAGGATGTCGCTGCCGAGCAACGTGCGCGTGGGAAGGCTCGGAACGTTCCACGCGGCCGCCCAAAGCGCGAGCGAGATCGAGAAGTTGGAGTGGTCGTGCACCTCGAGCGAACCTGGGACACCCTGCTCGCAAGCCCGCCGGTAGCAATGACCCAACCCTTCGGACACGTTGCCCACCCACGCTGCCGTCACTCGGCTCACGCAGCCGGCGCCGATCAGCTGGTCGAACAATGCATCGGAGATGGGTCCCACCAGCTCCAGCTCGCGCCGCTTCTGCCGGATGAGCTCATGGCCGGCCGCGAATGGGATGAGGGGCTCGAGCGCGGTGCCCATCGCCACCCTCGAACCATCGGGGACGAAGCGCTCGATGGCCTCAGCCATCGACATGACTTTGCCGCTCAGCGCGCGATCGACTCCATGTACGAGCGGTAGTTCCGCTCCAGCTCTTCCATCGAATCGCCACCGAACTTCTCGAGGAACGCGTCCGTGAGGGTCAGGGCCACCACCGCCTCGCCGATCACGCCCGCCGCAGGCACCACGCAAACGTCGCTCCGTTCGTAATGCGCCTCGACCTTCTCTTTGGTCTTGAGGTCGATCGACTGCATCGGCTTCTTCATGGTCGAGATGGGCTTGATGGCGACGCGCAGGTCGATCGGCTCGCCGTTGGTCACCCCACCCGTGAGGCCTCCGGCGCGGTTGGTGAGGTGGCGGAACCTGCCGTCTGCGTAGTCGATCTGATCGTGGAACTCGGAACCCGGTCGCGCCGCACCCTCGAAGCCGGCGCCGAACTCGACACCCTTGATGGCGTTGATCGACAGCACGGCCTGTGCGAGGCGGCCGTCCAGCTTGCGGTCCCAATGCACGTAGCTGCCCAACCCGAGCGGGACCCCACGCGCGATAACTCGGAACGTCCCGCCCAGCGTGTCGCCCCGCTCCGCAACCTCATCGATGTCCGCGACCATGCGTCGCGACGCATCGGGGTCGGGGCAGCGCACTGGCGAGGCTTCGATGTCCTCGACTGAGACGGTGTCCACGTCAACGCCCTCGAAACCGATGTCAGTCCGCCCGATGGATTGCGTGAAGCTGAATATCTCGACACCGAAGTGGCCGAGGAGCTTGCGCGCCACCGCGCCGGCGGCCACGCGCGTGGCGGTTTCACGCGCGGAGGATCGCTCCAGCACGTTTCGCACGTCCGTGTGGCCGTACTTGAGCGCGCCCGCCAGGTCCGCATGTCCAGGGCGCAGCCGCGTCACCGGCTTGGGCGCAAAGCCCTCCGTGGAAGCGGTCATCTCCGCCGTCCAGTTCGCGTGGTCCTTGTTTTCGAGCACCAGGGTGACCGGGCTGCCGATGGTGAATCCTCCCCGCACCCCGCTGGCAATCCGCGCGAAGTCGGTCTCGATCTTCTGCCGCCCACCGCGGCCGTGACCACCCTGCCGGCGTGCGAGGTCGCGACGTAGGTCGTCCTCCGAGATCGCTAGACCCGAGGGCAGGCCTTCAATCACGACCGTCAGCTGCGGACCGTGGGATTCCCCGGCAGTCAAGAATCTGAGCACTCAGGCGATGATAGTGCCCGGTGCGGAAACGCCTCGAGGTGGCGATGGTCGACGTCGGCGGCACACTTTGGCCGAACTCATGGCCATTTCGGGAGAGCGACGCGCTCGGACGCCGGCAGCGAATCGCCGCCGCCATGCCCGGATTGACGCCCGAGGCGGCAGACGCCCTGGCGACGGACCTGATCCAGAGCAGTCGTCCCGGTGACGAGAAGCGCAGCATCTCGACGGAGATGGAGATCGTAGTCAGCGCCGAGGAATTGATCGCCGGGTCGCTGGCCCGCCAAAGCCTCGCTGCGAACGCGGACATCGTGGCGCGCCTCCGGCGGGCTATGTCGATCCCGGTGTCCGATCGGATGAAACCGCTGCCCGGCGCGCTCGAGTTGCTGCAAGAGATTCATGCGCTCGGCATGAAGACCGTGATCGCAAGCAACACCTACTGGCGCGACGCGGACAGTTACTGGGCCGATTTTCGGGTCCTCGGCCTCGCAGAACACATAGATGCCATCGTCACATCAGTCGATGCCGGCCGCCTGAAGCCTCACCCCGCTGTTTTCGAGATGGCAATGCGGTTGGAGGGCGTCCACCCCGAACAATGTGTAGTCATAGGCAACCGCGAAGAGAACGACATCGAGCCTGCGCTCAAGCTCGGAATGTGGGCGATCCTCGTCCACCCGGATGACCCTGTGCCGGCATCGAGCCGCGCACACGCGGTGGCTCCTGACCTGTGGGCCTGCGCCCAAGCCCTCCGGACTATGCTCGACGCAAGTTGAGACACGAGGTAGAGCGCCCAGTCGATCGGCACGTCATTGCACTGGACGTAAATGGCGAGCGGCGCGAGCTGCTGCTGCCGGTGCACAAGACGCTCCTCGAGGTGTTGCGCGAAGACATGCAGCTCACCGGGACGAAACATGGCTGCGAGCTAGGCGAGTGCGGCACGTGCACCGTGCTCGTCGACGGCAAGCCGGAGCTGAGCTGCCTCCTGCTCCCCATCCAGCTCGAGGGACGCGCGATCACGACTGTCGAAGGGATGGCCGGCGGGAGTCAGCTCCATCCGCTGCAGCAAGCTTTCGCGGAGCTTGGGGCGGCGCAGTGCGGGTACTGCACTCCCGGCATCCTGCTGGCGTCGAAGTCGCTGCTCGAATCCAACGGCAAACCCACCCGCGATGAGATTCGCGAGGCGCTGGCGGGAAACCTGTGCAGATGCACGGGCTATACGAAGATCCTCGAAGCGGTCGAGCTTGCCGCGGGCCGAATGCGATGAGTCAGAAATTCAGCGTCATCGGAAAGCCGCTCCCCAAGGTCGACGCGGCGTCACGAGTCACCGGCCAGGCCGTCTACGCCGACGACATGCTCCTCCCACGCACCCTCCATTGCCGCATTCTCCGCAGCCCGCATCCGCACGCTCGAATCGTTTCCATCGACACGTCGGCGGCGAAGCGCATCCCCGGCGTGCAAGCGGTGATCACCGGGGCCGACCTGCCCGTGAAGTTCGGAATCCTTCCGGTCACGCAGGACGAGCGTGCGCTCGAGCATGAGAAGGTCCGATATGTCGGCGACCCCATCGCGGCAGTCGCTGCGACGGAGGAGGAGATCGCCGCCGCGGCGTGCGACGCCATAGTGGTCGAGTACGAGGTGCTCGAGCCCGTCATGTCCATCGACGCGGCGCTCGGGAAACCGAAAGACGAACGCATCCAGGACTACGGCGGACCCAACAACATCCACAAGCTCGTCGCGCTTGAGTTCG
Source organism: Chloroflexota bacterium (assembly GCA_005883585.1). Classification (GTDB taxonomy): domain Bacteria; phylum Chloroflexota; class Dormibacteria; order Dormibacterales; family Dormibacteraceae; genus UBA10449. The sequence goes on from VBFD01000113.1 coordinate 55,264, forward strand.
GCGACGTCGACGGCGGCTTCGAACGCGCCGACCACGTGCGGGAAGACGTTTTCTTCTTCCAGGGCAACACGCATCTGCCGATGGAGCAGCACAGCGCGATCGCTACGTATGTCGACGGCAAGGTGACGCTGTGGTCGTCGACGCAGGTCGTCCATTACGTGCACCGGGCGCTTTCAAAGGTGCTGGAGCTGCCGATGAACCGCATCCGGGTCATCGGAGCCGCACACGGCGGCGGGTTCGGGGGCAAGACGGACCCCTTCGCGCACGAGATCATCGTCGCCAAGCTCGCGATGATCACGGGCCGGCCTGTGAAGTGCACGCTCACCCGCGAGGAGGTCTTCTACGCGCATCGCGGCCGCCACCCGGTCCTGATGTGGGTGCGAACCGGCGTGACCAGGGATGGGCTGATCACCGCCATGCATTTCAAGAGCGCGCTCGACGGCGGCGCCTATGGCTCGTATGGGGTCGCCTCGACCTTTTACACGGGCGCGCTGCAGACGGTGACGTACGACATCCCCGCCTATCGGTTCGAAGGCTGCCGTGTCTTCACCAACAAGCCGCCGTGCGGGCCCAAGCGTGGGCATGGCACACCCCAACCGCGATTCGCGATCGAGCTGCACCTCGAGAAGATCGCTCACGACCTCGGCATCGACCCGGTCGAGCTCAAGCGTCGCAATTTCGTCAAGCCCATGACCCGCACGGTCAACTGGCTCCGCGTCACGTCTTGCGGGCTCGAGGAATGCACGGAGCGAGTCGTAAAGGCGTCGGGCTACCGGACGCGCAAGCGGCAACCGGGTCGAGGCATGGGTTTCGCCATCTCCTCTTATCTATCTGGCGCAGGCACAGCGATCTACTGGAACGACATGCCTCATTCCGAGGTCCAGATCAAGGTCGACCGCGGCGGCGTGACGGCGTATTGCGGCGCGATGGACATCGGCCAGGGCTCCGACTCGGTGCTCGCGGCGGTGGTCGCCGAAGAGCTCGGCCTGCAGCCGAAGGACATCAGGCTCGTCACCGCCGACACCGACACCACACCGATCGACCTCGGCTCCTACTCGTCGCGGGTGACCTTCATGGCCGGCAACGCCGCTCTCGAGGCGGCGCGGAAGATGCGCGCGCTCCTGGTCGAAGCCGTCGAGGCAAGCGGCCGCAGATTCGGGGACGTCACGTTCGAAGAAGCCAGCGTGCTGGCTGAGGCACGTTTCGGCACCCTGACAAGCGCCGGGAGCTATACGCCGCCGAAGATCGCCGGTCCGTACAAAGGCTCGGGCGTCGGCCCCAGCCCCGCCTACAGCTATTCCGCTTGCGTCGTCGATCTCGACGCCGACCGGCGCACCGGGCTCCTGCACATAAACAAGGTATGGATCGCTCACGACGTTGGTCGCGCGATCAACCCGCTGCTGGTCGAAGGTCAGGTCGAAGGCAGCGTGTACATGGGCCTGGGCGAGGCGCTGATGGAAGAGCAGACGTTCCGCAAAGGCCTGCACAAGTGGCCGTCGATGCTGGAATACAAGTCGCCGACCTTCCTCGACATGCCGGAGGTCGCGACCTTCATCGTCGAGACCAACGACCCGGAAGGGCCCTACGGCGCGAAAGAGGCGGGCCAGGGTCCGCTGTTGCCGGTCATCCCGGCGGTCAGCGCCGCGGTGTTCGACGCGCTGGGGATCTGGGTCGATGAGGTCCCCGTCACGCCGGAGAAGATCGTCGAAGCATTGCGGCGCAAGGACAAAGGCGAGCCGTCGCGATACGGACCACAGGGGTTTCCCGACATCCCGTATCCACCGACAATCAAAGTCGAACCGCCGCCAAAGGAATTGGATCTTGCTGCGCCTGCCGCGATTTAGGTACCTGCGCCCGAAGACCGCACGCGAGGCTGCGCGTATGGCATCTGAGCTCGGCCCGCGCGCGATGTTCGTCGCCGGTGGCACCGACCTGTTTCCAAAGTTGAAGCGAAGGCAGTTCGAGGTCGAGGCGCTGATCGGCCTCGACTTCCTGGCGCGCTCGGTCCATCGCGACGACGGCGAAATCATTGTCGACGCCGGCATGACGCTGGCGGCTGCATCCGCTGACGCAGCGCTGCGCACCGCGTATGCCGGATATGCAGAAGCCGCAGGGCTCGTCTCTTCGCCGCCGCTGCGAAATGCCGGAACGATCGGCGGCAACCTCTGCGTCGACACGCGCTGCAACTACTACGACATGACATACGAATGGCGAAAGGCCGCCGGCTTCTGTATGAAGAAGGACGGCGATATCTGCCTCGTGGCCCCGAGCAGCTCGCGGTGTTGGGCAGTCTCGTCGTCAGACACGGCACCAATGGCGATCGCGCTCGGCGCGCTGGTCACGCTTGTGGGGACCGACGGCGATCGCGAGCTTCCCGTCGCCGCGCTGTACCGCGACGACGGCATCGACTACCTCGCCAAGCAGCCTTTCGAGGTACTCACCTCTTTGCGCCTGCCCGCTCCCGATGGAACGAAGACGGCTTACGTCAAGCTGCGCCGCCGCGGCTCGATCGACTTCCCCATCGCCGGCGCCGCCGTGGCGATGCGGCTGGACGGCACCACCGTGACGAGCTGCCGGATCGTCCTCTCGGCGGTGGCCTCGCACCCGCTGGAGGCCCCGAAAGCGGGCGAGTTCATGGTCGGGAAGCAGGTCGATGAAGAATCGGTCCAGACGGCCGCCGAGATCGCCGCCAAGCCGGCCAAACCCCTGGACAACGCCGACCTGAGCCACTTCTGGCGCAAGCGCATGGTGAGGGTGGTCGTAGAGCAGGCGCTGCGAAGAGCCAACGATCAGTAGGGCCAGTTCGACGGTTAAGCTTCTAGGTCGTCACCGAAGGATGAAATGGTTCCAAATACAGCAATCAGGTCAAGGAATGGTCGAGTACGCCCTCATTCTGGCCCTCGTCGCCTTGATCGTGATCATCGCGCTGATCGCTACGGGCGGTCAGCTCATAAACCTGTTCTCGAACATCAGCGCCACCATGTGCAACTTCCGCGTAGGGTGCTGATCCGACTCGGTTTCCGGCAGTCCGGCCAGGGCATGGTCGAATACGCGCTGATTCTTGCCCTGGTAGCGCTGGTCGTGATCGTGGCCCTGATCGCCACCGGCGGCCAGCTCGTCAATACGTTCTCGAACATCAGCGTCACCCTCTGTCTCTATCACGTAGGGTGCTGATCCGACCCAGATCGAGTCAGTCCGGCCAGGGCATGGTCGAATACGCATTGATCCTGGCTCTGGTCGTCCTGGTCGTCATCATCGCCTTGATCGCGACCGGTGGGCAGGCCCAGAACCTCTACTCAGACATCGTGACGACGATGTGCGACAACCACGTGGGGTGCTGAAATTCGCGGGGGGGACAGAGTCCCCCGCCGTGGAACCCACCCCTCTCCTCGGCCAAGCCTCTATGACGAATAGAAGCTAGTCGGCTCGTGCCGACGCCGCTGCTTGCGCGGCGCGGCCGGCTTTGTCACGAATCGACTCCAGGTCCCGGCGCGCCAGCGCCTCGGGCGCGAACAGGGCGCCGGTGAGCCCCACCGCCTTCACCCCGAGCCTCAGATAGGCCGGAATGTGCTCGATCTCGACACCACCTGACGCCCAGAGCGGTACGCCACCCATCGGCCCCTGCAGCGAGCGGATGTAGTCGGGGCCGCCCACCGGCCCGACCGGAAACACCTTGACGATGTTGGCCCCTGCGAGCCGGGCGTGATAGATCTCGGTCGGTGTGAGCGCCCCGAGGACGCACAGGATGTCTTCCTTCCGGCAAGCCTCGGCAACCTCCGGCAAAACGACCGGCGTCACCACGAAATCGGCACCCGCCTCTTTCGCTTCGCCGACGGCGCCCGGGTCCCACACGGTGCCGACGCCAATTGGGACCTTGCCCAACGTAGTCCCGATCAGGCCCCGGACGATCTCGTACCAGGAAGGGACCGTGGTCGTGATCTCGATCGTCCCGATGCCGCCTTCAATCGCGGCGAGGCAAGACTGGAACGCGGCGTCGGCGTTGTCGGTGCGCATGACCCCACAAAGCCCAGTCGGAAAGACACTATCGATGCTCCTCACGCCCAAGCCATTATCGGTTCGGAGCGAATTCGCCACACCGCGTTCACGGCCGACGGTATGCTAGTACATACGTATGACCGGGGCGACCGCGACCGAGAGCACCCGAGATCAAATCATCCACGCCGCGGCCGAATCGCTCCTGGAAAACGGCTATTCCGGCACCAGCGTCCGCTCCATCGCCTCCAAAGCAGGCGTGGCCATCGGCAACCTCCAGTACTGGTTTCCGACCAAGTCGGAGCTCCTGGTC
>VBFD01000169.1:0-2839 GCA_005883585.1 Chloroflexota bacterium
CCGTCTTTCTCCTGGCCCTGGTGCCCGAGGGTGGTCCGACGGACACCCGGATGGAGATCCCTACCATGGACGGACCCCAGGGGCGGCGGATGCTGGTGTTCAGCAGTATCCGCACGGCCGCCGACTTCCTGACCCGCGCCGAACAGCTTGGCCGCCCGGTCAAGTTCGACTATCTCTTTCGCGCGGATGCCAGCCGGCTGACCGCGGATTTTCCCGAATACGAAGCCATCCTCGACCCCAGCGCCGACGCCCTCTACGGCGAGCCGGCCGCGCCTGACCACTAAGCCCGGATCTACCGGTCGGGCGCCGCAACTCGGGATGCAGGGCGTGCCGAGCGGAAGGAGGCGACGAGCACGCGAGGGAGCGCATCCGTCGATGCGTGACCGAGCGCGCGCAGGAGCCGACGCCCGGAGCCCGGGGCCGTCGGACGAACGAAGCAGATTGGGAGGCGGGGCCCGGATCGGCCGCATCCGCGCCCAAGATGCGAGTTTGTGCCGGCGGCCTCGGGCTCAGGCCGCAGCCGCGCCCGAGATGCTAGCTCGACCCGGTGGATTCGGGCTAGGCGTCCACAAGCTCGGCGAGCCCCGCTTCGTTACACGCTCGTCGATATGCCCAGGATTCGGTTCCGCCTTGCCTGGAAGATCGTCTTCCCCTTCGCAGTCCTCAGCCTGGTGGTCGGCGCGGTGGGGACCTACGTGGCTAGCAATGAGCTGGGCAGCCGGGCCCGGAGCAGCTTTGACGCCCAGCTGATCCACGATGGCTTCAGCGCCTCCTCTGTGTTGCAATCGTCCGACGGGCAGCGCCGAACGCTGGTCAAGTCGCTGGCCGCCAGCCCAGCCATCCAGAACGCGTGGGCGAAACCGGCCGACCTGCAGGCCGCCCTCGAGCGTGCGCTGGCCGGCCACCCATCGGTGGTGGTGGAGTCCGTGGACCCCAAAGGCCGCGAGATCATCGGTATCTCCAGCCATGGCGAGGCGGCCGCCAGCGTGACTCAGAACCTCGACCTCAGTGGCTGGACGGGGTTCCAGCCGTTGCTCAGCGGCCGGGTCACCCAGCTCGCGTTCGTGGGCCCGGAGACAGACCCGGTGGCCTTCGACGCACGGGTGGTGCGCGACCACATCGGCACCCTGCTCGGGACGTTGCTGGTCGGCCAGCCGGTCAGCGACCTGGGCGCACAACTCAAGGCCGTCAGCCACGATGAGATCACCTTCTTCGACGGCCAGGGAGCGGTGCTGGGCACCACCCTGGCGACCGCGCCTCCTCAGTGGCCCGGCCTCGCCCTGGACCCATCCCTGCGCAGCCGGGTGACCAACTCCAATGTCGTGGAGCGGCCCGTGTCCGCCACCGCTCCCGCGATCGAACTGCTGATTCCCTGGACCAGCGCGCCGGATAGCCTGGGCTACCTCGGCGTGGCGGCTTCCAGCGCCGGCCTGCAGGCGGACACGGAGCGGCTTCGATTGCTGATGGCCATCATCTCGGTGCTGGGGGTGGTACTCACGCTGCTAGTGGGGGTGCTGGTCGCCCGCCGCATCATCCATCCGGTGCACGAATTGCTGGAGGCGACCCGCCTGATCAGCGCCGGCGACCTGGCGCACCGCGCGCCGGTCACCAGCCGCGATGAGATCGGTGAGCTCACCGAGTCATTCAATGCCATGACCCAGACCCTGCAGGCCAGGAGCGGATCGCTCACAGAGACGATGGCACGCCTGCGGGACACCTACCTGATGACCATGGAAGCCCTGGCCGCCGCCGTCGAGGCCCGAGACGCCTACACGCATGGGCACACGGAGCGCGTCGCCAGCTATGCTCGGGTGCTCGCCGAGTCGCTCGGCCTGAAGGCGCCGGAGATGGAGGCCCTGCAACGCGCCTGCATCCTGCACGATATCGGCAAGATCGGGGTCGAAGACCAGATTCTCCGCAAGCAGGGCCGCCTCGACCCGGAGGAGGAACTGCGCATGCAACGGCATCCGCAGATCGCGGTGGAAATGCTGAAGGGCATCGACTTCCTGGACCCGGTGCTGCCCATCATCCGGGCCCACCACGAGCGCTGGGACGGCAACGGGTACCCGGACCAGCTGCACGCGGACGACATTCCGCTGGGCGCGCGGATCCTGGCGGTGGCGGACGCCCTGGACGCCATGACCTCCGACCGCTCCTACCGCCGCGCCCGCACCTTCGAGCACGCCAAAGCGGAGATCCTGAATGGCTCAGCGACCCACTTCGACCCGGAAGTGGTGACCGCCTTCATCAAGAGTCAGCAGGCCATCGAGTCGCTGCTCAACGAGTCGGCCGAGGAGGAAGGCCAGCCGCACCCGGAGCCCGGCGATCTGCAGGGCTGGCGGCTGCACGTGGTCGGCCGCTAGGACCCCAGATTCGCGCCCCTCCCCTTTCAAGGGGTCACCGTGGCGGGTGCCTCGGGTGTTTCAACTCTCCGAACGCGGGTAGGACAGCGGCATGCTCACTGATACCGAACTCCTGGACGCCTACTCCAAGACGGTGATCGGCGTAGTCGAGGAGGTCGGCCCGGCGGTGGTCGGCATCAGCGGCATCGGCTCCGGCCTGATCCTGACCCCCGACGGCTATGTCCTAACCAACCATCACGTGGCCAGCGCCGCCAAGCGGTACGAGATCCACCTGCGCGACGGCAGCATCCTGACCGCCGACCTGGTGGGCAAGGACCCGCACACGGACCTGGCCCTGCTGCGTGCCAACGGCGCCGGGCTGCCCAGCGCCCGCCTGGGCGACTCCGGTCAGCTGCGCGTCGGCCAGCTAGTAGTGGCCATCGGCAGCCCCTTCGGCTTTCAGTCCACCGTGACCACTGGCGTGGTCAGCGCCGTCG
>VBFD01000114.1:0-46641 GCA_005883585.1 Chloroflexota bacterium
CAGGAGCCCCGCCGCTCCCGCCGTCATGGCTACCAGCCGGATGACCCTTCTCGTAAGCGTATTCATTGGACACTCCTCATAAGGTTTGGACCGCGAGCCGGTCGCCGCAACAGCGACCACCACCACCAATCGGATCGAACGCAAAAGTGATCGCTGAACCCTTTGCCACCCTAAGGCTGATTGGGGGCGGTGTCACCCCGAGGACTACGGGGATGGGTACTGGTTGTTTCCAGACTAAACTGGCCTCGGGTTCAGCGGATTGAGTAAGAAGGTTGAGCTCGGGCTTACACCCCGCGAGGTGCAGGTCGCCCGCCTCGTGAGGACTGGGCTGACCGATCGTGAGATTGCGGGCAGGCTCTTCATCACCCGCCGCACGGCAGAGTGGCACGTCAAACAGATACTCAACAAGCTTGGTTTCACCTCTCGCTCTCAGGTCGCCGCGTGGGTGGCGCATGACGAGGCAGTCGGCTCGATGGCCGCCGCATCGAACGGGCGTCCACACAATCTCCCCCTTCAGCTGACGACGTTTGTCGGTCGTGGGAATGAGCTGGCCGAGCTCCAGCGCCTTCTCGCTGTGAAGCGCTTCGTGACCCTTACGGCGGTCGGGGGCGCGGGCAAGACTCGGCTGGCGCTCGAAGTGGCAGACCGGGCCCTGCATGCATATCCAGACGGGGCCTGGTTGGTGGACCTGACCCAGATCAAAGATGGCTACCCGATCGCCAGGGTGTTTGGCGCGACGCTGGGGGTCCACGAGCGTCCGCGTCGACCGATTGCAGAGACGCTCCTGGAGCACCTGCGCGTGCGGCACGTGCTGCTTGTGGTCGACAACTGCGAACACGTGATTGCCGATTGCGCCGACCTTGTGGACGCCATCCTCCGTTCCTGTTCCGGTGTCACGGTGCTTGCCACGAGCCGCGAGCCTCTCCGCGTCAGTGGCGAAATTGTTTGGCGAGTTGCCTCGCTTGCTGTCCCGGATCCGGAGGCAGTGATCGACCTGCATGATCTTGTCCGATACGAGGCCGTCGGCCTGTTTCTGGATCGTGCCCAGCTGGCTGCGCCCGGCTTTGAGATCAATGCGGACAACGCCTCCGCCATCGCGCAGCTCTGCCGGCGCCTGGACGGAATCCCGCTGGCGATCGAGCTGGCTGCCGCATACGCCGGCTTGATGTCCCCCGAGCAGATCTTGAATCGACTGCAAAATCGATTTGGGCTCCTGACAGGCGGCAGTCGCGCCGGACCAGCGCGGCATCGGACGCTGCAGTCCGCGCTCGACTGGAGCCACGACCTGATTAGCGATGACGAGCGGAGGCTTTTCCGGCGTCTGTCGGTGTTTGCCGGCAGCTTCAGCCTCGAGGCGGTCGAGCAGGTCTGCTCAGACCGTGATCTTGAGGTCGACGCGATCGCAGGCTTGCTCGGCGGCCTGGTCGACAAATCGCTTGTGGTTGCATCCGTCGACGGGTCGGCACCGATCCGGTTCCGGATGCTGGAAACCCTGCAGCAGTACGGACAGCAACGCCTGGCTGAACACGGCGAGGTGGAGCGATTCAGCCGAAGCCACGCTGAGTTCTTCCTGTCAGTCGCTCAAGAGGCTTCGCCGCAGCTCAGAGGCCGTGACCAACAGGTTTGGCACCAGCGCCTTGCATACGACGTCAGCAACCTGCGGCTGGCGCTCCAGTGGAGCGGCGCCCATGAACCCGACGCAAGCATGCGACTGATCATCGCGCTGTCCGATTTCTGGTATGTCGACGGCCTCGTTGAAGAGGGCGATGGCTGGCTCAGGCGCGCGCTTGGCAGCTATCCCACCCGGGACAGGCGACAGAGTGGCAAGGCGATTTGGCTGCCGCGCGCAGGTGCTTCGACGGAAGCCTGGAAATAGCCCGGGAAGCAGGGGATGAGACGTTGGTCGCGGACATCCTCAGGCAGCTAGGACGATTGGCGATGAGGGAGGGAGACCACGAAAAGGCGCGCGAATGCTTGCGGAAGAGCCTTGCGTATTACCAGAGGATCGGCGACCACCGGTTCATCAACGTCACTCTCGGCTACCTAGGCCTGAACGCGATAGACAGCGGGGACTTCGCCGCAGCTCGCACCCATCTGGAAGAAGGCTTGGCGATCGCTCGTGTACTCGACTTCACAATCGGCCTGGCGACTCCACTCATGTACTTTGCGGCGCTGGCCGCGGCCCAGGGTCATCCGAGTCGAGCTCTGCGCCTTTCTGGTGCGTCGGAGGCGCTCGCTGCTTCAGCCGGCGCCGTTGCCACTCGGCTGACCAGACCGCTGGTGGAACGGTGGCTGGACAAGAGCCGTACGGACCTGGGACAGCGGCGGTCGGCAACGTACAGGGCGGAAGGCCGCGCAATGTCTCGGGAACGCGCGGTCGCATATGCACTGAAGGGTTGAAGCCCCGTCAAGCATCGGCCGAAGTACTGACAAACATCAGCCGAGGCCGTTTTGTTGCCCACCAGTCGAACTTGCACAAACGTGATGGTGCACGTGATGGTGCTCGCGCAGGGAGTCGAACCCTGAACCTTGGGATTAAGAGGAGATTGACCCTCATTGTCAGGAAGCGTCAGGACGTGTCAGGGCGTGCCACACGTATTCGCCGGTCTGACGCGTTTGTGCCACAGAGCGTCCTGCCGTGCCACAGACTGCCGCGGCTAAGCTGTCAAATAAGCTGTCATCCGTCGGTCTCAGGAGGGTGGATCGATGGACCGAACGAGCCTCGTTATCCTTGACGCCGGTGGTGGAACCGCGATTCAGCCTGCGACCGGCAATCAAGCTGTCAGCTAAGCGGTCGAGCCGTGATTGCTGATCACGACGACGTCCTGACCGAGCCCATCGACTGGACCTGGACTTTCGGCGATGAGCATGATCCCGTGGAGCCGAGCTCGGTCTTGTTACCAGGCCGGGTCGATGCCCCGGCGTCCAACTTGGAGGGTTCGAGCGCAATCGGGCAATTCGATTCTCAACCGCAAGCGGCCGCCGCTGCGGACGCGCTTTCCGGCATGTGTGTAGGGCAAACGGTGATCCTCCCCAATCAGCCAAATCCATGGGGCGACGAGGCAGATCAAAACACCATTCGCGTAGTAATCGATCAGCTGACTGCGGCTGGTGCCCGCGACGCCTTCATCACCGACGAGGACACCGGGTCTTTAACTTGGTTCGACATCCGTGCGCGCTGCGAGCACCGAGATGAGGCGCTTGCGATCGGTCGCCAAATGGCGCCCATCATGTGGCCTCCATGGGTGAAAGGTCTGATCAAGCCATGGGCTCCGGGCCGCAGACTTAGCGAGCAACAGGTGAGGGCGCGGATGTATATCGCCCGCCTGTGGCGGCATTCGGATCGGCAGCCGCGGGACGAGTTCGAGTCGAAGATCTGGCAGATCTGGCGCGCGTGGCAAGAATTGCAGGAGACAGCAGCAAACCAGCTAGTGGCTGGAGTACCAATCGATGAGGAGCTTGCGGCCGCTGGACGCAAGCACGAGGCGACCCTGCGCTCGATGCTTGGTGAAGAGGCAGAGGTCCGGGGCTCCCCCTGGTATCTTCAGTGGAAGGTTCTCGTCGAGGACAACGATGTCTGTTTGTCATGGGTCTGGTACATGCACGTTGCCGCAGGCTTCCCAGCCCTCGTGCGGTGGCTAGACCAGAGCGGAGTGCAAAGCGCGAAGTATGCCGTCTACAACTTAGTGCGGCCCTAGAACGAGCGACATAGTTCCTGGTGGTGCACAGACTTGGCCCGGGTGGGTCTATGGTGCTCGCGCAGGGAGTCGAACCCTGAACCTTGGGATTAAGAGTCCCCTGCTCTGCCAGTTGAGCTACGCGAGCATGACTTAAGCCGAAAGAGGATTCTAAGGTTCCCAGGGACTTAACACGCTGGGTTCCAACCCCCGCCCGACCCATCTACCGTGCCATTGATGCCGGCACGCGTTCCGTTGGATGTCGACCTCGAGGACAAGCTCATCTACGGCCTGACGCCGATGCGTCTCGGATACCTGGTGGTTTCGTTTCTCGCCGGCTTCGCTCTCTGGTCATCACGTTGGTCGCCGCAACCGGTTCGCGCTGGTGCAACTCTTATCGTCATCGGACTGGGCGTCGTGATGGCTTGGGGTCGCTTCCGCGCCCGAGCTGCAGATCAATGGCTGTCCGACATCGTGATTTTCACCGCGAGACGCTTCTGTCTCGAATGGACCCATTCGAAGGGGCGTAGGGAAGCAGCATCAAACAGATGAGGCTTGGCCCAGTGCAGCTCGCAAAGCGGGGACCGTCTGTCCTGTGGCATGGAGTCAATAACACCGTGCAGATAGCCACCAAACCGCTCGGTTTCGACGGCGCGTCTGAAGCGGAACGAATGCGGTGGCTCAACGGCTTCAGGCGACTGCTCGACGGTCTCGACGCGCCGCTGCAGGTCCTCATCGAGACCGAACCGGGCCCAGGAGTGGACGCCAACATCAGCAATCCCACGCCGCGGGACTTCGACGAGATGAGAGGCGCCGACCTGTGGTTCGCCGAGCAGATGGCGCGTTCACCTTCGGCCCATCGGACGCTGACTTCGCTCGTCACACCGCAGGCTCACGCGTCACGCCTCGAGGGCGCGTTGCGCGAGCTGGGCATCGGGTTCTCAACGTCGACGCCGGCTGTCCGTCCGACGTTTGGGGAAGAACGCCCACACCACTTCTGTATCCACGAGGGTTGGAGCCGGTCTTGGTACGTCCAGCGTATGCCCGGAACCGAGCTCGAAGCCGGCTGGCTCTTTCGTCTGATTCCTCCCGGCCTCAAAACCCGACTCGCCTGGCACGCCGATCCGCTTCCGGTCGCGTGGGTCGTCGATTACCTCCAGCGCCAGCTCACCAATATGCGGGTATCGCGATTGCAGGAGCTCAATGCAGGCACGAACGATCCGATGCTGGCAGGAGCTCTTCCCAACACGGAAGATTTGCAGCGGCGTCTGGCCTCCAGCCAGGAGAAGGCGTTTCACGTCTCCGTCTACATCACGTTGATCGCGGCGACGAAGCAGGCCCTTGAAATGGGTTCGGAACAAATTCAGTCGGCGGCGCGCGCGACCCTCTGCGAGATCCAGCCCTGCACGTTCCGAATGCTCGACGGTCACCTCGCCACTCTTCCATCCTGCATAGACCGACTCGCTCGCAAGCGCGTCCTCGACACGAGCGCGCTCGTGACCCTCTTCCCCTGGTTCGGCGCGGAGATTCAGCAGGCTGGTGGTCTGGTCGTGGGCAGCAGCTGCGCGAGCGGTGTGCCGGTGCTTGTGGACCCGTTCGAGCAGAGCCGCTACGCCAACGCCAACATCGGCGTCTTCGGCTATTCGGGCGCCGGCAAGACCTACCTGCTGTCGACGCTGCTGATGGGTGCGCTTGGCCGCGGCACGCAGGTGTATGTCATCGATCCCGAGCACGAGTACGGCAACCTTGCGCGCCTCCTCGGAGGCATCGATGTGCAGCTGGCCCTCGGTTCGGGCCACTCGCTCAACGTCCTCGACTTACGTCCCTCGGATCGTCGCGACGAGTCATGGCTGGGGGCGGCGACGGCGGACGCGGTCGACCTATGCGGAACCATCTGCGGCGGGCTCGATGAGTCGGAGCGAGCCATGGTCGAAGTCGCCGTGCGCGCCGCCTACGACGCCATCGAGCAGCCGGTCCTGCGCAATGTTGCATCGCTGCTTCCGGAGTCTTCGCGCGCGTCCACGATCATGCGGCGCTGGGTGCATGGAAGCCTGGGGCAGATGTTCAGCGCCCCGACTAACATCGAGCTCGAGGCTCCGATTGTCGTGTTCGGGATGCGCGAGCTGCGCGACGAGATGATCGCCCCGGTCCACTTCCTGCTGGCGGAAGCGCTGTGGACGCGCATCAAGCGCAAGGACCGCCGCCGAATGCTCGTCGTTGACGAGCTTGGCCTTCTGTTCGAAGACCCGACCATCCGCCGTTTCGTCGTCAATCTCGCGCGCCGGATCCGCAAGTACGACGGGTCGCTTGTGTTCGCGACCCAGAACCCGGGCGATCTCTTGAGCACCGAAGCGGGAGCGGTGGTCGCCACCAACCCCGCTCTGCTGTTTCTCGGAGCGCAGCGGTCGGGCGAGGCGGCCAAGCTCGAGACGGCTTTTCATCTCAGCCCCCAGCAGCGGGCCTTTCTCGAGGCTGCCCGGCGCGGCGATTTCTTGCTCGCAGCGGGCCCGGACCGGCTCACTGTGCACGCCCATGCGCCGCCGTGGCAGGAGGAGGCGATGCAGCTCGCGCGGCACGCGGCGCGACCGCCGCCGATTACAGGTAGGCTAAATCGCGTGCGGAGAGTCCTCCACTACCGGTTGTACGGGCTTCCCGAGCAGCGCCTGGAACGAGTTCACGCCCAGTTCGAAGCCCTCGCTGCCGCTCGGACGTGGCGTTGCGAGCCGCCGTGGGTGGCCAGCTCGTACTCGCGCGACCTCTTCGCGATGGAGTACTTCCGGCATCTCAAGAACGAGGACGTCGTCAACACCACTGCGGCGGGCTTCCTGAAGATGGCCGGCGACGAGACCGACGCCTTGATCATCGCCATCTTCATGCGCGACTTGAGCGCGGAGTACGGGATCACGACGACATTGAAGGACGAGGACCATCCGCTCGCAAAGCTGCGCCGGCTCGAGTTCGACCACGGGCGGCTACCGAACGGCCAATCGCTGGAGGAGGTCCTGGCGAAGCGCCCGGTGATCAAGAAGGTTCAGGGCGAGCGCATCCTCTTCTATCCGCCAACCTTCCGCCTTCACTCGCAGAGTCCCCCGAGCCCGGAGTGGGCCTACGCCCTCTTCGGCATCCGGGCCTACGCTCCGACGCTGTTGGAAGCCGAACAAGAGGCGCTCAAGATCCTCAGAGGCTTCGGCCACCTTGCCGGCTGAGGGCACTCTCGCCCGTGAAGGCACGATCGACTCGGCGGACGGGACCAAGCTCTCGTACCGGGCGTGGCCCAAAGCCGGGGCGGACGTCACGTTCGCCGTCGTGCACGGCCTTGGCGAGCACTCGCGCCGATACGAGCGCTTCGCACTCGGCATGTCGCGCCACGGATTTGCGACGTTTGCGGTCGACCTGCGCGGTCACGGCAAAAGCCCGGGCCCGCGGGGACATGTCAACTCGTGGAAACAGTGGACGGATGACGTGGGCGCGTTTGTTGAGCACGTCGAGAGCATCGCCGGAGGAGAGGTGGTACCCGTTGGACATTCCTTCGGCGGCGCCGTTCTGCTGAGCACCATTCTTGCTGACAAGCTGGCTGGCACGAAGCGATTCGTCGTCTCCAGCCCGGCGCTGCGGGTGAAAGCTCCGGTGCCTGGCTGGAAGGTCGCGCTGGCCAAAGCGACTTCGAGAATCGTTCCGAAGCTGGCGCTGGACAACGAGGTCGACCCAAAGGTGCTGTCGCGAATTCCCGACGTGGTCGAGGCCTATCGCACGGATCCGCTCGTTCACAGCAAGATCTCGAGCCGCCTCTACTCCGAATGGATAGCCGCCTGCAAACGCATCTTCGAGCACGCCGGCGAGATCACCGTCCCTTTCTTGATCCTGGCCGGGACCGACGATCGGCTGATCGACCCCGAGGGCAGCCAGCACCTGCATCGCCTGTCGGCTTCGGTGAGCGAGTTCAGGCTGCTGGAGGGCCGCTACCATGAACCCTTCAACGATGTGGACAACGAGGAGGTCTTCGCCGTGATCGCGGACTGGTTGTCGAAGTCGTGAACCTCGAGCCCGGATCATGGGTGGCGTGGATCATCGTGGGACTGATATCGGGCGCGGTCGCGGCTCGTGTCGTGACCGGTCGCGGGTTCGGCTGTATCGCCGACATCGTGGTTGGCGTCGCGGGCGCGATCATCGGCGGGTTTCTGCTGAACGCGCTATTCCACATGACCGGAACGGTTGGTTTTCTGGGCAGCATAGTCGTCGCATTCATCGGCGCCGCGGTGCTGCTGGCTGCGTTGAAACTGCTATCCGGTGGGCGACTCTGACCCTGGCCCGATTGCGGCTGTAGCGCTGACACGTTCGATCTCCGCCGCCACCTCGGCGGGCGCGAAGAGCGGGATGTCGTGCGGTGTGTCGAACCAATGGACCTCGGTTTTGGGCGCATTCACTGCGAGGCGCGCGGCTCCCTGTTCCTTCCAACCGGCGATCCGGTCCGGCCCGCCACGAGCCAGTAGGGCGACGGCGGCAACCTCGATGCGGGGCCAGAGCACATCAGGCTGGGAGTCGTACAGGCCGCGGAGAAGCTCGAGCCGCGCCCCCGCTGTCAGGGTCAGCACGAAAGCATTCCCGTCCGGCACCACGCGAGCCTTCACGAACGGTTCGAGGTCGTCACTCCAGGCGCCATTGAAATCCTGCGCCGATTGCGCCAATGCATCAGCGAACGTGGCGAAGCGAGGCAGGGGAGGCTGCATGAAGCGCTGGGCATCTTCCCAGCTGAACATGTTGGCCGCGCTCTGAATTGGTCCGTCGATGAAAACCAGTGCGGATGCAAGTGCCGGCCGCGGGCCCACCAGCTCAAGCGCAACGGTCGCGCCCCAGGAGTGGCCCACGACCGCGGGCTTGTCGAGGTCCAACTCGCCGATCACAAACATGGCATCTTCTAGGAGCTGCTCCATGGTGTAACCATTCGTCGCGGGCGGAGCCTGCGGAGGCCGACCTGTCAATCCGTGCCCCCGCTGGTCGAGGGCGACGATGCGCCGGTGAGGGAGATTTCTCGCGAGCCGATCCCAGTAGCGCGCGTTCGAGCTCAAGCCGTGGAGAAGAAGCAGAGGCGGCTCGCGCTGAGCGGCGCCGTCAGGCCTCCACTCGACATAGTGGAGGCTGACGCCATCTCGCTCCAACCATCCGTCGGCCGGTTCCGCCACCGGTCTTAGCCTAGCCCGCGGCGGCGGCTACTTTCTCTTGTGCTGGCACACCTTCGCTGGCTGCGGGTCGCTTGCGACGCTTGATGAGCAAAGTCGTCAGCGCCGTGAAAGCAAGGAATGCGATCGGCACCACCAGCGTCGACTTCATGGCGTCGATATAAGCGCTGACGAAGACGTCGTGTGCGAGAACGGTCAGCTGGTGCTGCACCGCGGGTGGAAGCCCCGACGGCAGCTTGGCTCCGTTCTGCCCGGTGCCGATCTGGAATCCGTTGCTCGCAACCGAGCTGAACGCCTTGACGAACTGGTCCCGGAAGCTTGCGGGCAGGGCGCTTGCATGGCTTACCGCCTGGTTGTGGAGAGTCGTGGCGAGCTGGTTCTGCAGCAATGCGCCGACGACCGCGCTGCCGATCGCGGCGCCGAGCTGGCGCGTGGTGTTGAGAATTCCCGAGGCGGCGCCCGACATCTGAGGAGTGATGTTGCGCATGGCAATCGTCGTCATGGGCGCGAAGGTCATGCCCATGCCCGCGCCGGCGATGATGGCCGGCCCGAGGAAGTTGATGAAGGTGGAGTCGGGGCCGGCCACGATCGCGACCAGGCCGAATCCGATCGTGAACAGCGTGATGCCGGTCAAGAGGATGTATTTGCCACCCACCTTGTCGGCAAAGCGACCGGCGAAAGGCGCTACGACCATTGAGGTGAGCGACATCGGCGCGAACGTCAGCCCGGCGACCAGGGCAGTAAAACCGCGCACCGACTGCAGGTAGATGACGATGGGTAGGAACAGGCTCAGCATGCCGAAGCTGATGGCGGCAGCGATCCAGTTCGCGACCGCGAAGTTCCGGTCTCGGAAGAGCGATAGCGGCATCAGCGGCTCGGCCTGGTAGCGCTCCCAGAAGACGAAGACGACCAGAAGTACGACACCACCGATGATCACCTCCGGGATCGTTATCCCGTAGGAGCCGATCTCGCCCCAGTTGAAGCGCTGGCCTTCGATGAGTCCGAACACGACGGCGAACAGGCCCGCGGTAGCGAGAACTACGCCCATGATGTCCCAGCCGTGGCGCCGGCCTGGCCGGATGTCGGGGATGATCGCGAACGTGGCGATCAGCGCTGCGATTCCGATCGGGACGTTGACGAAGAAGATCCAGCGCCAGTCGATGTAGGTGACGAGGGCGCCACCGACCGTCGGCCCTGTGATGGTCGCCAGGCCGGCCACTCCTCCCCAGATGCCGAACGCCGCGCCACGCCGCTCTGGCGGGAAGAGAGTGGTGATGATCGAAAGCGTTTGCGGGGTGAGGATCGCGCCTCCGACTCCCTGCAGGACGCGCGCAGCGATGAGCTCGTTCGCGTTCTGAGAAAAACCGCACAGCGCCGATGCGAGCGTGAAAACGAAAAGGCCGATGGCGAACAGGTTGCGCTGCCCATACAAGTCGCCGAGCCTGCCGGCTGTGATCAGCAACACTGCGTAGACGAGGATGTAGGCGTTCAACACCCACAGGATCTGGTCGAGCGTGGTGTTGAGCCCGGCGCTCATGGCCGGTATGGCCACGTTGACGATGGTGGTGTCGAGCAGGATCATGAAGAACCCTGTCGTGAGCACCAACAGGACCAACCACGGATTAGTGCGTGCTTGCGCCATGACTCCTCCTTAACGTCTCATGGCCGGCATCGATTCCGACCTTCCACTCCAGCTTTCCGTCGACAATTTCCTTTTCCAGCTTGCGAACCCACTTGCGCTCCGCATCGAGCATCGCGATCTTGTGTTCCATTTCGATCAGGGCCAAGCGGCTGAGTCCTTGCTTGTAGAGCTCGTCGAGCACGTGCTCAAACTTCGTTACCTGGGCGTCCAGCAGGGACGCGCGCTCATTGAGATGACTGGTAGCCTCGGCCGCGCTGAGGTGGTGCATGAACATCAGGCCGGCGACGAAGTGGGGGTATTCGCGCATCGGCTTGCGGAGCAGCTCGCCGAGGGTTCGGCTCAAGACCTGCCGACCGGCATCGGTGAGCTTGTATATGGTGCGCTCGGGCCGGCGGCCCTCCTTCTCGCGCTCGGCGGAGACGATCCAGCCATTGCGCTCGAGCACGTCGACCGTGTGATACAGGGTGCCGAAGTTGAGCCGGATGAACTCGTCCTGATGGCGGATGCGCATGGTCGAGGACATCTCGTAGGGATGCATCGGCCGCTCATCGAGCAGCTCGAGGATCGAAAGTGCCAGCGGAGAGGAGATCTCGGTGTCTAGGCCACCCATATACTTCAGGTGGAGTATATGAGGTCGGATATACGGAGTCAAGTACCCCGTTTGGAGTGTCTTAACGACCAGGGTTGGCCGGCGCCCG
Organism: Chloroflexota bacterium; assembly: GCA_005883585.1. Taxonomy (GTDB): domain Bacteria; phylum Chloroflexota; class Dormibacteria; order Dormibacterales; family Dormibacteraceae; genus UBA10449. Next base: position 11,195 of record VBFD01000114.1, read on the forward strand.
GCGGCTGAACTAGCTTTGCGTCAAGGTGCGAAGGCTTGGGGGAGGAAGCCAATCAGAAGGGAGGGCCCGCCAAAGGTGTGGCCTTCCGGAGGGCAGGGCAAACGAATGGGCAGGCTCGGCCGTCGGCAACCGGTAAGTGACCCCAGGGGTAGTTACCGTAGATGCATGCGCAGGCGGCGGCCGAGGCGTTGCCGATGACCGGGGCTCCCGACGCGCGAGCACTTGCCGCGGGGCAGCTCGCGCACCAGGCGACCGGCGGCGACCTGGATGCCTTTGAAGAGCTGGTCCGCCGCATGCAGCGCCGCGTCTACGGTTTCGCCTATCAACATCTGAGAGACCTCGACGAGGCCCACGACCTCACCCAGGAGATCTTCGTCAAGCTCTTTCGCAACCTCGCGCGTTACGACGCCGCTCGCCCTTTCGAGCCCTGGTTTTGGAAGCTGGCCGCCAACACGACCATCAATTACCGGCGCAAGCGCGTCCCCGTGCCCACCGATCAATCCGCCGACCAGGGGGTCACCGGGCCCGATTCACCCTTCCCCGCGCACGATCCCGCGCTCCTCGACGCGTTGGCTCAGCTCGACCCCGCCTACCGCCTGCCGATCCTTCTTCACTATTACGCCGACCTACCGCTGGAGCAGGTCGCCCAGAGCTTGAGCCTGTCGGTGCCGGCAATCAAGTCTCGCTTGCACCGGGCCCGCGCCCTTCTCCGGAACTCGTTGGCCGAGGCCGAGGAGGCCGGCGCCCAATGAAAGCCCTCGCGTGCGCGCGCGTGCGCGTCCTCCTGGAGGCTTACGTCGACGGCGACCTCGCGCGAACCGAACCGGAGACATCGCGAGCGGTACGTGACCACCTGGTCACCTGCGCGGACTGCCGCCGTCAGCACGAGCAGGCGGTGTCGCTACCCTTTCGCATGAAAGCGCTCCGCTCGCCCGCGCCACCCGCATCGCTGGTCGCCGGCGTCATGAGCTCGATCGCGCCCCAACCCCAGGCCTCGCGCGCCGCCTGGGGCCTGCTCGTCCCGGAGGCGGTGCTCGCTGCGTTCATCCTCTGGTATGTCTCCGGCCTCGACGGCCTCACCGCGCTCGCTTCGGGCGCCTGGAGCAACCTCCAGGGCCTCGCGTTCTGGGGTTCGGGCACCGCGCCCCTGCCAAGCATCCCGGTCGCCGACGTGCTTCTCCTGGGAGCATTCATCGCGCTGACCGCCATCGCGGCGTACCACCTGTCTCTACTCGCAAAGCTCGACCAGACCGCGACGCCTCGCCTCACTGAGCACCGCCGCGCTTGAGCGACCAGAACGAAGGTGAAAGCGCGTCGCCAGGTGACGCGCAGCAGCCGCCTGCACAGCCGCCCCACCCCAGAAGTCGAAATGGCCCTCCGCCCATGCTGCGGCGTTGGGGTTGGCCGCTCCTAGTCGGGGCACTCGCTTTGCTGGGAGTGCTTCTGGCCATAGCCGACACCGCGCTTTACGGCCCCACGCTCGGGCCGTATGCAACCTTCTTGATCGGTCCATCCCAAGCCGTTCTCGTCCAGCGCCCAAGCCCTGATCCCGAGCGATTCATCAGGACCAGGTTTCCGGAACGAATCAGCTTCGGGTCCCCGTTCGGCCGCCTGGGCACGATGAGCCCGGTGCAAGCGCTTCGCGCCTTTCTCAGCAACGGAGCAGGACTCGTGCTCCTCGCCCTGGCGGTGCTGCTGCTGTTTCCCAACCGTGCCCGCGTCGCGGTCCAGCGGCTCGAGAGCCGTCACGGGCCCGAGATCGCACTGGCTGCCGGCGTCGCCGCCTTCCTGCTCGCGCTGGGCGCAGTCGCCCTACTTCGATTCACGCTGATCTTTCTCGCCGTCATCCCTGCAGTGATCGTGGTCGCGGTCGCGGTCGCGCTCTTCGGGATCGCCTGCATAGCGCTGGCGCTCGGCCGCCTCTTGCAGAGACGGCTTCATCTGGAACCGGTGCACCCCCTGGTCCCGGCTGTGGCCGGCGCCCTGATCGTGTTCGACCTGGCGCTGATCCCTTACCTCGGCGCGGTCGCGCTTGCGGCGGTTGCGATCGCCGGCCTCGGGCTTGCCGTGGTCACTCGCTTCGGATCGGAAACCGGATGGTCCTTTAGAGACCTCGACTGGTGATGCCAAAAGGAATGGAGGTGAGAGTCGGTTGTTGAAGAACACAAGGCTGGTGGTGGCAGCCCTCGCGGCGATCGCGCTGGTGCTCGGTGGCCTCATCTACCGCGACGTTTTCGTCGGGACGAAAAACGCAGCCAGCGCTCTCAACCTCTATAGCGTCGGCCGGCGAACGGTCACATCCAGCGTCACAGGCACGGGCAACCTGGTGCCGATGCAGCAGGCCAATGTCAGCTTCAAAGTCAGCGGCACCCTGACCGAAATCGACGTCCGTGTCGGTGACCATGTCACCGCCGGGCAGGTGCTCGCGAGGATCGACCCGACCCAGGAGCAGAACGCCCTGGCGAGCGCTCAAGCCAACCTGGCCCTTGCCCAGGCGAACCTGCAATCGGCCCAAACGCCCCTGACCCAAGCCCAGATCAACCAACTTCACAACAATCTCGCCAACGCCCAGCAGAACTACAACGACACCGTCGCCCAGGTGAACCTGACCAACACGCAGGACGCCAACCAGGTCACCGCGGATCAGAACCAGCTAACAGCCGATCAGCAAGCGTTGAGCTTCAACTCCGCCTACCAGGCGGCGAAGCAAACCCTGACCACCGACCAGGCCACGCTGCAGACGGCCGTCGATCAGTTCAAGGCCGATGGCTGCGACACCCAGACCTACCCCTATTCAGGTCCATGCGCGGCGGACTTCAGCGCGGTGTCCAGCGACCAGGGCAAGGTCAACGCCGACCAGCTGGCGGTCAACGGGTACGCGAGCCAGGTCAACGCCGATCAGACCAAGCTCAACCTGGACACCGCCAAGCAGCAGAGCGACAAGACCAGCGGCCAGCGCAGCATCAACTCGGCCGCCGCTTCGGTCACAAGCGCTCAGGACAACCTGAACACTCAGACGGAGACCAAGCCCAACCAGATCCTGTCCGCGCAGGCCTCGCTGGCCAGTTCCCAGGTCGCGGTGCAAACGGCGCAGCAGAACCTCGCCAACACCACCCTCGTCGCACCGATGGATGGGGTGGTCAACAGCATCAACGGCGTCGTCGGTGAAACGGCGATCACCGGTTCGGGCACAACGTCGGAGGCCCCCGGGAGTCAGGCCCCGCTGCCAAGCAGCGCCGCGTCGAGCGCGTTCATGGTCATCGGCAACATCAGCGGACTCGAGGTCGTGATCCCGTTCGCCGAGTCCGACGCCTCCAAGCTCGCGGTCGACCAGGACACGCAGGTCACATTCGACGCAGTCCCCAGCCTGACCATCAGCGGGCATGTCGTAGCCGTGGCCAGCGCGGCGACCGTCCAGAGCGGGGTTGTCAACTACTACGCCACGGTGGCGTTGAACCAGACCAACCCGTCGCTGAAGCAAGGCATGACCACGAACGCAACGGTGACGGTCAGCAAGGCGACAAATGCGGTCGTCGTGCCCAACCTCGCGATCACAAGGCTCGCGGGCCAGGCTTACGTCAACGTCTACGTCGGCGGCAAAGAGGTTCAGACCCAGATCCAGACAGGGGTCGTCGGCGACCAGTACACGGAGATCACCGGCGGCTTGAGCGAGGGCGCCCAGGTCGTCATTCCCACCCTGAGGGTCTCGAGCTCGAGCGGCGGCGGCAACCGCTTCAACGGCGGCGGCGTCCGGATCGGCAGCGGCGGATGATCACGCTGGAAGCGGTCACCAAGACCTATCGAATGGGCAAAGTCGAGGTGCAGGCTCTCCGCGGCATAGATGTCCACGTCGAAAGCGGCGATTTCGTCGCGATCATGGGCGCCAGTGGATCGGGCAAATCGACCCTGATGAACATCATCGGCTGCCTCGACGTTCCGACCTCCGGACGCTACCTCCTCGACGGGACGGACGTCGCCAGGCTCGATGACGATCGGCTCGCGATCATCCGCAACCGCAAGATCGGTTTTGTCTTCCAGAGCTTCAATCTCATCCCGCGGACGACCGCGCTGCACAACGTCGAGATGCCGCTCATCTACTCGGGCGCGCCAAATCGCCGCCCCCGAGCACTCGAAGCTCTCCAGGCTGTCGGATTGGCCAACCGCGCCGACCATCAGCCAACCGAGCTGTCTGGCGGCCAGCAGCAGCGCGCCGCGATCGCCCGCGCGCTGGTCACCGATCCCGCGATCCTGCTCGCGGACGAGCCCACCGGCAACCTCGACAGCGCGTCGAGCGTCGAGATCATGAAGCTGCTCGCCGAGCTGAACGACCAGCACGCGCGCACCATCGTCCTGATCACCCACGAGCGAGACATAGCGGCGTTCGCGAAGCGGACGGTGGAGCTGCGCGACGGATTGATCGTCCGCGATGAGCGCCGCGTGGCATGAACATCTTCGAGGCGCTGCGCGTCGCCTTCGCCGGCCTCCTTGCGAATCGCCTGCGCAGCTCGCTGACCATGCTCGGGATTCTCATCGGCGTCGCCGCCGTGATCCTGCTGGTCGCGGTGGGCAACGGTGCGAGCGTCCAGATCAACAATCAGATCCAGGGCCTGGGCGCGAACGTCATCTTCGTCTACCCGGCGAACGCCAAGGGCGCCGGTGGCGTCTCCCAGGGCTTCGGCACCAGCCAGTCGCTGACGATGGCGGACGTCGACGCCATCAACAGCCGGCAGCAGGACCAGGATGTAGTGGCCGCGATCCCCATCGCGCAGAGCGGCGGCCAGATCACCTACGCAAACCAGAACTACTTCGCGCCGACCACCGGCACCACCGTCGATTTCCCGCAGGTGCGTGACTATCAGATTGCCGAAGGCTCGTTCTTCACGCAGGACGACGTGACTGCGCAGCACCGCGTTGTCGTCTTGGGCCAGACGGTAGTCCAGAACCTCTTCGGCGCCAACGACCCAGTCGGCCAGACGATCAAGATCAACCGCCAGAGCTTTCGGGTCATCGGCGTCTTCGCGGCCAAGGGCGGGAGCGGACTCGGCTCTCAAGACAACGTCGTCGTCGCGCCTATCACCGCCGTGTGGGCGTACCTGAGCGGTGGACGCGGCAAAGGCATCAGCCAGATCGTCGCCTCGGCGTCTTCGCCGGGCGCTGTCACCCAGGCTGAAACCGAGATCACAACCATCCTCTTGCAGCGCCACCAGATCTCCGATCCTTCGCTGGCCGACTTCCAGATCCAGAGCCAGCAGGACATCCTCAACCAGGCGAACTCCATCGCGACCGCACTGACCCTCGTGCTGGGGGCAATCGCCGGCATTTCCCTGGTCGTGGGCGGGATCGGAATCATGAACATCATGCTGGTCACCGTCACCGAGCGGACGCGCGAGATCGGTATCCGCAAAGCGATCGGCGCGAAGTGGCGCGACGTGCTGATGCAGTTTCTGATCGAGGCCATGTTCCTGAGCGGTCTCGGCGGCGCGCTGGGCATTGCCCTCGGCGCCGCGCTTGCCGTCGAGGCGCCGCACATCCCCGCGATCGCGAGCTCGACCTTTCCACCGCCGGTGGTATCGATTCCGTCGGTTTTGCTCGCCTTCGGAGTCTCCGTCGGCATCGGCCTGTTCTTCGGCATCTACCCCGCGAATCGCGCAGCTCGCCTGCACCCGATCGAAGCCCTGAGACACGAGTAGAGGAGCGAATTTGATGAAGACTTACGTGATCGCGTTGGCGGTTGTGGTTGCCGTCCTTGGCGGCTTCTATGGCGGTTACAAGGTCGGGCAGAACAACGTCAGCGCGAGCTCTACCGCCGCCGGGACCCGCACCGGCGCCCCCAACGGCTCATCCAACTTCACTGGAGGTGGGCGAGGGCTCGCTGGGGTCTGCCCATCACCTGGCGCCACGCCCGCGACCGGCAGCCAGGGCCTCGCTCGCGGGACTGTGACCAATCTCAACACCAGCTCGATGACGGTGACCAACACCAGCTGCGACGTGAAGGTGACTTTCAGCCCGACCGTATCGATTTCGAAACAGGTGCTGGGGTCGACGTCTGACCTCCAGGACGATCAGACGGTGACGATCACCGGGACGCGTCAGGCCGACGGCTCGATCCTGGCGCAGACCATTCAGATCGGCCCGGCCGGTGGCGGTGTCCGCACTGGAACGGGCGGCTAGCCTTCCACCTTGCCCACTCGGCTGGTCTGGGCGCTGGTGGCGCTCATCCTCGGCCTCGGCGGCGGGTTGATGCTCCTCAACGACACGTTCGGCGCCTCGGGGTATGTCGTGGTCGGCATCGGCGCCGGCATCGGGTGCGCGGTGATCGGAAGCCTCGCCCACGATGCGCTGGCCGGGCCACGTGAGCGCTTGTGAGCCTACGACCCTCCTAGAGGCTTCTCATACCAGCCCACGTCCCAGTAGCGGTCGAACTTGCGGCCCTGCTCGGTGAAGTGCGCCACCCGCTTGAATCCGAACCGCTCGTGAAGGGCGATTGAGGCCTGGTTGGGCAGGGCGATACCGGCATAGGCTCGATGCAGATCCTCTCCCTGCAGTTGCTTGAACAGCTCTTCGTAGAGGCGCGTCCCAATGCCGCGGCCAACCGCGTCGGGTGTGATGTAGACGCTCGTTTCGACAGACGTCTCGTAGCCGGGCTTGGTTCGGAGTCGACTGCTGGACGCGTAGCCGATGACCGATCCATCGGAAACGCCGACCACGACCCGGTACCGGCCGGTGGTGTCGTGGTGCGAGAACCACTCGCGCCGGTCCTCCATCGTCATCGGTTCGATGTCGAACGTGAAGTGGGTCTCGACCACGTAGCGGTTGTAGATGTCGTTCAGCTTGCCGAGATCCTCCTCAGCCGCCTGCCGCACCGTGACTTTGGCATTGCTCACTTGCATGCTTCAAGTTTATTCAGGGCGCCTGGGGCGCGAGAATTGCCACATGGACCGGATCCTGCTCGAGGGCATGTCTTTCAGCGGGCGCCATGGAGTTCGCCCGGCCGAGCGTGTGCACGCGCAGGAGTTCGAGGTCGACATCGAAATGGAGGCCGATCTCGCCAAAGCCGGATCCACCGATCGGATCGACGACACCATCGACTACAGAGCCGCGCGCGCGATCGCTAAAGAGACGATCGAAGGCGACTCGGTTGAGCTGCTCGAAACGCTGGCCGCCCGGATCGCGGACCGGGTCCTCGCCCTCCGCAGGGTCGCCGCCGTGTCAGTCCGCGTCGCCAAGCGGCCGGCGAGCATGATGCCGATCAAGGCGGCCGCAGTGCACATTAGAAGGACGCGCGCATGACGATCGCCTACTTCGATTGCTTCGCGGGCATTTCCGGTGACATGACGCTTGGGGCGCTGCTCGACGCCGGGGCTGATCGCGCCATCCTCGACGCCACCGTCGAGGCTCTGCGCCTTGGCGATGAGGTGACCATCGAGGTGCGGCACGAGACGCGCGGCCATGCGGGCGGCACGCGCGTCGTGGTGCAGACACGCGGTCGCGCGGCGCGAACGGTGCCCGCGCTGCGCGGCGCCATCACAGGGGCCGACATGCCGGATGAGGTCAGGCGGCCAGCCCTGGCCGCCATCGAGCGCCTCGGTCAGGCAGAATCGCGGCTCCACGGCCTTCCGGAGACAGAGCTCCACCTCCACGAGCTCGGCGGCGCGGACACCCTGGTCGACCTCGTGGGTGCCTTCTGGCTGCTTCACAACCTGAGCGTTGGGCAGGTGTTCGCGTCGGCGCTGCCGGCGCCTGTCGGCCGGGCCGGGCAGATGCCACTGCCCGCTCCTGCCAGTGTGCGGGTGCTCGAAGGAACAGGCGCCGTTTTCGTTTCCACAGGTGAGACTCGCGAGCTGGTCACGCCAACCGGCGCCGCGATCCTGGCCGTGGCGGCCCGGTTCACTCGCCCCGCGATGTCGTTGCGTTCGATCGGCTACGGCATCGGCGCGCGAGATGTCCCGGGCAACGCCCTGGCGGTGTGGATCGGAGAAGAGGTCGCGACGCAGACCGGGGTCACCGTAATCGAGACCAACATCGACGACATGCCTCCCAACCTCATCGCCGCCCTGAGCGAGGATCTGATGGCGTTGGGCGCGCTCGATGTGAGCATCTTGCCGGCGGTCATGAAGAAGGGCCGCGCCGGGCACCTGCTGGTGATCATGGCGGCGCCGGACATGGTGGCGCGGCTCACCGATCATGTCCTGCGCCACAGCACGACCTTGGGTGTACGGATCACCAAGGCGGATCGCGTGATCGCCGAGCGGAGGGTGATCGAGGTGCGGACCGCGTTCGGTGTCGCTCGGGCGAAGGTCAAGGAACTTGGGGGCAAGGCCGTCGACGTGTCGCCGGAGTATGAAGACTGCCGCAGGCTGGCCCGGGAGTCCGGTCGAGACCTGAGAACAGTCATGCGAGCGGTCACCGAAGCCGCACGAGAGCAATTGGGGTTGGACTAGGGCGTCTATCGAGCGATCAACGCGGCGTGTCCGAGGCACCCGCGACAATTAGCCGCATGACGGCTCGAGTGCTCGACGGCAAGGCTGTGGCGCAGCAGATCCTCGATGACGTCGCCACGAAGGTCGGAGCTCGGGTCGCCACTGGCAAGCCGCGGCCGAAGCTGGCCACCATCATCGTCGGCGACGATCCCGCCTCTGCGATCTACGTCCGCAGCAAGCAAAAGAACGCGCGACAGGTCGGCATCGATTCGGAAGACCACCGCCTGCCCTCCGAGACGTCCACCGAGCAGCTCATCGAGCTCATCAGTGTGTTGAATCGAGACGAATCGGTCAGCGGCATCCTGGTGCAGCAGCCCCTGCCGCCGCAAATCGATGTGGGCCGGATCGTGATCGCGGTCGACCCGACCAAGGACGTCGATGGGTTCAATCCTTTCAATGCCGGTCTGGTGGCGCTGGGCCTTCCCGGCGGAATCCAGCCCTGCACGCCGACCGGGATCGTCGAGCTGCTGGAGCGCGGTGGGGTGCGAATCGACGGCGCGAACGCTGTCGTAGTCGGCAGGAGCAACATCGTCGGCAAGCCGACCGCGCTTCTGCTGTTGAAACGCAACGCCACGGTGACCATATGTCATACGCACACCAAGTACCTCGCCGGCCACACCATGAATGCGGACATCCTCATTGCGGCGGCCGGCAAGCCCAACCTCATCACCAAGGAGATGGTGAAGTCGGGCGCAGCGGTAGTTGACGTGAGCACAAACCGCACCGAGCTGGGCCAGGTGGGCGACCTCGCTCCAGGGGTGGCGGAGGTGGCGGGATGGCTCACCCCGAACCCGGGCGGCGTCGGCCCGATGACGAGGGCGATGTTGGTTCGCAACACATACGAGGCCGAGGTCCGCCGCCGGCCTTAGTTTTCGATGACCTACTCCGAGGCTCTCGCGTACGTCTCCCGTCTCGGCCGGTTCGGGATGAAGCTCGGCACCGAGCGCACGCGTGCGATCCTGGATCGCATCGGCGGGCCCGACCGCGGACTCAAGGGCGCGCTGATCGCGGGTACAAACGGCAAGGGTTCGACCGCGGCCTGCCTCGCCTCCATCCTCCAGGCCTCAGGTCACAGGGTCGGCTTCATGCCAAAACCGCATTTGATCTCCTACACGGAGCGCATCCAGGTCGACGGGACGCCCATCAGCGAGGACGATTTCGTCCAGACGCTGATGGACCTCAAGCCGGCGCTGGAAGGCATCGCCGACGAGATGGGCCAAGCGACCGAGTTCGAGATGCTCACGGTGATGGCGCTCGCATACCTCGCGCCACGCGTTGACAGGCTCGTTTGCGAAGTCGGGCTCGGCGGCCGGCTCGATGCGACCAACGCCCTCGATCTCGGCGTCGCCGTCATCACCAACGTCGACCTCGACCACCAGAAGTACCTGGGCAGCACCATCGAACAGATCGCGCACGAAAAGGCCGCGATCATCAAGTCAGGCAATCGGGTGCTCACCGGTTGCGAAGGTTCCGCGCTCGCGATCGTCGAGGAGCACGCCCGCAATGCGCACGCCGGCATATGGCGACTCGGCCGGGAGATCCGCGTCGAATCAACGTCCAGGGGCTGGGATGGCCACATCGTCTCTGTGACCGGCCCCGGTTTCAGGCACAGCGGGCTCATGTTGCCGTTGGTTGGCGACTACCAACCGGCGAACGCCGGCCTGGCGGTGGCTGCGGCGCATGCGCTGGACGACGCGACCGACGACGCCATGCACAGGGGGCTTGCATCGACTGTGTGGCCGGGCCGGCTCCAGGTCATCGCGACGCATCCACGTGTGGTGCTCGATGGCGGGCACAATCCGGCCGCCATGACCAAGTCGGGCGTGTCGTTGCGACGGCTGATCGGCTCGGAGCGCCTGGTCACGGTGTTCGCAATGTTGAGCGAGCGCGATCCCGTCGAGCTTCTGGCGGCGCTGCGCACCCTGAGCCCTGACCGCGCCGTGTTCACCGAGCCGACAAGCGCAAGCGGCCACGCGGTACCAGCTCAGGAGCTGGCGGCGACGTTCGGTGGCGATGCCGAAGCCTTCCCGCATCCGCGCGAGGCCCTCGACCGAGCCAGGGAACTGGCGGGCCCCGACGGCAATGTGCTCGTGTGCGGCTCGTTATACCTGGTCGGTGAGATCTTGGCCGCCCTGGCCTGACCGAGCGCGGTTGTGAATTGCAGGTGAAAGGGCCGAACATGCAGCACGTGAACGACCAGAGGTTCTACCGCAGCAGCGACCGGATCCTGGGCGGAGTTTGCGCCGGCCTTGCCGAAGGGTTTCATGTGGACGCCTTGTGGGTCCGCGTCGCGTTCCTCGTCCTGGTCTTGGTCCAGGGCATCGGGGTCTTCCTATATATCGTCCTCTGGCTGGTCATGCCGGAGCGGTTGGAGGGTGGTGGCCAGCAGAGCGGCTTCGACGCGATGAGTGCCGACCTGAGGCGAATCTGGGGGGAGATCCAGCACCCGACAGCAGACAAGTCGCCGGCGGCGCCCCAGCCATCAGGCACCTTTCAAAACCAGAGTCTGCTTTTCGGTCTCATCCTGGTCGTCATCGGCCTGGCAATACTCGGCGGCAACATCGGCATCATCAACTGGTCGGTCGTCTGGCCGGCTGCCCTCATCACGCTCGGGATCGTGGTCCTGGTTCGGAATCTCGAGAAGCGGCCCTAACCGCCGCGTCTCAGCTTCTGAAGGTCGATCCTCCAATCCCGGCGCTCAGCGCGAGCGAATGACACGCACAGATAGACGCAGCCGGCAATCATCGGCAGAAGCAACACTCCACCCAGCAGCGCCCACAGCGGTCCCGCGCTCGCCGCGATCCCGCCCAACAAGACCGCCGACACCAACAGCCCGGCAGCTCCCACCAGCAGCTCGCCCGCGTTGTGGACCCTGTCGCCCGCTGGAACGGCGGCTCGAGGCGTTGGCGTGGCGCGTCCACTTTGGCTCATTGGTGCCACCAGGCCGTACAACAAGAGGCTGACCCCCGCCAGCCCGGCGAGCAGCGTGACCACCTCGTAGACCAGGCCTTCGCGCGTGTCGGCCACCCGGCTGCCCGCCAGAAAGGCGATCACGATGAGAATCGCGCCCGTGCCGAGGGCTGCCCAGCGCACTTCTAGTTAGAGGTGGCGAGGAGGTTGACGCGAAGCCTTCTCATGCCTCGCAGCCAGCGGTCGTAGTCCTGGGCCTTCCGGTTGAAGTACTCGGCCACCTCCGGATGAGGAAGGATGAGGAACTTCTCGCTTCTGATGCCTTCGACGACGACATCGGCCACTTGCTCGGGTTCCAGAGCGCCTTCGGTCAAGAAGTTGTGACCGAGGCGCCGTTCGGCGGCAAGCATGTCGGTCTTCACACCCTGCGGGCACAGGCAAGACACCCTGATGCCATCGTCGCCGTGGGCGATCGCAAGCCATTCGAAGAACGAGAGCGCCGCGGCCTTCGTCACACCATAAGGAGCGGCGAAGACGTGATTGAGAAGGCCTGCCGCGGACACCGTGCCCAGCAGATAGCCCTCCTTGCGGGCGAGCATGCCAGGCAGGACGTGGCGCGCGACGAACACATGCGACATCACATTGACGTCCCAGATGCGCTGCCACTCAGAGGTGGCAGCCTCGGGCCCTCCGCCGACGCCGATGCCCGCATTGGAGCAAAAGATGTCGATGCGGCCCTGCGCGGTTTTCACCTGGCCGACCAGGTCGATGATGTCGTCCTCACGGGAGACATCGCACTTGATGGCCATGCCGCCGATCTCGCGCGCGACAGTCCATGCGCCGTCTCCGTCGACGTCGGCCACGATCACCGCCTCTGCACCGTCTTTGGCGAATTTCCGCGCGAGGGCGCGGCCGATGCCTCGGGCTCCGCCGGTGACGACGACGACTCGATCAGCTATTTCCACAGACGAGTGCTCCTTGCGGTCGAGAGCCGGCGTTCATTGCCTCGTGCGAGTCTATCCCTCGAGGGGTCTCGGCCGGTCCGAGCCCCGATGGTCGGGCAACTCTCACAGAATTTTTTTCTCGAAATTGGGAAAACGGATGGTTTCCGTGGCGAGCGATAGCGCATAGAATCTCTCCCCATGGTCGGTGGGGGTCTCGACTACAGCGCGCCCTTTCAACGCGCCATCGAGCTGATAGGGAAGCGCTGGACCGGGGCCGTCGTAAAAGCCCTGCTCCCTGGGCCAGCGCGGTTCAATCAGCTGCTCGCGGGCATACCCGGAATCAGTGATCGAGTGCTCACCGAGAGGCTGCGCGAGCTGGAGACAGAGGGCATCGTCGAGCGGCTCGTGGATCCGGGGCCGCCGGTGCGAGTGAGCTACCGACTCACCTCGCGGGGCCGCGCGCTGCAGCCGGTGCTGGCCGCTGTTGCGGACTGGGCCGAAAGCTGGCTCGCGACCGCCGCGGCCGCCGTCGGCTGACACACACATCTCTCGCGGGCCCTCCCTCTCCCGTTGGGCCCCTCCCCCAGCCCGACTCACCGATCGCCACGACTCTATTCAGTTCGACACGTCCGCACAACCCTGGTTGTTAAGGCCTCGATTCACGACGCTAAACGCCCCTCCCCAGCCGCCCGTACTCCGGCTGATAGGCTTTACCGAATGCCGATTGGCGACTTCCTGCGGCGCCGGCCGGACGCACTGACCTGCCAAGCTTGCGGCTCACCTCTACCCCCGGGCGCGATCTTCTGTCCCTCGTGTGGAGTCAGGGCTGACGACCCACAGGCCGAGCCACTCCACATCGTCGACCGCACGACCGGGCTCTTCAACGATCGGTTCGTGCGACCCGTGCTCGAGGACGAGCTCGCGCGCGCGCACCGCTACCAGCGCAACCTCGGCGTCCTCCTGATCGAAGCCAACGGGGTCGGCACCGCCGACGAGGCTCTCAAGACCATGGCCGCCGCGCTGGCGGGCACGGTGCGGGACGTGGACACACCTGGAGTCCTGGGCCGCACACCCCCACAACTGCTGGCCATCCTGCCCGACACCGACGTCGCCGGCACGGCGCACGCCGCCAATCGCGTCCTTTCCGCGGTCAATGAAGCCCTTAAGTCGACGGGCGGTCACGCCGCCGTCGGGCTTGTGTGCATCCGTCCCGGCCAGCGCGTTCGCGCCGGCGCTGTCATCGAGAGCGCGAGCCGCTCGCTGCGTTCGGGCCGGCCCGAGATGATGGGCAAGCCCGCCTGACGCTCGACATCTATCTCGCCAGGCACGGCGAGACCGAATGGAGCCTCTCCGGCCAGCACACGGGCGTCACCGACATCCCCCTCACCGCCAAGGGCGAAGCGGAGGCTCGGGCCCTGGGCGCGCGGTTGGGTGGGTTGAGCTTCGACGCCGTCTTCTCGAGCCCGCTCCAGCGCGCCTTGCGCACCGCCGAGATCGCCGGCTTCCCCCACCCTCGATTGACGCCACTGCTTCGCGAATTCGATTACGGCCACTACGAAGGGATCACCACCAAAGAGATTCACGAAAAGCAACCTGGCTGGGAGGTATTCAAAGACGGGTGCCCCGGCGGAGAGACCCCAGCTCAGGTCTATGCGCGAGCCCTCGAGTTCATCGGCCTTTGCGAAGCTGCCGGCGGCCGCGTCCTTGCATTCGGCCACGGGCACATCCTGCGTGCCGTCGCGGTGGCCTGGCTCGGACTCGACGTCACCGTTGCCGCCGGCCTGCAGCTCGATGTCGCCACGTTGAGCCGCCTTCAGGAGGACCCAGACAACCGCCGTTTGCTCGCCATGTGGAACGCGCCCTAGCGCCGCGACGTCAGCGCTTCCGGCGCAAGCTCCACGGACGGCCCCGGACTCCAGGGAGCCCGGCGAACACCAGATAGGCCGAAGTCTCGACATCCGCTCGATACGTGTGCCGCTCCCCCGGGTTGATCAGAAGCATCTCGCCGGTTCCCACGTCGCCCTCCTTCAATCCGTCGTGGAAATGAAGGCGGCCTTCGGTGACGATCAGAGCGACGGGGATCGCGTTGCGATGCTCGGGCACGGTTTGGCCCGGTTCCAAACGCAGTCCGACCACGCGCATCGATCCGCAGTCCGCGATCTGCTCAAAACCAAAAGCTCGATGACCTTCGCCCGGGCCCGGCGATGACACTCGCGATATCATGCCGCCCCCGCGAAGCCTCAACATCGACGCGTGGAAATCGTCCATGCCACAGGCCTCGAGGGCGCTCGCGATGCCAGGGGCGTGGTGGTCGTCATCGACGTCCTGCGTTCGTTCACCGTCAGCGCTTATGCCCTGGCGGGCGGAGCTCGTGAATGCCTCCTCGTCTCGACGGTCGCGGAGGCGGGCCGGCTTGCGCGGGACATTCCCGATGCGCTCATCTGCGCCGAGGAGAACGCCCTTCCGATCCCCGGGATCGACGTCAGCAACTCGCCGACGCAGGTGGCGGCCGCGCACATGCACGGCACGACACTGATACAGCGCTCGACCGCGGGCACGCCTGTCATCGCAGCTGTCCGGACTGAGGAAGGCACCTTCGCCGGGAGTCTGGTCGTCGCGACCGCGACGGCGCAAGCCTGCCTGTTAAGACGCCCGAGCACGGTCACGCTGGTCGCTTCGGCTGACTTTCCCGAAGACCACGCGTGCGCGAAGTTCATCGAGGCGACCATCCGTGGGACCAGCATCGATCTCGAGCCGCTGCTGAAGCCACTGCGTGAAAGCGAGCGCTATCGCAAGGTGATGGCCGGAAAGTGGCCGGGCTTTCCGCCGACAGACATCGAGCTCGCGCTGGCGCTCGACCGTTTCGACTTCGCGATGCCCGCCACCCGGCACGACGATCACATCGCACTGAGAATGTTCAACCCGCGCTAGCAGGCTTCGCCGCGCGCAAGCTTTCGCCCCCGCCGACCGTCTTATCCATTTGGGGGCCGTGCGCATTCATCTCGTCGCCGGCATGACGCTGGCTGTGGTCGCTGCCGCTTGCAGCTCGCCTCGGGCGAGCTCATCCGCGGGCCAATTCAGCTCCTGCGCCAATAGCGGTGCCGCACACCACGCTTACGTCGTCGTTCAGCATCTCAACGGCGCTTCATTTCAACGCTGCGTAGGATTCGACGGCTCAGACATCGACGGCCAGGCGCTCATGGATCAGTCAGGTATTCAATATGGGGCCCACCAGCTGAGCTCTGGCAAAGCTGTCTGCCAGGTCGATCACGAGCCCCAGCAGTACAGCCAATGCTTCCCACAGAGCCAACCCTACTGGGCGCTCTTCGTCGAGACGAACGGCAAGTGGGCCAGCGCGCCGAACGGATTCACCGAAACCAAGCTGCACGATGCTGAGGGGCTGGGATGGCGTTACGTTTCCGCGAGCGATTCCTCGCCTGCGCCTCCTCCGCTTCCGCGGCTGACAGGCGCGACCAGTTAGGTCGCGAGCAAGGCGACCGCACCACCAAGTTCGAGTCGCCTCGCGAACGATTCGGAAACCGTCTCCCGAGTGATCACCGACCGCAGGACAGCAAGGGAGCCCGCATGAGCGACGATCGCGACCTCTCCGCTGTCATCGGCGAAGGGATGCAGCGAATCCCAGAACGCGCGAACGCGGCGCTCCAGGTCGTGGACGCTTTCGCCGAAGCTCGGCGGCGTCATGCGGATGTCGGCCTCCCAGGCCTTCGCTGCCGCCGCCTCTTCGGACCACAGATCGGTCAGCGATCTGCCCTCCCAGGACCCGAAGTCCAGCTCGCGCAGCGCCGCTTCAGGCTGGACCGGTAGGCCGTGCGGAGCGGCGACGACGCGCGCGGTCGCGAGCGCTCGCCGCCGGTCGCTCGAGACGACCCGCACCAGCGGCCGGTCTTGCAGCAGGCCCGCGACCTGATCGGCTTGCGTCCGTCCTTCTTTGCTCAACGCAGGATCGGTGGCGCCGATGGCCGAGGTTGGTGGCGCCGTCGAGGCGCCGTGCCGGATAAGCCAAACGCGGATCACAGGTGGGCGGCAAACACGACCAGCGCGCCTAGCTGGCTCAGCTCCGCGGTGGCGCCATAGACGTCTCCTGTCGCGCCACCGATTCGCCGCCGAGCGATCGCGGCCACCACGGCGGCGATCAACAAGGCAACCAGAACGGCCACCGCGGCGCTCCGCCAATCGAGGGCGCATACGAGGACAACGATCGCGGAGCCAAGCACCAGGTCGAACCGACGGTGCCGGCCTCCGGCGGCGACTCCGAGTCCAGACTCGCGCACATAAGGCAGCGACGCGATCACCACGAGGAGCGTCCACCGCGAGACCGTGCCCGCGATCACGAGCGCCACGATCGCCCGCGCGGGCGACATCGAAGCCAGCGCGGCTACATCTCCGACCAGCACCAGCACCACCGCGACCAGGCCGAACGATCCCACGCGCGAATCGCGCATGACCACGAGCCGGCGGGCGACGTCGCCGCCTCCAAACAAGCCGTCCGCGGCATCGGCCAGGCCGTCGAGGTGGAGCGCACCGGTCAACACAGCCAGGGCCGCGACTGCCGCCACCGCGGCGACGAGCGGTGAGGTCACGGCTGCCACCAAAACCAAGCACGCACCTGCGGCGAGCCCGAGCAGAGCTCCCACGGCGGGGAAGTAAGCGCGTCCGAGGCGCTCGCCCGAGGCCCCCTCCGACGTCGCCATAGGGATGACGGTCAAGAAGGCCATCGCCGCCCGCATCGAGCGGATGCTCACCGCGGCAGGTCCAGCTCTCGGCCCGCCACCATGAGAACCGCGCGGTCGGCGGACTCGGCCAGCCGCGCGTTGACAGAGCCGAGCACATCGCGGAAGCTCCTGGCCAGCTCGTTGACCGGGACGATGCCGAGGCCGACCTCGTTTGTCACCACTACGCAGTCACGCCCTCGCAGCGCGTCCACGAGCTCTTCTGCGGCGGCGGCGATGTCAACCGGGCTCGCGCCCTCGCCGAGTAGGTTCGACACCCACAATGTCAAACAGTCGACGACGAGGAAATCACGCGCGGCGGCCGACCGAGCGGCGCCCAGGAGATCGAGTGGCGCCTCGACGGTCTTCCACGCCACGGGCCTCGATTCGCGATGCGTGCGGATCCGCTCGGCCATCTCGGCATCTCCGGCGACCGCGGTGGCGATGAAAGTCACCGGCGCGCCGGAGTCCGCCGCAAGTCGCGCGGCCAGCGCAGACTTGCCGCTGCGCGCGCCGCCGAGCACCAGCACCAACGCCATCAGAAATCGATGCCGCGAATCGCGCGCACGCCGCGATCGAACGCGTGCTTGACCTTCCTCATCTCGGTCACCGTGTCGGCGAGCTCGACCAGATCGGCCGGCGCATCGCGACCGGTGGCGATGATGTTCACCGACGGCGGCCGGTTGCGAATGACATCGACGACCTCCGCGATCGGGATCCAGCCCCAGTTCATCGGATACGTGATCTCGTCGAGGACGACCAGGCCATAAGTTCCCGACTGGATCTTCTCCTTGCTCACGGTCCAGGCATACCGGGCGATCGCCTCGGTGCGGTCCATGTTCTTGCTGTCCCAGGTGAAGCCGTCCCCGATCGTCAGCCATTCGACGCCGAGGCTGGTCGCCGCCTTCTCCTCGCCCACCTTCCACTTCCCTGACTTGACGAACTGGATGACGCACACCTTCCAGCCACGCGCCACCGCGCGCATTGCGGTGCCGAAGGCGGCGGTCGACTTCCCCTTCCCGTCGCCGGTGTTGACCATCACGATCGACGACGCCTTGCTGGTGGCAAGCGCCGGCCCTTTCGTGGGGACGTCTTTCGATTTCACGACGGCTCCTCAGCGGATGCGGGTTGAGGTCGGGATCGAACCGGCACCACCGCGCGCCCGGATCCGTTCATAGAAAGCACATGCACGTGCGCGTGGTAATGGCTGGCGATCGCCGACTCGGTCAGAACCTCTGCGGGCGCGCCGACGGCGACGAGCTCGCCGCCGACCAGCAGGGCGAGTCGGTCCGCGTACTGGCCCGCGAGCGTGAGCTCATGCATCGCGGCGATCACGGTCAGTCCCTGCTCCGCGCGCAGCTCGTCGATGAGCTCGAGCACCTCTTGCTGACGACCCACGTCGAGGGAGCTTGTCGGCTCATCGACCAGAAGGATCGGGGCCTGCTGCGCAAGGGCGCGGGCGATGGCCGCCCGCTGTCGCTCGCCACCACTCAGGTGATCGAGCGGCCGCGCCGCGAGGCCATCCAGGGAGAGCCGCTCGAGGATGTCGGCCACGACGCGTTGGTCCGCGCGTCCCTCCTTGCCGAAGTAGGTGAGATGCGGGCTGCGGCCGAGGAGGACGTACTGCGACACCGACATGCCCTCGGGCATGTGTGGCTCCTGCATCACCATTGCCACACGGCGGGCGAGCTCACGCCCGCCCATTCCCGCCACGGCGACGCCGCCGATCTCGATGGTGCCCTCGTACGCGACCAGTCGCGAGATCGCGCGCAGGATGGTTGTCTTGCCGGCGCCGTTGGGACCTATGAGCGCCAGCCATTCGCCTGACGCAATGTTGAGGTCGAGGTCGCTCACCACCACGTCGGATTCGTACGCGATGGTGACCTTACGCAGGACGACGTTGCTCACAAAGCAGCCGCTCGGGTCGAGCGCATCACGACGATGAAGAACGGCGCACCGACGAACGCGGTGATCACGCCGATCGGCAGCTCGGCGGGCGCCGCGACCGTGCGCGCGGCCGTATCGGCGAGCACCAGGAACGACGCTCCGAAAAGGAGCGACAGCGGGATGACGACACGGTAGCTGCGGCCGACCAGCAGACGCACGGTGTGCGGAATGATGATCCCGACGAACGCGATCGTGCCCGCGATCGCGACCACCGCCGCGGTGCCCAACGTCGCGGCGACGACGACGATCAGCCGCACGCGCCGCGCGGAGATGCCGAGGCTGGTCACCTCCTCGTCGCCGACGCTGAGCGCGTCGAGGAGCCGGCGATGAAGAAGGATCACGAAAACGCTGATGACCACGTAGGGGAGCACGAGCAGCACGCCGTCCCAGCCGGCCGTGACCAGCCGCCCCAGGATCCACGAATAGACCTGGCGGATGCTGTTCGTCTGCGACTGCTGGATGTAGGTCTGGATGGCGTTGAAGAAAGCCGCGATGGCGACCCCAGCGAGAATCAGCCCGGTGGTGTTCCTCAACCCGGTCACTGTCCGTCCCAACGCGTACGCCCCCGCGACGGCCAGGGCCGCACCGACAAAGCCGGCGAGAGGCACGACGTTGACGCCGATCAGCGATGACCCCGGAGCGAACGCGATCGCCAGCGTGGCGCCGAGGTTGGCGCCCGCCGCCGCGCCGAGCAGGTACGGGTCCGCGAGCGGGTTGCGGAAGACGCCCTGGTAGGCAGCGCCGGCAGTCGCGAGCATCCCGCCGACGATGGCGCCCAGCACCACCCTGGGGATGCGCAGCGACCACAGGATCGACGCCTGGCCGGGATCGACAGATCCCGCGGTGCCGAACCATGGAATCGGCGCCAGCAGCGTCCGCACGACCGCCCCGAGGGAGATGTGGACCGGTCCGACCAGCACGCCCAGGACGGCTGCGAAGAGCAGGGCGACCACACCCGCCAGCGCCCACAACCAGGGCAAGCGGGGCAGGCCTTGAAGTAGAGCCGCCGGCGCCGCTCCGACCGGACGCGACAACCTGCGGCCAAGGCTCGACATCACGCCGCCTGAAGCTCCAGCTGCTTCACGTGGGGCGCGATGGTGCGCAGAAAGTCGACCACCCGTGGGCCCCAGCGTGACGCGATGTCGTCATCGACGCCGATCACCTGCGCCGACTTCACGGCCGCGATCGAGCTCCAGCCCGGCCGTGCCGAAACGGTGCTGAGGTCCTGGTGGCAGCACTTGGTGTCCGCGAGCACGATGAGGTCTGGGCTGGACGAGACGATGTACTCGGCTGACAGCTGAGGGTAATCGGGCGCCGCGGCAGTGGCGCCGTCGGCGATGTTCTTCAGGCTGAGCAGCGCGTACACCTGGCCGATGAACGTGGCCGAGGTCGCGGAGTAATAAGTGTCGTCGAGCTCGTGGTAGACCTTGAGCTGCTTCGTCGGTTTCGGAATCGAGGCCACAATTGTCGCGAGGTCGGAGCGCATCTTCTTTTCAACGGATGTCGCGCCCTCGACGTCGCCTGTGGCCGCGCCCAGCTGTTCGATCTGCTTGTACGACTCGTCGAGGTTCTTGGCCGCAGGCTCGATGAGAATCGGGATGTTGAGCGCGCCAAGCCCGTGGACGAGTCCGCCAGTGTCGTCAGACGCGACCACCAGGTCGGGGGTGTATGCCGCGATCGCCTCGATGTTGGGCTGGAAGCCGGAGAGCTTGGTCATCGGAGCATTGGCCGGGTAGTTCGACTGATCGTCGACCGCAACGACCTGGGCGCCGGCGCCGATCGCGAAGAGCATCTCCGTCGCGGTCGGCGACAGGGACACGATGCGGTGCGGCTGCTTGCTTATCGTCACGCTCGCGCCGCCGCTTTCAGCGATCGTCACCGGGAAGTGGGCCGTCACAGAGGTCGATGACGTCGAGGACGAGTTCGCGCCACACGCCATGAGCGCGATACCGATGGCGGCCACTGCAGGCCGCCTGATGTGATGCATGCGCATCCCGGGATCCTCCCGCGGCAATGACCCCACATCGCTGGGGAGACCTCGCCGCTAGAGGGTCCCCGCTGATCCGCGCAAGTGGGACGTCATGCCCAGCGGATCGGTCTCCTGGCTCGTGGATCACTGCAATCCGCCTGCCTTCCCAAGGCTTCCGCCTCAGTGGCCGCTAGGCGATGGCTCCCCACTCACAGTTGCGCGACAGCGCCGGATTCGCACCGGCTTCCCCTCATCCGTGAGCTATTCAGTTGTGCGGACTATTATGCGCGGGCTCCTGGTCGCGTTCGGAGACGCCGGCCTCGTCGAACGTGGCCATCTCGTTGAGCGTCCGGACCGCAGCCTCGAGCAACGGGAGGGCGAGCACCGCGCCGGTGCCCTCGCCAAGCCTCAGATCGAGCTCCAGCAGCGGCTTCAAGCCCAGGCGGCGCAGGAGTGCCCCATGCCCAAGCTCCTGTGATCTATGCGACGCGATCATGTAGCCACTCGAGGCGGGCGCGACCAGGGCGGCGACCAGTGCGGCCGCGCCGGAGATGAAGCCGTCGATGACGACGGGTCGCCTGCCGGCGGCAGCCTCCACGATCACGCCGACGAGGCCGGCGATCTCCAGGCCGCCGACGGCGGCCAGCGCCTCGATCGGACCCTTCGCGATCAGCTCGGCGTTCACCGCGAGCGCGGTGCGCACGGCCTGGCGTTTGCGCTCGAGCCCTTCATCGTCGACGCCGGTCCCGCGGCCGACCACGTCCTTGGGGTCGAGCTGTGTGAGCGCGCAAATCAACGCGGCAGACGGGGTCGTGTTGCCGATGCCCATGTCGCCGGTGAGGGCGATATCGAGCCCGTTGGCGATCTCATCGCGGGCGAGTTGGCGTCCGTGCCCCATGGCTTGATAAACCTCGCGGAGCGACATCGCCGGCCCCTTCGTGATGCTCGCCGTCCCGCGGCGAACCTTGAGATCGTAAAGGTCGGGATGATGCGGAAGGTCGGCGTCGACGCCGAGGTCCGCGACGACGACACGCGCATTCATCTGGCGCGCGAGGACGTTGATCGCCGCGCCGCCCTTCAAGAAGTTGAGGACCATCTGGGCCGTGACGTCGCGCGGGTAGGCGCTGACGCCCTCGAGCGCCACGCCGTGGTCTGCGGCGAGCGTGAAGACAACGCGATTCGCCAGGGGCGGGTCGAGCCGGCCGGTCATTCCGGCCAGGCTGATGGACAGCTCCTCCAGCCGGCCGAGGCTGCCCGCGGGCTTGGTGAGCCTCGCCTGCCGCGCCGCCGCTTGCTGCATCGCTCCCTCGTCGAGCGGCGGGATGTAGATGTTGATCGACTCGGCCATTGGGAACCGAATGCTAGTCGAGGTAGCCTTCGCGCCGTGACTTACCGGGAGCTGCGAAGCCTGTGCTTGTCGCTGCCCGATGTCGAAGAGCGCGAGACCTGGGGTGAGATGACGTTTCGCGTGCGTGAGCGGATCTTCATGATCGGCTCACCCGAGGGAAAGCGCGTTTCGATCAAGGCCTCGCTCGAGGACCAGGCCGGCCTCATCGAGATGGATCCGGACACGTTCGCCGTTTCCGCCTACACAGGACGCTACGGGTGGGTGACGGTGAGGCTGCGCACGGTCGGACCAGAGCTGATGGCGCGCCTGGTTACGTCCGCGTGGAAGCGGACGGTGCCCAAGCGCGCCGTGGCTCAGCTCGAAGCTGCTGTTACTACGTCCAGGACCGGCGCCGCGCCCCGCCGCCGGAGAACAGGCGCACGACCAGGAGCAGGAGCACCGCGCCCGCGAACGCCACGACCATCTCGCTGATGATCGGGTGGCCGATCACCTGCACGTTGATGTGGAAGACGCTCGCGAGAAAGCCGCCGATGAAGGCGCCGATGATCCCGACGATGATGTCGCCGAACAGCCCCAAACCGTGGCCCAGCGCGACCCGGCTGGCGAGAAAGCCGGCCACCAACCCGACGAGACACCAGATCAGGATCGTGTCCAGATCGAGGTTGAACGTAGAACCGTTGATGGAAAAGGCCATGTTTCGTCCTCCCAGTTACAGGTAGAACGCGCAGCTGGAGGCCTTTCCCTACTCGTGCCTCCGGCCGCCGAAGCCGATCATCCTCAGCAGGAACAGAAGGATCACCGCGCCCACGAACGCGACCACCATCGCTGTGATCAGCGGGTGGCCGGTGATCTGAAAGTTGATCTTGAAGACCTGCGCGAGGATGCCGCCGAGGAACGCGCCGAGCACGCCGGCCACCAGGTCGCCCAGCAGCCCAAGGCCGTGACCAAGCGCGACCCGGCTGGCGAGCGCTCCGGCGACCAGACCGACCAGGATCCAGACAAGGATCGTGTCCACGTCGAGGCGGATGTCAATCACTTCACGGACTCCCTTCTAAACAGACGGACAGGCGAGATAGATCATGCGGCTTTGGCCGCCAGCTCCTGCAGCACAGCGCCCAAAACCCGGTTGAACGCAGGGAAGGGATGGATGACATCGGCGAGGGTGCGCAGCGGGGTGCCGGCCTTCAGGGCGAGCACCAGCTCGCCGAGGATCTCACCCGCTCGCGGAGTCACCAGCGTCGCCCCGATGAGCACGCCGCGATCGCGGTCGGCGATCAGCTTCAAAGCCCCGTCGTGGAAGTCGTGGATGTAGCCGCGCGCGGTCTCAGCGGGATCGGCCGAGGCGGTGATGACGTTCAATCCGTGCTCCCTGGCCGCTGCTTCGGAGATTCCGACCGACGCGACCTCGGGGTCGGTGAAGGTGACCCGCGGCACCGCGGAGTGGTCGGCACGGGCGTCTTCACCACGCAGGCGGCGGGCGACGATCTGGCCGTGGTAGAAGGCGAGGTGCGTGAAACCGCCGATGCCGGTCACATCGCCTACGCCGTAAACACCGACCCGCGCCTCGAGAGTAGTGGGGTCGACCTTGAGCCAGCCGCGTTCGGTTTGCTGCAGACCGGCTCCCTCCCAGGCTTCGAAATTCGCCCGTCTGCCGGTGGCGACCAACAGACGCTCGGCGTGGAGAATCGCTCCCGACTTCAAGGTCACGATCACGCCTCCGCTTTCTTTCTCGACCCCGGCGACAGGGTCGCCGACGAGCAGCTGCATGCCGTCCGCGAGCAGGTGCGGCCGCAAGGCGATGGCGGCCTCTGGCTCCTCCGCGCCGAGGATCCGTGGGCCCGCCTCGATCACGGTCACCTTCGAGCCCAGCCGCGCGAACGCCTGGCCGAGCTCCACGCCCACGGCGCCACCGCCCAGGATGGCAAGCGATCCCGGCAGCTCATGCGGCAGCGTGGCCTGGCGGTTGGTCCAGAAGTCGACCTTGTCGAGGCCTGGGATCGGCGGGATCACGGCCGTGCCGCCGTTGGCGATCACCACGGCCTTCCGGGCGACCAGCTCGTCTCCGCCCACCTCCACGGTCCGGACGTCGACGAGCTTGCCTACTCCGCGCACGAGCTTCGCTCCCGTCGCCTCCATCGCCGCGGCCGGGCGGGTGTCGTCGAGATCCCGCGCCATCCAGTAGACGCGCTTGGAAACCTTCGGGAAATCCACGTCCCACTCGACCCACGAAGCCGCGAGGGTGCGCGCCCGCCCCGCCTCCTCGAGGGTCTCGCCAGAGCGCAGCAGCGTCTTCGACGGTATGCAGCCCCAGTAAGGACACTCGCCGCCGACAAGCTCGCGTTCGACCACCGCAAGACTGAGCCCGCTCCCCTGCAAGCCGCCGGCGATCGCCTCTCCGGCCACACCGCCGCCGAGGCACACGACGTCAAATTCCTGCGGCAACCTGATCACCTCCGCCCGCGCTAGCGCGGCGCAACGATTCCAAAAGGGATGTGGCCGTGAAGGCTCCGATGTAGCGGTCTCCGTCGAAGACCGCGGCACGCTCGGTCGGGCTCGATAACGCGGCCGCAAACGCATCAGTGAGTGTCGTTCGACGCTCGATTCGCGGCTCGCCCGGTCGCGGTTCCGGAGCGCGCTCGAGCGTGTGAGGGTCGATCGTGACGACCGACATCCGGCGCACCAGCTGCTCGCTCCCAAGGAAATCGGAGACGTACTTGCTCGCGGGACGCGTGAGTATGGCTTCGGGCGTGTCGTACTGGGCGACCCTCGCCTGCATCTCGAGCAGGCAGATGCGGTCTCCGACCAGCACCGCCTCATCGATGTCGTGGGTCACGAAGACGACCGTCTTGCGCAAGGAGCGCTGGATGTTGATGAACTCATGCTGGAGACGTTCACGTGTGATGCGGTCGATGGCTCCGAACGGCTCGTCCATGAGGAGGATCGGCGGGTCCGCGCCCAGCGCGCGTGCGAAACCGACCCGCTGGCGCTGGCCGCCGGACAGCTGGTGGGGATAGCGGTGGCGGTACTCGACCGGGTCCAGACCCACGAGCGTCAAGAGCTCGTTGACGCGATCGTTGATGCGGGCCTTGTCCCAGTTCCACAGCCGTGGCACGGTACCGACGTTGTCGCCGACGGTCATGTGCGGAAACAGGCCCGTGCTCTGGATGACGTAACCCATCTTCAAACGCAGCTGCGCGGGATCGACGCCATGAGTGTCCTGGTCGTCGACCAGAATCCGGCCCGAGTCGGGCGCGATGAGCCGGTTGATCATCCGCAGCGTCGTCGTCTTGCCGCATCCCGATGGGCCGATCAAGACGCACGTCTGGCCGTCCGCGATGTCGAGCGAAAGATCGATGACGGCGTTGGCGCCGCCAGGGAACCCCTTGCTGACGTGCTCCAGCCGGATCACTGCGTCAATTACCGTAATTGAATGCCGAGCGGGCTATTCCTCGACTACGTAGACCCGTGGGTCAACTGGACCTGGCTTTCGACCCACATCCCGCTGTTCGTGGCCGCGGTCGAGCAGCACCTCACTCTCACCGTCATCGCCGTCGCGGGCGGCCTCGCGATCTCGATTCCTCTGGGAATTGCCGCGCATCGGTGGCGGGCTCTGCGCAATCCCGTGCTCGCGTTTTTCGACGTCGTCTATACGATTCCCTCGCTCGCGCTTTTCGCGCTGCTCGTTCCCTATACCGGACTGGGCGTGGTCACCGCCGAGATCGGGCTCATCGGCTACACGGTGCTGATCCTGGTTCGCAACCTTCTCGTCGGCCTCGAGTCGGTGCCGCCTGACGTACTCGACGCCGCCGACGGCATGGGCTACCGGCCGCTTGCGCGACTGTTGCGCGTGGAGCTGCCGCTTGCTTTGCCGGCGATATTCGCGGGCGTCCGCATCGCCACGGTCACGACGATCGGTCTGGTGACGATCACCGCCCTGATCGGCTTGGGCGGGCTCGGGCAGCTGATCAATAGGGGCCTGATCGAGAACTTCCATACACCACTGGTCGTCGCGACCGTGCTCTCGATCGCGCTCGCGTTGGTGGCCGACCTACTGCTCGTCGGAGCGCAGCGGCTGGCCATCCCCTGGTCGCGAGGCGCAGCTTCATGAGCGTCATTTCTCTTGTCGGGCAGTGGTTCGCGGATCCCGCCCATTGGAGCGGTCCAGATGGCATCCCGCAGCGACTGGTCGAGCATGTGCAGATCTCGGCCGCGTCCGTCGCGATCGGAGCTGTCATCGCGCTGCCGATTGGGATCGCGCTCGGCCACTACGGTCGCTTCGGAAACGTGGCCATCAATATTTCCAACGTTGGGCGCGCGCTGCCCTCGTTCGGCGTCCTCGTGATCGCCTTCCAGGTACTCGGCCTCGGCAACCTGCCGGTCCTCGTCGCGCTTGTCGCACTGGCGATTCCCCCGATGGTCACCAACAGCTACGTCGGCCTTAGCGAGGTCGACCCCGACGTCAAAGAGGCGGCGCGGGGGATGGGCTATCGAGAGCTGGCGCAGCTCTTGCGCGTGGAGTTACCACTGGCGGTACCGCTTGTGATGGCAGGCATCAGGACCTCCGCCGTGCAGGTCGTGGCGACGGCGACTCTGGCGGCGCTGATCGCGGGCGGCGGTTTCGGCCGGTACATAATCGACGGCTTCGCACAGCAGGACTACACGAAATTGGCCGCGGGCGCGGTGCTGGTGGCGGTGCTGGCGATGGCGACCGAGCTCTCACTTTCGGCGCTGGAACGGGTGCTCGTCCCCCGCGGGATCAGGCTTCAGCGGGCGCCCGTCGCCCGCCGCGCGACAACTTTCAAGACCGCATAAATGGAAGAATCAAGCCAAGCCCGCGGTTTAACCCCCACGAACTCAGAGGCTGACGCCGTGAGTTCGCGGGGACCCCTGGGTGGATCGGCAAACACACGGGTGGCAAGGAGAAGGGTTCGATGAATTCAAAGCTCGGTTCTGGGAGATTCCTGGCGGCGGTCGCCACACTGGTTTTCGTGGCCGCCGCGTGTGGAAGCACCGGCGGTGGCGGGAATCCGAGCCCGGCTTCCAAGGGCACGCTCACTGTTGCGGGTTTCAACTTCCCCGAGAGCAGCATCCTGGCCGAGATCTACGGCCAGGCGCTCGCGCACGACGGTTACACGATCAACTACAAGCTGCTGCTGGGTACGCGCGAGGTCGTAGCGCCTGCGCTCGAGTCGGGCCAGATCGACGTGTATCCCGGCTACGCGGCGACCGACCTCGAGTTCTACAACAAGGGCGCCGGCGAAGCCAATGGCGACGCCACCGCCACCACGACCAAGCTCAACAGCCACCTGGCGCCGCTTGGGCTCGTCGCGCTCGACCCCTCGGCGGCCGTCGACCAGAACGCATTCGCGGTCACCAAGGCCACCCAGACCAAGTTCAGCCTCACCAAGCTGTCCGACCTCGCGCCGATCGGCAGCCAGCTGACCCTGGGCGCCGGGCCCGAATGCCCGACGCGTCCTTTCTGCCAACCCGGGCTCAAAAACACATATGGCATCACCTTCAAGGCCTTCAAGCCGCTCGACACCGATGGGCCCCTGACGCGCGCCGCGTTCAAGAACGGCAGCATCGACGTCGGCCTGGTGTTCAGCAGCGACGGTGACCTCAACTCGCTCGGGCTGGTCGTGCTTCAGGACGACAAGCACCTCGAGAACGCGGACAACGTGGTCCCGATCCTCCGTCAGGCCGCGGCGAGCGACGAGGTCAAGAAGGTGCTCAACGCGATCGACGCGAAGCTGACCACGGCTGACCTGGTGACCTTGAACTCGCAAGTCTCGATCCAGCACCAGGACGCCGACGCCGTCGCGACGGCGTGGCTGCAGCAGCACAACTACGCGAGCTAGCGGCTAAGCCACCGCCTTTGTGACCGCCGGCTCGGACTCGGGCTGCTTCGGAGCGACGCCGATCGCGTTGGCGGCCGCGCCTGCCAGCAGCAGGCCGGCCGAGATGAGCATGGCGGTGTGGAATGCGTCGGCTGACGCGTAGCGCGCCTGCGCGGCCACATCCGCGGGCGCGCTTGTCGTCGGCCTGTTGAGCGGGCTCACCTCAGCCCTCAGAGTGGGCGAGTTGGGGTCGATGCCCGGAACCTTCGAAGCCAGCGACGCGTAGAAGACTGCGGTCACGGCAATGAAGACAACGGCGCCTGCGAGCTGCGGGCCGATGCGCGAGATCGCGTTGTTGATCGAAGACGCGAGGCCGGCGTTGGCGACCGGCACCGACGCCATCAACGCGGCCGTCAGGGGCGCGACCATGATCCCCAGCCCGAGTCCGAAGACGATCGTCGCCGGCAGGAAGTCCACCAGGTACGACACCGGCGGAAGGACGCTCGAGGCGGAGTGCGGGTTCAGGGTCCAGGCCGCGGAGGTGGCCGGCACGCGCGCGTACAGGAGACATGCGGCGGCCATCACCAGCGGCCCGACGATCAGGAAGGGCCGCGCCCCGTATTTGCCGGTGAGCGTTCCGAATCGCGGCGACATCAACGTCAGCAGGAGGCCACCGGGGATGAACATCAGCCCGGCCGCGACCGCGGTGTAGCCGAGCGTGCCCTGGACGAACAGGGCCTGGTTGTAGCCGGACACGTACAACGCCCCGTAGATCAGAAGCGTCGAGATGTTGATGGTCGTGAACGCGCGCGACTTGAAAAGGCTCAGCGGGATGAGCGGGTTGCGCGCTCGAGCCATGTAGAAGGGGAGGCCTATCGTCGCGATGGCCCCGACCGCGAGCATCACGTACGCGACGGGATCCCGCCACTCGCGCTGCTGACCGTAGACGGCGCCGAACGCTAGTCCCCCGACCGCGACGCCGACGATGATCGCGCCCAGCCAGTCGAAGCCGGATGGCGGCCGCTCTGCGCGGCTCTCGGGCACGTGGCGCCAGGTGGCGTAGATGGCGATGGCTGTGATCGGAATGTTGATGAAGAAGGCCGCGCGCCACGAAATCGTGTCGACCAGCAGCCCACCCACGGCCGGCCCGAGCAGGGTCGTGCCCGATGAGGCTCCCGACCAGATGCCGAAAGCGCGACCTTGAAGCGGCCCGCTGAAGGTGGCGGTGATCAGGGCCAGCGAGCCGGGGACGAGGAACGCGCCCGCGATCCCCTGCAGGACCCTGAGGACGACCAGGGTCTCCAGGTTCGGCGCGAGGCCGCAAAGCGCCGAGGTGATGCCAAAACCGGCGAGCCCGAGCATGAAGACGCGGCGCCTACCGTAGGCGTCGGTCAGGGCGCCGGCCAGGATCAGGAGCGTGCTCAGCGACAGCAGGTAGCCCGTGTAGACGTAGGTCTGGCCTTCGAGCACGCCCAGCAGCGGGTGTGGGAGCTCACGGCCGATGCGCGGCAGGGCGACGTTGACGACTGTGGAATCGAGGAAGACAGTGGCGGACGCGAGCACCGCCGCGACCAGCGTCCACCTCTGCGTGCGGGTCATAACGCTGTACCTTAGCCCCCGTGGATCGCGATGCCGCGCTGTCCGACTTCGACGCCGCTCGCGCGGAGTGGGAGGCAGTCTTCGCGCAGGTGCCGGACGCGGCGCTTTCTTACCTCAAGCCTGGCGACGACTACGCGCTCGGCGGCCTTCAAGTCCACGTGAACTGGGTCCTCGTCCATTACAGCCGGGTGCTCGATGGAGTCAAAGCCGACCCGCATCACGAACTGCAACCGCTGGACCGGCCAGAAGAATCCACGGCGGCCAACAAGAGGGCCAAAGCGGGCCTCACCGCTCCTGAGCGCAAGCCGGCACTCGAAGAGATGTCCGCGCTCCATAGGTCCGTGAGAGAGTCGGCCGCGGGCATCGGCGAGGCGGACTGGTCGCTCAAGACTCCCGTCGTCTACGGCGAGGGACAGGACCCCTACCCGACCAGCCCTGACGACATCCTGGGCTGGCTGCGCGAGCATTACCGCGAGCACGTGCACCAGTGCCCGGAGCTGATCGCTTCGTGGCGCGAGATGAGCTGAGAATTTAGGGCAGCCGGTTCACCCAGGCTGCGGTCGCGTATTTGGTCGCGACCAGCTCTCTTGCGGCCTCGAGCTCTTCGCCTGACAGCTCGGTTTCGTGCGTGCGGAAGTCGGCGGCGAACGACCGCTCCATGTGGTGCGCCACGTCGGCGCAGCCCATCGAGGTGAACCACGACAGCGGCGAGACCGCCTTCTCCGCGCTGCGGACTCCGCGCTCAGATAATCGGTCCCGCCCGACGCGAATCAGCCTTGGCAGAAGGTCGGGGTCCATCGTGTGCGCGACGGTCGTGTGGTGGAGGACGAAGCCACGCCTTCGCGCTTGCGCCGCGCCGGCGATCTTTCCACGCGGCGAGATGATGTCGTTGATCTCGCGATAGCTCGCCGGCACGCCGAGGGCGACGAACGAACGCACCGCCCAGGCGTCGAGGGCGGCGTAGGACTGCCGGAACGACAGTCCGGCGACGGCCGTCGCCGGAACGTATAGCGAGTAGGTGATCGTCCGGTCGGGCTCGCAAAGCATGGTGCCGCCGCCGCTCATCCGCCGCGTGATCGTGAACCCGAGCGTTTTGGCCGCGAGGGTGTCGACCTCGTTGACGACCGATTGGTGCGAGCCGATGACGAGTGCCGGCTCGATCCATTCCCAGAAGCGCACGGTCGGCCGCCGTTCGCCTGCGATGACTTTCTGCAGCAGCGTCTCGTCCAAAGCCATGTGCATGTGGGCGGATTGAGGTGTGTAGGGAATGAGGTCCCATTCGAGCTCTGCCAGGCCGCTCATGTGCTCTGCCAGTATTCCGGAAGCGATGCAGCGGCGAACTCTGTGGACGCTCTACGGATGCAACCTGCTGGCCTCGGTCGGCTTCTGGTTCTTCCTGCCCCTGCTGCCCATCTTCCTGTCGCGCCGCGGTGGCTCGGCGGCACTCGTGGGCGCGGTTTTTGCGTCGGGTCTCCTCGCCAACGCGCTGATCCGGTATCCGGCAGGCTGGGCCGCGGATCGCTTCGGCGCCCGTCCGGTGATGATCGTGGCGCTGGCGAGCGAGGCGGTTCTGTTTCTCGCCTACCTGCCGCACCTGCCGCTCGCCGCTTTCATCGCGGTGCGTTTCGTCCACGGTGCGGCGGCGGGTGCATTCTGGCCCGCGGCCAACGGCCTCATCGCCGAGGTCGCTCCGCCGAACAGGCTCGGCAGGGCATTCGGGGTCATGCAGTCGACCAACATGGTCGGCATCATCATCGGCCCCGCCATCGGCGGGATCATCGCGCTCGCCAACCTGAGTGTCGTGTTCGTGGTCGCCGCGATCGTCTCGGGGCTGGCCGCAATCCCCATCGCAACGATTGCGAATGTGCGCCTGGAGCAGAAGGCCGAAGCCCCTCTGAGCGCGATCCGCATCGCGCGGTCGCTGCTGCCGCTAATCGTCCTTGGCGCTGGGACGTCGTACATGATCGGCACCTTCGACACGATCTGGTCGCTCTACATGACCTACCGAGGCGCGACGACGCTTGCAGTGGGGATCTCGTTCGCGACCTTCGGCATCCCCGCCCTCCTCGTCAGCGCGCGCGCCGGCGCGCTTGGTGATCGGTTCGGCGCCCACAAGCTGATCGTGGGCTCGCTGCTGGTCACGGCTTTCTTCTCATCGATCTATCCGTTCATCGCGTCGGTTCCGTGGCTGATCGGCCTCGGTCTGATCGAGGGCGCCTTCACGATCTCGGGCGCCCCGAGCCTGATCGCCGAGGTGAGCCGCCACGCGGAACCCGGATACCAGGGCCGCACGCAAGGAGTCTTCCAGACCGTGCAGACGTCGATACAGATCGTGGGCGCACTCGCCGGCGGTTACCTTTTCACGATCGGACCGGCGTACTCGTTCCTCGCCATCACCACGTTCTGCGTGGTAGGGGCAGCGGGCGGCAGCTGGCTCAGTAGTGCACGTCGTCGAGCCGCTGCCATCCATACGAAACCTCTTCGAGAGTCGTAAGGCCGATGGTGATGGGCTGCGCACGCACGTAGACGCCTCCCAGCCGCTCGTAGAAAGCGCGCGCCGCCTGGTTGTCACGGAGGACCCAGATGATCATGTCGCCCAGACCGAGCTCGCGCAGGCCGGCGACGGTCGCCCGCACCAGCTCGCGTCCGAATCCGCGGCGCTGCGCGCTGTCGAGCACGTAGATCGCATAGATCTCGCCTTCATAGCCGGTCTCGCCGGCGCGCTCGCGGCCACCCGAAGCGAAACCGACAACATCGGTCCCGTCTTCAGCAACGTAGACCTTCGACGTGGCCTCGGCGATGACGCGCTTCCATCTCTCTGCGTAGCCGCTCTCGCTGAGCGACGCCAGGAAATCGGCGGGCAGCATGCTTCGATAGGTCGACCGCCAGCTCGACACGTGCACGCGGGCGATCGCAGCCGCGTCGTCGAGCGTCGCCTCCCGGATCACTACGCCCTTACGTAGGCGATCACCGCGCGCGCCTCGGCGATGATCTCGCCACTTTCCTGTTCGACCGACGCCTCGCAGAAGGCGAGCCTCCGGGTGCGATGGCGCACCCGAGCGCGGCAGATGAGCCGGCCCGGCTTCCCCGGCCGGTAATAATCGACCTTCAGGTCGGCGGTCGCTGTGGTCTCACCCTCCTCCGCCAGGGTGAAAGCGACCGAAGCGAGAGTCTCATCCGCGAGGGTCGCGATCGCTCCCCCGTGGACGATCGGTCCCCTGCTCGTAGGAAAACCATGCGCCTCCGCGGTGAGGTTGCCCTCCAGCACGAGCGTGCCCGAGCCGATCTCGACCAGCCGGGTCCCGATGTTGGCGATCATGCCGCTCGCGGCCCACTCCTTGTAGAGCTCCGGCAGGGTGCGGACGCCGTAAGGAGCGTCGCTCACGATGCGAGCGGGCGGTGTAGCTCGAGCACCGGTTCGATGGGCACGTAGCCCATCTCGGCGTTGACGTGAAGAATGGGCGCGTTCTCTCCATCGTTTTCGGTCCGAATCCGGTCGGCGCCGAGGGCGATGGCCTGCGCCACGGTTTGGTATTTCAACGCCCGCGCGATACCGCGCCCTCGAACCCTGCGTGCGGTTCCGGTGAATGCGGTCCACGGGCAGCCGCGAGTCGGTGGGTACTCGATCGCTGACAGGCCGACGATCGCCTCGCCTTGACGAGCGATCCAGATGCGGTCGGCGCGGAGCCCTGGGTTGCCGAACCACAGGTGGTGCCATTCGTCGTAGGGCATCCTGGGTGAGGGCACGGTGGTCGGGATATCTTGCTCGGCCTCGACCGACGTGGCGTGCAGCTTGGCCAGACGATCGGGATCGTCGTCGCGGTCGAGCGTCAGGAGGCGCACTCCCTGTTCGGACATCCGCTTCCGGCTCAGCTCGGCACCGGCCAGCAGGCTTGCGCGATTGGCCGCGAGGTCGAGCTCCCACGGGCGCCCACGCCGCACCTCGTTGTAAGAGCGAGCCTGGAGAACCCGAACCTCATCGGTGAAATCGGCCCGTACGCGAATGACTGCTATAGCGGCGGCCTGGTCCCTGAGCCACGCTTCGGCGATGTCGACCAGGTGCCCATAACGCTCGCCACTCCACAGCTCGGGATGCAAGAGGATCCGCATCGTCCCGAATCGCCCAGACCCGTCGTCCCACGGACGGTGGCGCGCCATCACGTACGCGATAGCCGAACCATCGCGTTCGGCCATGAAGCGCACGTGCACCTCGCCGGCCGGCATCGTCGTCCACCAGAATCCGACCATCGCCGGATCAGCTGGATCGTCGGGATGCCGCGCAGTCTCCAGGTCGGAAACCGCTTTCGCATCCACCGGCGTCGCGGGGCGCAACTCGAGATCGATTTGGGCTCTGCTCATCGACGAAGGTCCAGCCTAGCATTGAGCATCCGGTTAATCTCTGGGCCGTGCTTGGCCGCGCGTTGCAGAGGGTTCCCGGACGGCGACCGTCGCGCGACAGGGGTGGCTTGCGCATCGCGCTCTCTCCCGCATCCTGGGGTGTGAGCGACGTGCCGGACTGGGGCCATCAGCTCGAAGCCGAGCGGGTCCTTTCGGAGGTGTGGTCCCTGGGCATCGCCGCGATCGAGGCGGGACCGCCGGGCTTCCTGCCGGACCGCAGCGACCAGGCCAAGCTGCTCATCCGCCGGCACTGGCTGCGCGTGGTCTCCGGCCAGGCTCACGCGGTCCTCCATCACCACGACATACGTGCCTCCGAGCTGGCTCACATCGACGGCCAGGCCAGCTGGCTCGCCGCGGTCGGCGCGGAGACGCTCGTGCTTTCGGCGATCGCGCCACGCGGCGCTGGCGCCGCGCACGGCATCGTGCTCGACAGCGCGGGATGGGCGCACCTCCTTCACCTGATCGGCTCCGTCGAGCACGTCTGCGCGCGTCACCGCCTCCGGCTCGCCGTGCTGCCTCGGTTCGGCACGATGATTCAGGGACCTTCCGACATCGAACGGTTGCTGGTGGGCACCGAGGCCGGCATCTGCTTCGACCCGGGACACCTGGTGACGGTGGGGGCCGACCCGATGGAGGTGCTGGAGCTGGCCGCGGGCCGCATTCAGCACGTCCGCCTGAACGATGTCGACGCCAAGCTTGCACGCCAGGTTCGCGAGAACCGCGTCGATTACGCGCAGGCGGTGAGCGAGGGGTTGTTCAAAGCGTTGGGCAGCGGAGACGCGCGCGTCGACGACGTGGTCGAGACATTGCGGCGGTCGAGATACCGAGGTTGGTACTCGATCGATCAGGATATCCGGCTGGGATCGAATGACGAGAAGCCGCTGACCGGCATCAAGCGCTCGCTCGACTACGTGCGCAGGCTGGTCGCAGCCTGACTCGTTGAATCAGACGCGCCGGGTCATCCCCGCCCAGTAAGGCTCGCGGACCTTCCTCTTCAGGAGCTTGCCGGCTGCATCGCGCGGGAGCTCGTCGACGAAGTCGATGGAGCGGGGCTTCTTGTAGCCGGCGAGTCTCTGGTCGCAAAACGCGATCAGCTCGGCGGCGGTCGCGTCCATCCCGGGTCTCAACTGGACCACCGCCTTGACCGACTCGCCCCACTGCTCGTCCGGGACCCCGATCACAGCGGCGTCCATCACGGCCGGATGGGCGTGAAGCACTGCCTCGATCTCCGCCGGGTAGATGTTGACGCCGCCCGAGATGACCATGTCGATCTGTCGGTCGCAGA